>JAJTDE010000005.1 GCA_021298085.1 Rubrivivax sp.
CAAGGAGGACATGGAGGGGAAGGGCACCCACGGTCGTCGGCCCGCGAGGAAGTGGCCGCATGGCCCTGCCAGAGGGCGGCCCGGCAGGGGGTGTCGGCGGGTGCCCCCGGGTTGGCCGGCCATGGGGGTGAACGGCACGCCAGTGCTGTGACTGACGATGGGCCCCTTCAAGACAGGGTGGAGCCATCGGCCTGCGCCGGGGCATCTGCCCAAGCTGTTGGGGCCCCCGATGAAACGCGTCTCGTCCTTTGGCCAGTGGTGCCGCGCCGTGCTGCCCGGCCGTGCCGACCCCCCGCCGCGCCCACGGCGCAGTGAAGCCTGGAACCCGGGCATGCCCTGGGCGATGGCTTCGCCCGCTGCCCCCGACACGCAGGCCGCCAGCGATGACGAGGCTGAAGCCGGCTGGCATGCCAGCAGCGCTGCGCTGGCCAGCGGCTTGCAGGTGACGGAGTGGCCCGAGTGGCCCGTCGAGGAGGCTGGGTCGACCGGTATCGCCCTGCCGCCCGGCCCGCGGGACAGCGTGGTGTCGGACACGGCTGCTGACGCCACACCGGGCCCAGTGCTCGGCACCGCCTTGGGTACGCCGTGAGGCCGCTGGGGCGCACCATCCATCGCGTGCGGGTGCGGTTCATCGCGTCTTGTCCGCAGCCTGTCGCACATCGGTGGCGGGCAGTGGGCGTGCTTTCTACAGTCCACCCATCGACACACCACTGGCCCCCAGCGGCCTCACAGGACACACCATGAACGCCACCTTCAGCCAACGTTTCACTGCAGTCACCTTTGCCGTGGTGATGACACTCGGCATGCTGGTGGGTGTGGACGGCCTGGCCACCCAGGACACGTCAGCCTCTGCCGGCTGGGCTCAGCAGCAGCCCACCGTGCCGGCGCGCGCTGCGGCCGCCAATGAGCCGGTCAAGGCCGCCAAGTCTGCCTGAGGCGCGTGCCTGAAGCGCCCGAAACACCCGACAGGATCGACACGCATGGTTTGACTCTGTATTCGTCCTCCAGAGTTGGCCCCCCCAGCCGCCAGGCTGCGGGGGTCTTTTTTTTGGGCGGGTCACTGCCGCGCGGTGCGTCAGGCCAGCACGCCGCGCCGGAAGTCGTCCAGGGCCTGGTAGAGCTCTTCCTGGCGGTTCATCACAAAGGGGCCGTACTGGGCAATCGGTTCGTTCAGCGGTTGGCCCGCCACCAGCAGAACACGCGCGGCGCCTTGAGTGGCCTGCAGCCGGACGCCGCTTGGCGAGGTGTCATCGGCTGACGGGTTGGCCAGGATGGCCATGCGCTGGGCGGGCACCGGGGTGCCCGCGATGTCCACGTGGCCCTGGTACACATACACCAGGACGTTATGGCTGGCCGGCAGCGGCTGCTCCAGGCTGGCGCCGGCATCGAGGTGGATGTCCAGCACGGTGGGCTGCGTGGCGGCACGGTCGATCAGGCCCCGCACCCCCAGCGCCTGGCCGGCGATCACCTTGACACGCAGGCCCGGGCCCTGTGCCTCGGGCAGCTCGGCCGGGCTGATGTCGCGGTACCAGGGGGCACACAGCTTGTCGCGGGCCGGCAGGTTCAGCCAGAGCTGGAAACCCGCCATGCGGCCTTCCTGCTGCTCGGGCATCTCGCTGTGGACAACCCCGCGGCCGGCGGTCATCCACTGCACGCTGCCCGATACCAGCAGCCCTTCGTTGCCGGCGCTGTCGCGGTGGCGCATCCGGCCCTCGAGCATGTAGGTGATGGTCTCGAAGCCGCGGTGGGGGTGGTCGGGAAAGCCGCCGATGTAGTCGCTGGCGCTGTCGGAGCCGAAGGCGTCGAGCATCAGGAAGGGGTCGAGGCGGCGCTGCAGGTTCTGTGTCAGTACCCGGGTGAGCCGCACGCCATCGCCGTCGCTGGTGGCCTGGCCGGCGATCAGGCGCTCCACGCGGCGCGGGGTGAAGGGGAGTGCAGGGTTGTCCATGCGCAGATCCTAAGCCGACGCCGCGGTCGCCGGTGTGAAAGGCTTTGAGCACAGCGTTCTGGGTAAGCTTGTGGCTGTGTCGCTGAATCCCTCGCTGTCCCCGCTCAAGCTCGGTCTGGCCCACCGGCGCCGCCTGCGCGACATCTGGCGCTCGGCGGGCTGGCCCTGCCAGGACCTGCTGGAGGCCGAACTGCTGGCCAGCGGCTGGCTGGAACGGGTGCGCGACGCCCATGGGCGCGACAGCCTGCGGGTGACGGACGCCGGCGTCGAACAGCTGGTTCACACTCTGCAGCACAACCGCGCGGCGCGTGACGAGCACGAGCAGTTGGTGGCACGGGTCGCGCGTGAGATGCAGCGGGCCGGACGCATCGTCTGGCGTGGGCTCAGCCTGCGGGCGCCGCTGGTGGATGGGCCTGTCGAGTCGGCCGACCGGCGCGACGGGGATGCTGAGGTGGACGGCGACGAGGCCATGGGGTGCGATCCGGTCGTGGGCCGCTCAGGTGCCGCCGTGCAGTGGGTGATGGCCATGCCCGACGTCTTCTCGGTGCGCCACACCACGGTGGAGGCCTACCTGCAGCCCGTGGTGCACGAGATCAAGGTGCGCCGTTCCGACCTGCTGTCCGACCTGCGCCAGGTGCGCAAGCGCAAGGCCTACCTGGCGCTGGGGGGTGAGTGCTGGTATGTGCTGGCGGCCGGCGTGGGCGGTGCTGACGACGTGCCGCCGGATTGCGGTGTGATGCTGGCACACCGCGGTCCCGCCAGCGTGGCGGCAGAGCCGGGGGCGCAGGCCTTTGGCGCGCTGGAGGTCCTGCGGCCGGCGCCGCGCCGGGCGGTGGCCCTGTCGTTTGGCACCTGGATGAGCCTGGCCAGGGCAAACGCCGAACCTGCACTGGACGCTGATGAGCAGGGGCTGCTGTAATCCAGGTCTTGCCCCTGACCTGAGCGCCATGACCGCTGCCCTGAACCGAGTTGTCGCCCCTGACCAGTCCGCCGTGCTGTGGCCACGCCCCCCGCGCCTTCGGTCGTGGCGCGCCGTGGCATTGACGCTGACGCTGGCCGCCAGCTTGGTGCCGCTGACAGCCCACCCCAACCCGGCGGCGGTGGCCGCCCCGGCCGCGCCATCGTTTCCGTCGACCAATGTCGCTTGGCAGGCCGCGGCGGTGGATGCCGACGTCGACCGCCTGCTGGCCCAGGCGCGCCGCGAGAACAAGCCCTTGCTGCTGTACTGGGGCGCGACCTGGTGCCCACCCTGCAACCGGCTGAAGGCCAGTTTCTTCAACCAGCAGGAATTTGCCGTGCAGGCGCGTTCGCTGCTGGCGGTGCACGTGGATGGCGACCGCCCCGGCGCGCAGAAGCTGGGTGCCCGCTTCAAGGTGCGCGGCTACCCCACCGTCATCGTCTTTGACGCCGGTGGCGCGGAGCTCAGCCGCCTGCCCGGCGAAGCCGAGCCAGCGCAGATCCTGGCCGTGATGCGCAACGCCCTGGCGGGTGGGCGCCCGATCAAGGCCGTGCTCGCCGACGCGCGCGCAGGCCGCACGCTGAGTGCCAACGAATGGCGGTTGCTGGCCTACTACGGCTGGGAGATCGACGAAGACCAGCTGGTGCCGGCCAATGACCGGCCCGCCCTGCTGGCCGAGCTGGCCTCGCGCAGCGGCAGCGTGGCCGACGCCGAGACGTCCATGCGACTGTGGCTGAAGGCACTGGCGGCCAGCGACGACGGCAAGGGCCTCAAACCCGATGCTGCGCTGCGCCAGCGAGTGCAACGGGTGCTCAGCGAACCCGCGGTCGCGCGGGCCCAGGTGGACGTGCTGCTGTACGGTGCCGACGACATGCTCAAGGCCCTGACCGAGGCCGAATCACCCGAGCGCAAGGCCCTGGGGGCGCAGTTTGACGCGGCGCTCGCCCGACTGCAGGCCGACCAGAGCCTCTCCCGCGATGACCGGCTCAGTGCGCTGCTGGCCCGTGTCAGTGTGGCGCGGGTGGACACCGCCCGCACGGACACCCAGCCCAAGCTGCCCGAGCCCTTGCTGCGCGAGGTGCGTGAGCTCAGCACCCGGATGGACCGCGAGATCACCGACGGCTACGAACGGCAGAGCGTGATCACCTCGGCCGCCCACCTGCTTTCCCAGGCTGGGCTGTGGGCCGACAGCGACGCCTTGCTGAAGGCCAACCTGAGCCGCAGCCACTCGCCCTACTACCTGATGAGCCAGCTGGGTGGCAATGCGCGGCGCCTGGGCCGCAAGGAAGAGGCCCTGCGCTGGTACGAGCAGGCCTACCAGCAATCCAGCGGGCCGGCCACGCGGCTGCAGTGGGGCGCCAGCTACGTGTCGGCCCTGGTGGAGCTGTCGCCACAGGACGCCCCGCGCATCGAGCGCGCCGTCAGCGCAGTGCTGACGGATGCTGCCCAGGACAAGGCGGCGTTCTACGAACGCAGCGCGCGTTCCCTGCAGCGGGTGGGCACCCAGCTGCAGAAGTGGAACGAGTCCGGCCAGCACGCCGCCGTGCTGCAGCGCTTGCGCCGACAGCTGGACGGCGTGTGCGGCAAGCTGGACAGCGCCGATGCGCAGAAGGCCGCGTGCGAGCGGGTGCTCAAGCCGGCCTGAACACGGCCTGCGGCCCCCCCCCCCTCTGCGTCGTGCTCCTTACTTCAGGAAACCTTCGGCCCGCAGCGCCGCCTGCACGGCCGGGCGGGCGCGTACACGCGCCAGGAAGGCGACCAGGCGGCTGTAGGCCGACAGGTCCACACCCACCAGGTGGCCCCAGCCGGCCACGGTGAACAGGTAGCCGTCGGCGACGGTGAAGCGGTCGCCCAGCAGGTAGTCGCGCCCCTCGAGCTGGCTGTCCACCCAGCGGAAGCGGTCCTGCAGCTTGGCGCGGTACAGCGCCTTGCCTTCGTCCGGCATCGCCGGGTTGAACAAGGGGCTGAAACCCTTGTGCAGTTCGCTGGTGATGAAGTTGAGCCACTCGATGAGCCGGTAGCGCGCCATCGTGCCGGCAGGCGGGGCGAGGCCGGACTCTGGTGCCAGGTCAGCGATGTACTGGACGATGGCCGGGCCTTCCGACAGGCGTTCGCCGTTGTCGAGCTCCAGCAGCGGCACGTAGCCCTTGGGGTTGAGCGTGTAGAAGTCGGTGCCATCGGCCAGCTGGTGGGTCTTGGTGCTGGCCAGCACGGCGTCGAAGGGCAGGCCGGCTTCGCGCAGGGCGATATGCGGGCTGAGTGAGCAGGCGCCGGGGCTGTAGTAGAGCTTCATGGTGGGTCCTTCCGCAGTGGAAAAGCAGCACAAGCCGGCGACGTTACGCGCAAGTGGGGCGGCAGTGGCCGGGGAGATTTGTCGTGAGCATTCAAGGTGGTGCAATGCCGGGCCGAGAATCACCCTTGATGAGCACCCACGCTGACCCAGCGGGCCACCGCCCTCCACGCGCCTGGCCAGGCGCCGCCGCCTGGCCGCTGCCGCGCCGGTGGCGTTGGGTGGTGCTGATGGCCCTGGCGGGCCTGGGCCTAGCCGGTGGTGCATGGGCACAGCCTGGGCCAGACCCCTTGCTCAAGCCCTGCCGCCTCAAGGGCTTGTCCCAGGACGCCTGGTGCGGCAGCCTGCCGCGCCCTCTGGACCCCGCCGTACCGTCGGGGCCGCAGATTGACGTGCAGTTTGTGGTGCTTCCAGCGCTGGCCCGCCACAAGAAGCCAGACCCGATCGTTTTCCTGGCCGGTGGCCCTGGCCAGAGCGCAGTGTCCTTGGCGCCGATGGTGGCCCGGCAGTTCTCGCGCAGCCTGAACCGCCGCGACCTGGTCCTGGTGGACCAGCGCGGCACCGGACGCAGTGCGCCACTGGACTGCGGCGATGAAAGCCCCGGTCGTCCGCTGGCCGATGCCAGCATCGACACCCAGCTGCGTGAACTGGCCCAGTGCCGGGAGCGCTTGCAGCGCCTGCCCCATGGCCAGCTGCAGCACTACAGCACCACCGTGGCGATGGCCGACCTGGACGCCGTGCGCGCGGCGCTGCAGGCCCCCCGCATCAACCTGGTGGGCGCCTCTTACGGCACCCGCGCGGCACTGGAGTACCAGCGGCAGTTTCCCGAACGGGTGCGCCGCACCGTGCTGGACGGCGTGGCACCGCCTGACATGGTGCTGCCGCAGAGCTTCGGGCAGGACACGCAGACCGCCCTGAAGACGCTGTTTGCTGCCTGTGATGCCGATGCGATGTGCGCGGCCCGGTATGGCCCCTTGCGGCCCAAGTGGGACGGCCTGCTGGCCAGCCTGCCACGCACCGTCATCCTGACGCACCCGCTGACCGCGGTGCAGGAAACCGTCACGCTGACACCCGACATGCTCACGAGCTGGGTGCGCTTGCCCTTGTACGTGCCCAGCCTGACCGCTGCGCTTCCACAGGCCTTGCACGAGGCGTCCCAAGGCCGCTTTGCGCCCTTGCTGGGCCTGGCCAGCAGCCTGGGCGGCGGACGCTCGCGGGCCACGCGGCTGGCCATGGGCCAGCACTTTTCGGTGGTCTGCGCCGAGGACGTGCCGCGCATGGCGCCCGGGGGTTCGGGCTTCTCCGACCTGTACCGGCGCGCCTGCGCCGATTGGCCGCGGGCGACCATTCCCGACGCGTTTTACACCGTGCCACCGGCGAAGACACCGGTGCTGGTCTTCAGTGGGGGCGCTGACCCGGCCACGCCCCCGCGCCACGGCGAGCGCGTGACGCAGGCGCTGGGCGCGCAGGCTCGGCACCGGGTGGTGCCTGGTGCTGGCCACGGTGTGATGAGCCTGCCCTGCCTGCGCGATGCCGTGCACCGCTTCATCGACGCCGACGACCCTGCCGCCGCGCTGGCCACCGACCTCAGCTGCGCACAGCAGGTGCCGCGCGCCACCATCTTCCAGCCGGTGCAGCCGGCGACGCGCGCCGCGTCTGCGGCGGGCCAGGGCGGCGGGCAGGAGCGGCCATGATCGACGTGCAGTCCTTGCACAAGCGTTTTGTGCAGGCCGGTGGCCTGCCCTGGCGGCGCAGCACGCGCACCGTGCACGCCGTGCAAGGGGTGGCCTTCCAGGCGGCCGATGGCCAGATCCTGGGCCTGCTGGGCCCCAACGGCGCTGGCAAGACCACCAGCCTGCGCATGGTGGCAGGCTTGATCCGACCTGACGAGGGTGCCGTGCAGGTGGATGGCGTAGACGTGGCCCGCGAGCCCGCGGCGGCCTTGGCGCGCCTGGGTGTGCTGTCAGACGCCCGAGGCCTGTATGCGCGGCTGACCGCGCGCGAGAACATCCGCTACTTTGCGCGGCTGCAGGGCATGGACGCAGGCCGCACCGAGCAACGCATCGACGAACTGGCCGAGGCGCTGGACATGCGCCCGCTGCTGGACCGCCGCACCGACGGCTTCAGCCAGGGCGAACGCATGAAGACCTCGCTGGCTCGCGCCCTGATCCACGATCCGCCCAACATCATCCTGGACGAGCCGACCAACGGGCTCGATGTGCTGGCCACGCGGTCGTTGCGCGAGGTGCTGCGCCGGCTGCGGGATGAACACCACAAGTGCATCGTCTTCTCGACCCACATCATGCAGGAGGTGGAGCGCCTGTGTGACCGCGTGGTGGTGGTCGCCCACGGGAAGACGGTTGCCCAGGGAACGGTGGCCGAACTCTCGCAGCAGGCCGGCACCGACGACTTCGAGGACGCCTTTGTGCGCCTGGCCTTTGCCGGCACGGAGCGGCAGCCATGACCGGGTCTCGTGTGGCCTGGTCGGTCTTCACCAAGGAGCTGCTGGATGCGCTGCGCGACCGGCGCACCTTGCTGATCGTGCTGTTGAGCTCGGTGGTGCTCGGGCCGCTGGCGCTGCTGCTGATCTCGTCGCTGGTCGCGGGGCTGGAGCAGCGCGCCGAGGCGCGCAAGCTGGTGGTGCAGGGCATCGAGCACGCCCCGACCTTGCGCAATTACCTGGAGCGCCAGACCTATGTGATCGAGGCCCCGCCGGCTGACTTCGAGCGGCTGCTGCGCGACAGCAAGCTCGGTGAGCCGGTGCTGGTGGTGCCTGAGGGTTTTGAAGAGGGCTTGCGCACGGCCGACCCGCCGATGCTGGAGGTGGTCAGCAGCAGTGGCAACCAGCGCGCCCAGGCCGGGGTGGGGCGGGTGCAGCGTCTTTTGCAAGGTTTCGCCCAGGAACAGGCGGCTTTGCGCCTGGGTTCGCGCGGGGTCGCCAGTGCCCTGCTGGAGCCCATCGTGGTGGACGAACGCGATGTGGCCACGCGTGCCTCGCGCGCGGCCCAGTTGGCGGTCATCGTGCCCTTCTGTGTGCTGATGGCCGTGCTGTATGGGGCCATGGGCGCGGCGCTGGACACCACCGCCGGCGAGCGGGAGCGGGGCTCTCTGGAGCCGCTGCTGATGAACCCGGCCACGCCGGTGCAGCTGACGCTGGGCAAGTGGGCGGCCGTGGCCAGTGTGGCGATGCTGATTGCGGCGCTGAGCTGCCTGTCCTTCATCCCGGCGCAGTGGCTGGTCAAGAGTGAATCGGTGTCGGCCATGTTCCAGTACGGGCTGGGTGAGGCCGGCCGCTTCTTGACCATCCTGTTGCCCCTGGCGGGTGCCCTGGCGGCGCTGCTGATGGCGGTGGCCATTCGCTGCAAGAGCTTCAAGGAAGCCCAGGCGAATGCCGCGGTGGTGCTGTTTGCGGTGTCCTTGACGCCGCTGTTCAGCATGTTCAGCCAGAGCGGCGAGGAGCCCTGGCACCTGTGGGTGCCGGCGCTGGGCCAGACGGTGCTGATGGCGCGGGTGCTGCGGGGCGAAGCCAGCCCGGTGGGTGACCCGCTCACGGCCCTGGTTGTCTGCCTGGTGCTGTGCCTGCTGTGCCTGGTGTATGTGGCCAGCAGCCTGCGGTCGGCCGCGCTGAAGTGAGCCGGCGCGGCGCCCTGTCGCCCGCGTTCCCCCGCGCGGGTCAGCGCGGGGTGGGTGACGGCGCGGTGGCGCGTTCGAGCCGCATCAGCCCCTGCAGCGCAGCATCGGCCGACTGAGCGCACAGCCCTGGCGAGGGCTGAAGTGAGCGGCACACGGCGGGGCGGCGAGCGTCGCCAAACAGGCGGCAGCGAAGCTGTTCATCAAGTTGTATGCAGCGCACCCCCGCGGGCTTGCCGTTGGGCATGCCCGGGATGGGCGACGAGATGGAGGGGGCGATGCAGCAGGCGCCGCAAGACGGTCGGCATTCCATGGTGGTTGGGGTGAATCTTTTGATAGCGCTTTGCGATTAAAAAGAACGCAGCGATTGTCAAAAACTCTCGCATGGCGGCCTGGCGGCGGTGCGGGCTTCGCCAGCAAAGGTCAAGTTCATGGCCCTGGGTGACGTCCACGGCATCATCGCATTCAGGGTGGGCGAAGATTGGGTGACGTACCGTGTGGCCGCGGCGGGGTTGCTGGCCCTCAAGGCCCTGCTGGCGCCTCGGCACGCAGGTTCCTAAAATCGCGGGTTTGGCCTCGCGCACAAGGAACCCCATGCGTTTTCCCCGCAGTTTTGACGTGATCGTGGTGGGTGGCGGCCATGCCGGTACCGAAGCCGCGCTGGCCGCGGCGCGCATGGGTTGTTTGACGCTGCTGCTGACGCACAACATCGAGACGCTGGGCCAGATGAGCTGCAACCCCAGCATCGGTGGCATCGGCAAGGGCCACCTGGTCAAGGAGGTCGATGCGCTGGGCGGGGCGATGGCCACCGCCACCGATGAAGCCGGTATCCAGTTCCGTATTCTCAATGGGTCCAAGGGTCCGGCGGTGCGGGCGACACGTGCGCAGGCCGACCGTGTCCTGTACAAGGCCGCCATTCGGCGACGCATCGAGAACCAGCCAGGGTTGTGGCTGTTCCAGTCGGCCGTGGATGACCTGGTGGTCGAAGGCGGGCGCGTGGTGGCAGCGGTCACGCAGACGGGCATCCGGTTCGACACCCGCACGGTGGTGCTCACGGCGGGCACTTTCCTCGACGGTCGGGTCCACATCGGGTTGCAGAACCATTCGGCGGGCCGCGCGGGTGACGCGCCGGCGGTCGCCTTGTCGGCCCGGCTGAAGGAACTGAAGCTGCCGCAGGGCCGGCTGAAGACGGGTACGCCGCCCCGCATCGACGGGCGAAGCATCGATTACGGCCGGCTGCAGGAGCAGCCCGGTGACCTGGACCCGGTCCCGGTGTTCAGCTTTCTGGGCCGTGCCAGTGACCACCCGCAGCAGGTGCCGTGCTGGATCACCCACACCAGCGATAAGACCCACGAGATCATCCGCAGCGGCTTTGACCGAAGCCCGATGTTCACCGGAGTCATTGAGGGGGTGGGGCCGCGGTACTGCCCGAGCATCGAGGACAAGGTCAATCGCTTTGCCGACAAGTCCAGCCACCAGATCTTCCTCGAGCCTGAGGGCCTGAGCACCCACGAGGTCTATCCCAACGGCATCTCGACCTCCTTGCCGTTTGATGTGCAGGTGGCGGCGGTGCAGTCGATCGCCGGCCTGGAGCAGGCGCACATTCTGCGCCCGGGTTATGCCATCGAGTACGACTACTTCGACCCCCGCTCGCTGCGCGCCAGCTTTGAGACGCGCGACATCGGCGGGCTGTTCTTTGCGGGCCAGATCAACGGCACCACCGGGTATGAAGAGGCGGCGGCCCAGGGGCTGTTTGCCGGGGTGAATGCCGCGCTTCAGGTGCGGGGTGATGCCCCTTGGCTGCCAGCGCGCCATGAGGCTTACCTCGGTGTGCTGGTCGATGACCTCATCACCCGCGGCGTGACCGAGCCATACCGGATGTTCACCAGCCGCGCCGAGTACCGCCTTCAGCTGCGGGAAGACAACGCCGACTTGCGCCTGACCGAGGTGGGCCGGCGATTGGGCTTGGTGGACGATGAGCGCTGGTCGGCCTTTGCCCGCAAGCGGGATGCCATCGCGCGTGAGACCGAGCGGCTGAAGTCGGTGTGGGTTCACCCGGGCGTGCTCCCGGTGGCCGATGCCGAGCGCCTGTTGGGCAAGGCGATGGAACACGAACACAGCCTGTTGGACCTGTTGCGGCGGCCGGGTATCGGGTACGACACCGTCGCTGAAGTGGCGGCAGTGGCGGCCGGTGCGGGGGCGCGTTCAGACGTCCCCAAGGTTTCACGTGAAACCTTGTTGGCGGAAATGGAGGGTGACCCTCTGCTGACCCAAGCCGTCATCGAGCAGGTCGAGATCGCCACACGTTATGCGGGCTACATCGACAAACAGCAGGATGAAGTGGCCAGGGCCCAAGCCTACGAAAACCTGGTCCTGCCCGCGGACCTGGACTACACCGCCGTCAAGGCCTTGTCGTTTGAGGTGCGGCAGAAGTTGGCCCGCCACAAACCAGAGACCCTGGGGCAGGCCTCGCGCATTTCAGGGATGACGCCGGCGGCGATCTCCTTGCTGCTGGTTCACCTGAAGAAGGGCCGGCTGAAGGGCGCGCGTGCGTTGACCGAGGCCGGCAGTGCGGTGCCGGGTTTGGCGTCAACAGACAGCGAGAACCTGGCGGCCCCGGCGGCCGCCCCTGGGCAACACGATGCTGCCTGAGAACGCGGCCCGACTCGACACGGCGCTTCAGCACTGGGGGCTCGAGCTGTCGTCGGAACAGCGTTCACAGCTTCAAGCCTTTCTGGACCTGCTGCTGCGCTGGAACCGGGTCTACAACCTGACAGCCATCCGCAGCCCGCAAGAGGCGTTTACTCACCACTTGCTGGACTGTCTCGCGGTGGTGCCGCCAATGGCCCGGCGTTGGCAGCAGAGGCTGGCGCCGCTGCCATCTGATCCTGCAACCACAGCATCGTCGGCGCCTTTGCAGGGCGGTGCGTCTGCGCAGGTACTCGACGTGGGCAGTGGTGGTGGGCTGCCCGGTGTGGTGCTGGCCGTTGTCTGCCCCCAGTGGCAGGTGTGTTGCGTCGACGCGGTGGCCAAGAAGGCGAGTTTTGTGCGGCAGGCCGCGGCGGAGCTGGGCTTGCCCAATCTGCGCGCAGAGCATGCACGGGTGGAGGACCTGGCGCCGCAGCCGCAACGGGCCGGTGCCGTCGGCGGCTTCGACTGGATCACCAGCCGGGCGTTTGCGTCGTTGTCAGACTTTACGGCGCTGACGCGGCCGCTCTTGGCTCCGGGTGGGGAGTGGGTCGCGATGAAGGGGCGGCTGCCCGATGACGAGTTGGCAGCCTTGCCAACCGACGTGCAGATGTTTCACGTGGAACCTCTGGAGGTTCCGGGCCTCGACGCCCAGCGGTGCCTGGTCTGGATGCGACCCGCGTCTGCCTGACGCCGGGTGGATACCCCGTCTGCACTACAGTCCAACCGGCCGCCACGAACCGGACACGACCATGCACCCCCTCGACGCCTTTCCTTCCTTGTTGGCGGCGAAGTCCGCCTCAACGTCACGCCTGGCTGTGGGCCGGCATGTTCATGCGGTCACGACAGCCCGCCTTGGCAGGCTGGTTACCCGCACCGCCATCGGCGTGGCGGCCGCCACGCTCTGGGCCGGGGTGCCCGCATACGCCCAACAGTCCGGGACCACTCCAACCACTGCCGGCACAGCAACTCCAGTGCCCTTGAGCGCCCTCCCTGAGCTTCAGCTTCAACCCTACCTGGGCACCTGGTACCAGGTGGCACTCTTCCCCAACCGCTTTCAGCGACAGTGCGTCAGCGACACCACCGCCACCTACCGCCTGAAGGACAACGGACGCCTCGAAGTGCGCAACCGCTGCCGCCAGGCCGATGGCAGCCTCGACGAGGCCGTGGGTGAAGCCCGCACTGTGCGGCCGGTTGAGCAAGGTGTGGTTCGGCCTGCGCAGCTGCGCGTGAGCTTCCTGCCCAGTTGGCTGCGGTGGCTGCCGGTGGGTGAGGGCGACTATTGGGTCATCCAGCGCCCCGACGACGGACGCTATGCGGTGATCAGTGAACCCACCCGCCGCTACCTGTGGGTGCTGTCGCGCACGCCTCGGCTGTCGCCTGACGATGAATCTGCGATACGCTCCCGTCTCCAGGCACAGGGCTTTGACCTGACCGCCTGGACGGCCCACCCTCAAGGTCCTTCAGCGGCCGCCCCCCGTTGAGCGCCACCACGCGTTGCCTGGCAGACCGCGGTGTTCGCCGGCAGGGCGGTGGCGCGGCGATGCGCGCTGCAGGCCCACAAGGGGAGGAGTCGGCGTCTTCGTTCAGCGACTACTCCTGGGTGCCCTGATGTTCGGTATTGCCGATTACCCCGCCTTCTGCGCCGCCATCCTGCTGTTCCTGGCCTTGCCCGGGCCCGGCACCTTGGCGCTGCTGACCTCCACCGCCAAAGGGGGCATGCGGGGCGGCGCTGCCGCCACGCTGGGCGTCATCCTGGGTGACCAGGTCCTGCTGTGGCTGGCCGTCGCCGGTGTGGCCGCCTTGCTGGCGGCGCACCCTGGTTGGCTGCAGGGCCTGCAGTGGCTGGGTGCCGCCTACCTGGCGTGGATCGGCCTGAAGCTGATGACGGCCAAGGAGGGCAGCGCGCCAGTGGTCCACATCCACGTGGGCCACTACCTGCGGCAGGCCTTCTTCATCACCCTGCTCAACCCCAAGGCCATCGTCTTCTACATGGCCTTCTTTCCGCTGTTCATCGACCCTGCACAGCACCGCGGCATGCTCACCTTTGTGGTGATGGCCGTCACCATCGCGGTGATCACGGCGGTCTACTGCTTGCTGCTGTGTGCGCTGGCCGAGCGGGTGCGTGCACAGGTCCAGGCGCATCGTCGCCTCGCCAAGGGCCTGGAGCGAGCAGCCGGCGCCTTGCTCATCGCCTTTGGCATCAAACTGGTTCAGTCATGACGCGCATCTTCTGCATCGCCAATCAAAAGGGGGGCGTGGGCAAGACCACCACCACGGTCAACCTGGCGGCGGGCCTGTCCCGTATTGGCCAGCGGGTCCTGGTGGTCGACCTCGACCCCCAGGGCAACGCCACGATGGGGTCGGGCATCGACAAGCGAGCGCTGGACCCCAGTGTCTACGACGTGCTGCTGGAATCGGTGGGTGTCGCTGAAGCCCGCCTGCGCAGCGAAAAGGGCGGCTACGACGTGCTCGGCGCCAACCGCGAGTTGGCCGGTGCCGAGGTGGAGCTGGTGTCGCTGGAGCGGCGCAACGAGCGGTTGCGCACTGCACTGCTTCCCGTGCAGGCTGATTACGACTTTGTGCTGATCGACTGCCCGCCCTCACTCAGCCTGTTGACGCTGAACGGCCTGTGCTGCGCGCATGGTGTCATCGTGCCGATGCAGTGTGAGTACTTTGCGCTGGAGGGCCTGTCCGACCTCGTCAACACCATCAAGCAGGTCCACGCCAACCTCAACCGTGACCTGCAGCTGATCGGGCTGCTGCGGGTGATGTACGACCCCCGCATCACGCTGCAGACGCAGGTGAGCGAGCAGCTCAAGTCACACTTTGGCGACAAGGTCTTCAACAGCGTGATCCCGCGCAACGTGCGGCTGGCCGAGGCGCCCAGCTATGGCCAGCCCGGGGTGGTGTTTGACCCCAGCGCCAAGGGTGCCGTGTCGTATGTCGAGTTTGCGCATGAATTGGTGCGCCGTGTGGCCAGCTGGTGAACCCGGCCTGGGCATCAAAGGCTGGCCAGCCCATCCGGCCCATCGTGCGAGGCCAGTACCTCGGTTCCGCTAACGCTTGATCTCAGCGGATGATGGTGGGCGGACGCGAGGGCGGGCCCAAGGCGCCGCCGGAAGGGCGCCCCGTTACAGCCCCAGCCCCTCGTCGACGCCCAGGTGGATGTTCATGGCCTGAACCGCAGCGCCACTGGCGCCCTTGCCCAGGTTGTCCAGCCGGCACAGCAGCAGGACCTGGTCGTCGCTGCCGAAGACAAAGATCTCGGCGCGGTTGCTGCCGTTGCAGGCCTGCACGTCAAACTCGCCCTCGGCCAGGACGGCAGGGTCACGCAGCGGCATCACCTTGACGAATCGCTCACCGGCATAACGCTCTTCCAGCGCCGCGTGCAGGCTGGCTGCCGACGCCCGGCGGTCCAGTTGGCACAGCTGCAGCGGCACCATCACGCCCATGCCCTGGTAGAACGGCCCCACGACCGGCACAAAGTGCGGCTTCACGGCCAGGCCGGTGTAGGCCTGCATCTCCGGCAGGTGCTTGTGCGTCAGCCCCAGCGCATAGGGCCGCGGCGACTGCAGGGCCGGCTGTCCGCCGGCCTGGTAGCGTTCGATCATCTTCTTGCCGCCGCCGGAGTAGCCCGTCAGCGACGTGCTGTGCACGGGCAGCTCGCGGGGTATCAGGCCGGCGTCGACCAGCGGGCGCAGCAGCAGGATGAAGCCGGTGGAATGGCAACCCGGGTTGGCAATGCGCTTGGCCTCACGCAGCTTCGCGCGGTGGTCGCGCGTGAGCTCGGCCAGACCGAATGTCCACCCCGGCGCCGTGCGGTGCGCCGTGCTGGCGTCGATGATGCAGGTGCTGGGGTGGGTGGCCAGCGCAGCACTTTCCTTGGCCGCCGCATCGGGCAGGCACAGGAAGACGACGTCGGCGGCGTTGATCAGGCGGGCGCGCTCGGCCGGGTCCTTGCGGCGCTCGGGGTCGATGCGCAGGACTTCCACGTCGCGGCGCTCCGCCAGCACTTCGTGGATGCGCAGCCCGGTGGTGCCGTCCTGACCATCAACAAAGACTCGTGCGCTCATCAGTGTTCCTTCTGCGTGGGGAGGGGGCGCGGGTGCCGGCGTGCGGGGTTGCAGGCCCGCTCAGGCCAGCCTTGGCTCGCATGGAAGCATACGGCAAGGCGACGGTGCACGCCGCGGGCCCATCGGCAACGACAATGCGGACTTCGCCACTTGTCGCTGTGCGGGTGTTGTCACTGCGCACCGCTGACCCTCTGCGTCACCATGGTCACCAAGAAACCCAAAGGTCTGGGCCTCGGGCTCGAGGCCCTGCTCGGGCCCACCGTCTCTGCCGGCACCGCCGCCAGCGGCAGTGATGCGCCGCGTGCGCTGAAGCTTGTCCACCTGCAGCCTGGCAAGTACCAGCCGCGCACCCGCATGGACGAGGGCTCGCTCTACGAGTTGGCCGAGAGCATCCGCTCGCAGGGCGTCATGCAGCCCATCCTGGTGCGGCCGGTGGGCAGTGGGCGCTACGAAATCATCGCGGGTGAGCGCCGCTTCCGTGCGGCCCGGCTCGCGGGCCTGGACGAAGTCCCGGTCCTGGTGCGTGAGGTTCCCGACGAAGCCGCCGCGGTGATGGCGCTGATCGAGAACATGCAGCGCGAGGACCTCAATCCGCTGGAAGAGGCCCAGGGGCTGCAGCGGCTGGTGGATGAGTTTGGCCTGACGCACGAACAGGCCGCGCAGGCGGTGGGCCGTTCCCGCAGCGCGGCCACCAACCTGTTGCGCCTGCTCAAGCTCGCCGCTCCCGTTCAACAGCTGCTGATGGCGGGTGACCTGGAAATGGGCCATGCCCGGGCCCTGCTGCCGCTGGACGCCGCCCGGCAGATCCTGGCAGCCCACGAGGTGGTGGCCAAGAAGCTGTCGGTGCGCGATACCGAACGGCTCGCCGCGAGGGCCGGCGTAGCCGGCGGCCCGGCGCCAGCGGCACGCGCCCCGGAGGAGAAGCCGCGCGACATCGCCCGGCTGGAAGAGCAGTTGGCCGACAAGCTGGCCGCGCCCGTCGACATCCGTCTGCAGGCTGGCAAACGAGCACCGCACAAGGGCGAGATTGCGATTCAGTTCAGCACGCTGGAAGAACTCAACGGCCTGCTCGAACGCCTGGGTGCACGCGACGCCTGAACGTCTGTGTGGCCTGGGTTTCGGGCGCGGCTTGGCCGCGGCCTTGTGCGGGTATCACCGACATGCCGTCCAAGGCCGTCATGTTGCCTAACGGAATGATCAATGTTCTCCCGAGGACAATCGCCGGGCTCGGGTGCCGGCCCGGATGGACTCACCCAGCCGAGGCGCTCCGGCGCTGCGACGGATGCCGCGTGAGCCACAGCAGTGCCACACACACCACGGCAATGGGCAACAACGAACCCAGATTCAGCCAGGTCCAGCCCTGGGTCGTCACCAGCGCACCCGAGGCGAATGACGTGAAGGCCATCGTGGCAAAGACGCAAGTGTCCATGGCACCCTGGGCCTTGTTCTTTTCCTCGGGGGTGTAGCTGCGCGTCAGCAAGGTGCTGGTGCCGGTATAGAGGAAGTTCCAGCCGACGCCCAGCACCAGCAGCGCGGCCAGAAACTGCATCAGCTCGACGCCCGACAGCGCAATCAGCACGCAGACGATGTTCAGCAGCGCCCCGGCGCCCATCACCGGCAAGGCCCCCACACGCTTGATCAGGTGCCCGGTGAAGAAGCTCGGCACAAACATGCCCAGCACATGCCACTCGAGCACCAGGGCGGCGTTCTCGAAGGGGTGCTTGCACTGCTGCATGGCCAGCGGCGTGGCGGCCATCAACAGGTTCATGACCCCATAACCGACAGCGGCACCCAGCACGGCCACGATGAAGATGGGCTGACGTGCAATCTCCGCCAACGGACGGCCTGACGATGCCCCGGGCGCTGGGGGCTGGTGTTCAGGAAAACGGATGGCGCTGAGTGCCAGCAGTGACACCGCCGACACCGCCACCAGCGCCAGGTAGGCGCCGGCAAAGGGAACGTCCAGCCAGTGGCGTGTCCACTGAGCCAGATTGGGCCCGGCAAAGGCGCCGATGATGCCGCCCGCCAGCACCCAGGACAGCGCCTTTTCCTTGTACTCTGGCTTCACCAGTTCAGGGCCGGCGAAGCGGTAGAGGCCGGCGTTGGCGTTGTAGAAGCCGGCCAGCAGGGTGCCCAGCACCAGCAGCCAGAACTGCCGGCTGCTGACGGCATAGGCGCACAACGCTGCGGTGGCCATGGCCACCACCAGCCCCCACTGGAAGCTTCGCTTGCGGCCCTGCATGCGCTGCAGGCGTGCCACCCAGGGGGCGGCCAGTGCACCGCCCACCACATAGCCCATCACCGGCAGCGTGGCCATCCATCCGTACGGCGCCAGGGCCAGCCCGACCAAGCCGTTGATGGCGATGAAGGTCACGTTGTGGGTCAGGAACATCCCCTGGCACAGCGACAGGAGCAGCAGGTGGCGATTCATGGGGCCGAGTGTCGCACCGCGTTACACCCAGACGTCCGGCGCCTGTCAGCCAACCGCCAGCCCGCGCGTTGAGACTGAAGCGGGCCACGAGTCGTGGCAAGGCATGAAGCTTGCTCTCATACCGCGGGCCCGACTCGCCGCATGAAGTGGCCGCTGTTCGCCCGTTTGATCCAAGGAACCCGACCCCCCTGAACGCGAGACGCTATGCCTGCAGCAGGGTTCACGCCAAAGGTCTACAGTCAGGTCACTGACCCGACACACACACCCGAGACAGCCCCCACACGCTCCATCACCGCCTCCGTTGGAAAGCTCTGATGGCGCCCATGGCCCGCAGTGCCCGGCACTGCGCCCAAGGACGCCATCACAACTTCCCGGCATCCGCCAGCCTCACCCGGCCGGTGGCTGCCTCACCCGCCACGTTGGAGGCCCTGCGTCATGAGCGTCATCAACCACTTCGCCGCCCGCTACGAGCGCACCCGCGAAGAAGAAATCTCCCTCGAAGACTACCTGGCCGAATGCAAGCGTAACCCGCTGGCTTATGCAACGGCCGCCGAGCGCATGCTCAAGGCCATCGGCGAGCCGCAGCAGATCGACACCCGCAACGACACTCGCCTGTCGCGCATCTTCCAGAACAAGGTCATCAAGATCTACCCGGCCTTCGCCGAGTTCTACGGCATGGAGGACGCCATCGAGCAGGTCGTCAGCTACTTCCGCCATGCCGCGCAGGGACTGGAAGAAAAGAAGCAGATCCTCTACCTGCTGGGCCCGGTGGGCGGTGGCAAGAGTTCGATCGCCGAGCGGCTGAAGCAGCTGATGCAGGAAGTGCCGTTCTATTCCATCAAGGGCAGCCCGGTCAATGAGTCGCCGTTGGGCCTGTTTGATGTCGACGAGGACGGTGCGCTGCTGGAGCAGGAGTACGGCATCCCGCGCCGCTACCTCAACCGCATCATGAGCCCCTGGGCTGTCAAGCGCCTGGAAGAGTTTGGCGGCGACATCCGCCAGTTCAAGGTGATCAAGCGCTACCCCAGCATCCTCAAGCAGGTGGGCGTGGCCAAGACCGAGCCAGGCGACGAGAACAACCAGGACATCTCCAGCCTGGTGGGCAAGGTCGACATCCGCAAGCTCGAGACCTACGCCCAGGACGACCCCGACGCCTACAGCTATTCCGGCGGCCTGTGCCTGGCCAACCAGGGTCTGCTGGAGTTTGTGGAAATGTTCAAGGCGCCCATCAAGGTGCTGCACCCGCTGCTGACGGCCACCCAGGAAGGCAACTTCAAGGGCACCGAAGGCTTTGGCGCCATCCCGTTTGACGGCGTGATCCTCGCGCACAGCAACGAAAGCGAGTGGAAGGCCTTCCGCAACAACAAGAACAACGAGGCCTTCCTGGACCGCATCTACATCGTCAAGGTGCCGTACTGCCTGCGGGTGTCGGAAGAGGTCAAGATCTACGAGAAGCTGCTGCGCGGCAGTTCGCTGGCACAGGCGGTCTGCGCCCCGGGCACGCTGAAGATGATGGCGCAGTTCTCGGCCCTCACACGCCTGAAGGAGCCGGAGAACTCGTCGCTGTACTCCAAGATGCTGGTCTACGATGGTGAGAGCCTGAAGGACACGGACCCGCGCGCCAAGAGCATCCAGGAGTACCGGGACTACGCCGGCGTTGACGAGGGCATGAGCGGCATTTCCACCCGCTTTGCCTTCAAGATCCTGTCCAAGGTCTTCAATTTCGACACCACCGAGGTGGCGGCCAACCCCGTCCACCTGATGTACGTGCTGGAGCAGCAGATCGAACGCGAGCAGTTCCCGTCGGATGTCGAACAGAAGTACCTGGGTTTCATCAAGGAACACCTGGCCACGCGTTATGCAGAGTTCATCGGCAAGGAAATTCAGACAGCTTATCTGGAAAGTTATTCAGAGTACGGCCAGAATATTTTTGACCGTTATGTCACCTACGCCGACTACTGGATCCAGGACCATGAATACCGCGACACCGACACCGGCGAGGTCTTCGACCGAGCGTCGCTGAACGGCGAACTCGAGAAGATCGAGAAGCCTGCGGGCATTGCCAACCCGAAGGACTTCCGCAACGAGATCGTCAACTTCGTGCTGCGGGCGCGGGCCAACAACCAGGGCAAGAACCCGCTGTGGACCAGCTACGAGAAGCTGCGTACGGTGATCGAGAAGAAGATGTTCTCGAACACCGAGGAGCTTCTGCCGGTGATCAGCTTCAATGCCAAGGCCAGCGCCGACGAGGCCAAGAAGCACGAGGACTTTGTCACCCGCATGGTGCACAAGGGCTACACGCCCAAGCAGGTGCGCCTGCTGTGCGAGTGGTACCTGCGTGTGCGCAAGTCCAGCTAGTCATGCGGACACCTCGTCCGACGAGTGCGTCGGCCGGCACCCTGGTGGGCGCCGGCTGGCGTGGGGCGCCTCGGCGCCCGGCCCGTGTGGAGTGACCTGATGCTGCAATCCATCATCGACCGACGACTGGCGGGCAAGAACAAGTCCATCGGCAACCGTGAGCGCTTCCTGCGCCGCTACAAGGAGCAGGTCAAGGACGCCGTCAAGCGTGCCATCGATGGCCGTGGCATCCGCGACATCGAACGCGGCGAAGAGATCCGCATCCCCAAGAAAGACATCAGCGAACCCGTCTTTGGCCACGGTCAGGGCGGCAAGCGCGAGATGGTGCACCCTGGCAACCAGGAATACATCCAGGGCGACCGCATCGATCGCCCCAAGGGCGGTGGCCAGGGCAAGGGCAGCGGCAAGGGGCAGGCCAGCGACTCGGGCGAGGGCGAAGACGACTTCACCTTTGGCCTGAGCAAGGAAGAGTTCATGCAGGTCTTCTTCGAGGACCTGGCCTTGCCGCACCTCGTGCGCACGCAGCTGGCCGAGGTGCCCGAATGGAAGAGCCAACGCGCTGGCTACAGCCACGACGGCACGGCCAACAACCTGCATGTGGTGCGCAGCCTGCGCGGCGCCATTGGGCGGCGCCTGGCCATCGGAGCAGGGTCGCGTGCGGCCCTGCTCGAACTCGAGGCGCACCTCCTGACGCTCAAGCGCTCGGCGGGCGACCCTGTCGTTGACCAGGAAATCGCCGAGGCCGAGAGCCGTATCGAAGCCCTGCGAGCCCGCCTGAAGCGCATTCCCTACCTGGACCCGATCGACCTGCGCTACCGCAGCCGTGTCCGTGTTCCGGTGCCCACCAGCAAGGCGGTGATGTTCTGCCTGATGGACGTCTCGGGTTCGATGGACGAGCAGCGCAAGGAGTTGTCCAAGCGCTTCTTCATCCTGCTCTACCTGTTCCTCACGCGCCACTACGAGAAGATCGACATCGTCTTCATCCGCCACCACACGCAGGCCCAGGAGGTGGACGAGGAGGCGTTTTTCCATGCGCGCGAAACCGGTGGCACGGTGGTGTCCAGTGCGCTGGTCCTGATGGACGAGATCATCCGCGCCCGCTACAACCCCAGCGAATGGAACATCTACGGCGCCCAGGCCAGCGATGGCGACAACTGGCACCACGACAGCGGCCGCTGCCGCGAGCTGCTGGCCGACAAGATCCTGCCGATGTGCCGCTACTACGCCTATGTGCAGGTGGCTGAGGAAGAACAGAACCTCTGGGACGAGTACGCCCAGCTGCAGGCCGCGCAGCCGCACTTTGCGATGCGCAAGGCGGTGGAGGCCAGTGCCATCTACCCGGTGTTCCGTGATCTCTTCAAGAAAGAGGGGGCCAAGGCCGCATGAACTACACGCTCAAAGCCGTTCCCGAGAGCCCCAGGCCCTTGCTGCAGCGGCCCGCCGAGCCCCTGCCTGGGCCCAGCGACTGGACCTTCGAGCTCGTCGAGGATTACCACCGTGTCATCCGGGCGACGGCCGATCGCTTTGGCCTGGACACCTACCCGAACCAGCTGGAGATCATCACGGCTGAGCAGATGATGGATGCCTATGCCAGCGTGGGCATGCCCGTCAACTACCGCCACTGGAGCTACGGCAAGGAGTTCATCGCCACCGAGAAGAACTACAAGCGTGGCGCGATGGGCCTGGCCTACGAGATCGTCATCAACTCGAACCCCTGCATCAGCTACCTGATGGAGGAAAACACGATGGCCATGCAGGCCCTCGTGATCGCCCACGCGGCCTACGGCCACAACAGCTTCTTCAAGGGCAACTACCTGTTCAGGATGTGGACCGACGCGTCGTCCATCATCGACTACCTGGTCTATGCCAAGGACTATGTCGCCAAGTGCGAGCAGAAGCACGGCCTGGAAACGGTGGAGCTGTTCCTCGATTCCTGCCACGCGCTGGCCAACCATGGGGTCGACCGTTATCGCCGCCCGACGAAGAAGACCCTTGCCCAGGAGCTGTCCGAGCGCCAGGAGCGCGAGGCCTACGCGCAGCAGCAGGTCAACGACCTCTGGCGCACCCTTCCGCGCCGCGCCGACCGGGAAGATACCGCCGCCGACGCCAAGCGCTTTCCCGACGAGCCGCAGGAAAACCTGCTGTACTTCATCGAGAAGAATGCGCCGCTGCTGGAACCCTGGCAGCGTGAGCTCGTGCGCATCGTGCGCAAGGTGGCGCAGTACTTCTACCCGCAGCGCCAGACCCAGGTGATGAACGAGGGATGGGCCACCTTCTGGCACCACCGCATCCTGAACACGATGTACGACGACGGCTACCTGACCGACGGCGTGATGATCGAGTGGCTGAAGTCACACACCAACGTGGTGTACCAGCCCAGGGTGTCCGACCGAGGCTATTCGGGCATCAACCCCTATGCGCTGGGTTTTGCGATGTACACCGACCTGCAGCGCATCTGCGAACGGCCCACCGACGAGGACCGCGCCTGGTTTCCCCAGTTTGCGGGCAAGCCGTGGCTGCCGGTGCTGCACGAGGCCATGCGCGAGTACAAGGACGAGAGCTTCGTCGGGCAGTTCCTCAGCCCCAAGCTGATGCGCGACCTGCGGCTGTTTGCCATCCGCGACGACGAGTCCGATGCCCAACTGGAAATTTCAGCCATCCATGATGACGCCGGTTACCGGCGTCTGCGCGAATCGCTGTCGCACCAGTACGACCTGGGCTCGCGTGAACCCAACATCCAGGTCTGGAATGTCAACCTGCGCGGCGACCGTTCACTGACGCTGCGCCACTTCCAGCACAACGATCGGCCGCTGCACGACAACGCACAGGAAGTGCTCAAGCACGTCGCCCGGCTGTGGGGCTTTGGCGTGCAGCTGGAGAGTGTCAACGGCCGCGGCGACGTGACGCGGCACCTCAGCGTTCAGCCACCGACGGCCTGAGCCGGCCGCCGCCGACATCGACCGCCTCGGTGCCCGAACCCACAGGCAGGGCTGCCTCATGGGTGCTCTCGTTGATGCCGCCGTGGCTGAGCATCCCCGGCGGGTCGGTCAGGCGGCCCCACAGGACCACCGTGTGGTCGGGCGGCCGGAAGCGGAAGGAGGCGGCTTGTTCGCCTTCCAGCTGGCGAATCAGGCCGATGGGGCCGTCACCGTCGATGTAGAGGCCCAGGTAGGCGTTTTCCGGCAGGCTCGGCAGGTTGAAGGCGGCGTTGTCCGACAGGCCCGGCGCAAAGTGCAGGTAGGAGCTGGCCTAGACCTCGAGCTGCCCGAAGGGCGAGTGATCGAGCAGCGGGCGCTGGCTGTCGGGAAACTTGCGGGCGCAGGAGACACCTTTGTACTCGGACACGGCCAGGCTGGGAATGCCCAGCGCCTGGGGCAGCAGCAGGTGAGCGCCACCACTGGCCAGCACCAGCACGCCCAGCGCTGCCAGCGCGCGCCGCAAGCGCAGCGCCTTGAACCACAGCGCGCTGCCCACGGCCCACAGCAGCAGCGGCACGACGATCAGCTCCTGGGGCGGCAGCCACCACATGGCGGCCAGGCGCCACGTCTGCATCGGGTCGGCCACCAGGAAGATGGGGTTGAGGGGCAGCTGCTGCGCCAGCAGGTTAGCTCCCACCATCAGCGCGCATGATGCCGATCTGCAGCGCGATGATGGCGCCGGCCACCAACGCCACCGAGGACGGCACCACCCGCTGCGAGCCCGGCGCGCCCACGGGGATCACCATCACGCCGCCCACCTTCAGCTGCTGCAGCCGCGGCGGCAGGATGTGGTCGATGCCGCAGGTGACGATGATCTTGTCGAACGGGCCGGCCTCGACCCAGCCGATGTAGCCGTCGGAGAGGCGGCTCTGGATGACCTTGTATTCGCTGTAGCCGCGGCGGATCAGCGCGTCGTAGACCGCGCGTGTGCGTTCGGCCAGCGGCTTGATGATCTCCACCGTCCAGACCTTGTCGGTCGGCTGGGCCAGGTAGGCCGCCTGATAGCCCGAGCCGGTGCCCACCTCCAGTGCCTTTTCGCCGGGCTTGACGTCCAGCACGCTGGTCATGCGCCCGACCAGGTGCGGGCCGGAGATGGTGACGCCCCAGCCAATGTCCAGGAAGGCGTGTTCGTTGCGTTTGTCCCAGAGGTCCTTGTGGCGCACCAGCGCCACACAGCGGGCATAGCGCTCGGCCAGGAGATTGTCAGCCTCGCTGTGCCGTGCTGGATGCCCCATTCGACAAAGGCCTGCGCGGCCTGTACGGGCGGCACGGCATTGGCCGGGAAGGCCTTGGGGGCCGCCGCCCAGGCGCCAGACGGCACCGCCGTGGCCAGGCTCAGGGCGGGTGTGGCAAACGCCGCGTGGCGCATGACAGCGGTTGTTACGGAAGAAAGCCGAGCCGGGCGATCGTGCCTTCGGTGCGCAGGGCCCCTGGCCTCACAGGCTGAAGATCTTGCCGGGGTTCAGGATGTTGTGCGGGTCCAGTGCGCGCTTGATCTGTCGCATCATGGCCACGCTGCCGTCGCCGGCTTCCTCCAGCAGGAAGCCCATCTTGTGCAGCCCGATGCCGTGTTCTCCGGTGCAGGTGCCTTCCAGCGCAATGGCCCGGCGCACCATCTGCATCGACAAGCGCTCGGCCGTCTCGCGCTGGGCCAGGTCACCGTCCTTGACCAGGTAGGCCAGGTGGAAGTTGCCATCACCGACGTGGCCGACGATGTAGTACGGCAGCCCGCTGGCGTCGGCTTCCTGGATGGACACCATCAACAGCTCACCCAGCCGGGAGATGGGCACACAGGTGTCGGTGGTCACGGTGCGGCAGCCCGGGTTGGTCTGCATGCCGGCAAAGTAGGCCTTGTGGCGTGCCGTCCACAGCCGGGAGCGTTCCTCGGGTGTGGTGGCCCATTCAAAGGCCTGCCCGCCCAGCTCGCCGGTGATGTCCTGCACCGTCTTCGCCTGTTCCTGCACGCCCGCCGGTGAGCCGTGAAACTCCATCAGCAGCATCGGCAGCTCGCGCAGGCCCAGCTTGCTCTGCGCATTGACGGCGCGCACGGCGTTGGTGTCGAGCAGCTCGCACCGCGCGATCGGCACACCCATCTGGATGATCTGCATCACCGCCTGGACAGCGCCTCTCACCCCGTCGAAGTGGCACACCGCGGCGCTGACCGCCTCGGGCAGCGGGTACAGGCGCACCGTCAGCTCGGTGATCACACCCAGCGTGCCTTCGCTGCCCACCATCAGGCGCGTGAGGTCGTAGCCGGCGCTGCTCTTGCGGGCGCGGGTGCCGGTTCTGATCAGTTCGCCCTGGGCGGTGACGACCTGCAGCCCCAGCACGTTCTCGCGCATGGTGCCGTAGCGCACCGCGTTGGTCCCGCTGGCGCGGGTGGCGGCCATGCCGCCCAGTGACGCGTTGGCGCCAGGGTCGATCGGGAAGAACAGGCCCAGGTTGCGCACTTCCTGGTTGAGCTGTTCACGGGTCACGCCGGGCTCGACCGTCGCGGTGAGGTCTTCGGCGTGGATGTGCAGCACCCGGTTCATGCGGCTGACATCGAGGCTGATGCCGCCTTGGACAGCCAGCAGGTGGCCCTCGAGCGACGAGCCCACGCCAAAGGGGATGACCGGCACGCGGTGTTCGGCGGCCAGTCTGACGGCCGCCTGCACGTCGTCCGCGCTTTCGCAGAAGAGCACCACCTCGGGGGGTGTCGCCGGGAAGGGTGATTCGTCGCGACCATGCTGTTCACGCACTGCGGCCGCGGTCGAGCAGCGGGCGCCGAAACGGTCGGTCAAGGCCTGCAGGAGGGCTGGCGGGACGGGGCGCAGCTGCAGCTCGGGCATCAGCTGGCCGGGCAAGGGGGCGTTCATGGGCGAGCTCCAGGGGGGGGCGCCAGCATGTCATCGGGACGGACCAGCCCGGCGCCTCGCGATGATCGGCGCCCGTGGCCGTCCTCCCTCCGAGGGAAAGCCCTGAATCATGGCGCCGGTTGGCCGAAATCACGTCATGCCTGCCTCTCCCCGCCCCGAGCGCCGCAACCTGTACCGCCAGCTCTATGTCCAGCCGGAAGCGCCGGCCGAGGTGCTCAAGGCCAGCTACCGCGCGCTGATGAGCAGCTTGAGGCTGCACCCTGACCTGGGCGGCCCCCACGAAGTGGCCGCGCAGCTCAATGCCGCCTACGCGGTGCTGAGCGACCCGCAGCGGCGCGCCCTGTACGACCAGATGCTCAAGCGCCGCGCCCGCCAGCGCAGCGAGGCCGCCACGGCTGGCCGCCTGGCCGAGCCGGTGGCCGACCATGACCCCTTGCTGTGGCAGGAGCAGCGGCGCTGCCCGCTGTGTGCGGCGCGCCTCATGCTGCAGCCACCTCGCAACCCGCGTTGTGTGCGTTGCGACAGCCCCCTGACGCCGGCCCCGAGTGCAGCCTTGGCCGAAGGCGAACTGCTGGGCCGCCGGCGGGGCGACCGCTACCTGCGCCCTCAGGACGCCCAGCTGCGCCTGGCCGACAAGCTGGAAAGCTTCCCGGCCCGGGTGAAGGACCTCTCCATGACTGGCATCTCCCTGCTGGTGCGGGCGCCGGTGAAGCTGGGCAGCCCGTTCCGGGTGCAGGCCAGCGGCTTCGACGCCGTGGCCGTGGCCGTGGCGCTGCGGCCGCAGGGCCAGCGGGTCTGTGTGCATGCTCGTCTGGTGACCCTGCAGGTGCTGCGCCAGGCGCGCGGTACCCTGGTCGATGCCGAGGCCTGAGCCGCATCGGCACAATGCACCCATGGGACAACGCCTGACGCAAATCGCCACCCGCACCGGAGACGGGGGCACCACTGGCCTCGGCGACGGCACCCGGGTCCCGAAGGACCACCTGCGTGTGCATGCGATGGGTGACGTCGACGAGCTGAATTCCAGCCTGGGTGTCATCCTGGCCGAACCGCTGCCCGCCGATGTGCGCGAGCTGCTGGTGGTCATCCAGCACGAGCTCTTCAACCTGGGTGGCGAGCTCTCGATCCCCGGTTTCAGCCTGCTGAAGGACGAGGCCGTCGCCCGCCTGGACGCCGCGCTGGAACAGCACAACGCCCGGCTGCCGAAGCTGCAGGAATTCATCCTGCCGGCGGGCAGCCGCAGCGCGGCGCTGGCCCATGTCAGCCGCACCGTGGCCCGGCGTGCCGAGCGTTCGCTGATCACCCTGGCCGCCCAGGAGCCGGTGAACGAGGCCCCCCGCCTTTACCTCAACCGCCTGTCGGACCTGCTGTTTGTGCTGTCGCGGGTGCTCAACCGCGCCAACCTCGACGGCCTGGGTGGCGACGACGTCTACTGGCGCAGCGAGCGTCTGGCGCGTGCCGAGGCCAGCCCCCAGGACGCCGTCGACGACACGCGCTGACGCTCCCGCCGGCCGATGGGCCGGCCCGCGGGCAGGCCCATCAACGCTGGCGACGTGCCTTCACGGCCTCGCTCAGGATGTCCAGTACCGCCAGCGAGTCGTCCCAGCCGATGCAGGCATCGGTGATGCTCTGGCCGTAGCGCAGGCTGGCCGGTTCGTCCTTGCCGGGGCTGAACTTCTGGGCGCCGGCCTGCAAGTGGCTCTCCACCATCACGCCGGTGATGCAGCGGTTGCCGGCCGCCATCTGGGCGGCCACATCGCGCGCCACATCGACCTGCCGCTGGTGCTGCTTGCTGCTGTTGGCGTGGCTGAAGTCGATCATCAGGTGGCAGTCCAGCTGGGCGCCCTCGATCTCGGCACAGGCCGCGGCCACGCTGGCGGCGTCGTAGTTGGGGGTCTTGCCACCGCGCAGGATGACGTGGCAATCCTGGTTGCCCTTGGTCTCGACGATGGCGACCTGGCCATTCTTGTGCACCGACAGGAAGTGGTGCGGCCGGGCCGCGGCCTGGATGGCGTCGATGGCGATCCTGACATTGCCGTCGGTGCCGTTCTTGAAGCCGATGGGCGCGCTCAGGCCCGAGGCCAGCTCGCGGTGGACCTGGCTTTCGGTGGTGCGCGCGCCGATGGCGCCCCAGCTGACCAGGTCACCGATGTATTGCGGGCTGATGGTGTCCAGGAACTCACCCGCGGCCGGCACGCCGTCACGGTTGATGTCCACCAGCAGCTGGCGCGCAATGCGCAGGCCTTCGTGGATGCGGTAGCTGCCGTCCAGGTAGGGGTCGTTGATCAGGCCCTTCCAGCCGACGGTGGTGCGCGGCTTCTCGAAGTACACGCGCATCACCACCTCCAGCGTGTCGGCATGGCGCGCGCGCTGCGCCTTCAGCCGACGGGCGTACTCCATCGCCGCGGCCGGGTCGTGGATGGAGCAGGGGCCGATGATCACCAGCAGTCGGTCATCCTTGCCATGGATGATGTCGCGCACGGCTTGCCGTGTGCGGCTGATCAGCGCTTCCACGGGCGTGCCGGCGATGGGGAAGAAGCGGATCAGGTGCTCCGGCGGCGGCAGCGGCGTCACGTCCTTGATCCGCTGGTCGTCGGTCTCGCTGGTCTTTTCGCTGAGCGCATACCAACCCTCACTGGCGCTGCGGTTTGACATGTCGGGTGCTCCTGATGGTGGTGGTGGTGGTGGCGGGCAAAAAAAAACCGCCGGGGTTCCGGCGGTTTTCTGGGTGCTTCGCGTGGTCTGCGTTTACGCGTTTGCCTCTCCAGCCGCCAGACGGGGCGAGAACCAAAAGTACGTAAAAAAGTAGGCACGGGCGCGACGCATGGTGTGACTGTAGCACGCAGGCCCCGGCGCGGTGCTGACGCTTCGCGCGTCGCGCCCTCAGCGCGCGGCCGATCACGGCATCTGCAGCGTGAACCGCGTCTGGGCCTCCGCCTGGCCGTTGATCAGCAGCACCAGGCCTTGTTCGCCGGCGTAGTAGCGCCGCGTGCTGATGGGCTTGATGGGGTGCTGGCGGGTGAGCACGCAGCGCTCGCCCGGCTGCAGCTCGCGTTGCCAGCCCTTGAAGACCTTGGGCGCCAGGCGACCGTCGGCCTTGCGGAAGTGCATCGCATAGTCCAGCAGCAGGCGCTGCGGCCCGGCCTCGCGGCTGGCCACCAGCGTGACGGTGATCGCCAGCGAGCCGCCCAGGCTCAGCGTGTGGGGCGCCACGTCCAGCCGGGCCTGGCCGGCCCACGCCGCGCCCACGCCCCAGAGGTCCAGCACCTCGGGGTGGCCCTGCTTGATCAGGCTGCGGCTGGCATGGCGCAGCAACACACGCCGGTGCTCGCTGGCCCCGGGCAGGTGCTGCCGCAGCCAGTCGACCAGCCGCGCCGGGTGGTCCTTGGCGATGTCGTTCAGGTGGTTGGCGACGCTGCGGCGGACGTATTCGCTGGCGTCGTCCTGCAGCGTGCGCAGCAGGGGCAGGCTGGGCGAAGGGTCCTGCACCAGGGGTTGCAGGCGTTCACCCCAGGGCAGGCGCGGGCGTGTGCCCTCGCTGACCAAGCGCCGCACATGCTCGTTCGGGTCGCTCGCCCAGCGCGCGAGGGTGCCAAAGACGAGCTCCGGGTGCCGCAGGACAAACGGGCGGATGGCCCATTCGGCGGTGAAGCCCTGCGTCAGCCGGTGCAGTGTGCGCAAGGCCCGCTCGGGGTGGTCCAGGCCGTGGCGGCTCACCACCGACCCCACGGGCCACAGTGCCCAGCCGCGCAGGCCGTCGTCGCCGGCCATGGCGGTGTCCAGCACCGCGGCGCAGTCGTCAAAGCGGGCTGGCAGCCGTGCCTGCAGCGCATCGGCCAGGTGCTCGGCACGTGCCTTCAGGGGCAGGGCATCGAGCCCCGCCAGGGCCTGTGCCTCAAAGCCCGGCCGGTCAAAGGCTGGCCAGGCCCGCTGCAATTGCCGGCCGATGGCTTCCACGGCCTCGGCCCCCAGCAGGTGCTTCAGGGGCTCCACGCCTCAGGCCCAGCGTCGCGCCGCCCAGGCGCGGGTGTCCGGCCCGACGCGCACCACGTCAGGCGGTGCCGCCGACGGTCAGGCCCTCGATCCGCAGGGTCGGCTGGCCGACACCCACGGGCACGCTCTGCCCGTCCTTGCCGCACACACCGACACCGGTGTCGAGCTCCATGTCGTTGCCGATCATGGTCACGCGCTTGAGCGCCTCGGGCCCGTTGCCGATGATGGTGGCGCCCTTGACGGGGTAGAGGATCTTGCCCTTTTCGACCCAGAAGGCCTCGCTGGCGGAGAAGACAAACTTGCCGCTGGTGATGTCCACCTGCCCGCCGCCAAAGTTGGTGGCGTACAGGCCGCGCTCGATGCTGGCGACGATCTCGTCGCGGCTGCGCTGGCCGCCGAGCATGTAGGTGTTGGTCATGCGGGGCATGGGCACGTGCGCATAACTTTCGCGGCGGCCATTGCCGGTGGGCTTGACGCCCATCAGGCGGGCATTGAGGCTGTCCTGGATGTAGCCCTTGAGGATGCCGTCCTCGATCAGCACGTTGCGTTGTGACGCATGGCCCTCGTCGTCGACATTCAGCGAGCCGCGGCGGTCGGGCAGGGTGCCGTCGTCCAGCACCGTGACGCCCTTGGCGGCCACCCGCTGGCCGATGCGGCCGGCAAAAACGCTGGAGCCCTTGCGGTTGAAATCGCCTTCCAGGCCGTGGCCGACGGCTTCGTGCAGCAGCACACCAGGCCAGCCCGGGCCCAGCACCACGGTCATGGCGCCAGCCGGCGCCGGGCGGCTTTCCAGGTTGGTCAGCGCCGCCTTGACGGCGTGATCGACATAGCTGGCGAGGATGTCGTCGCTGAAGGCGCCCAGGCCGAAGCGGCCGCCACCCCCGCCCGAGCCCACCTCACGACGGCCATTCTGTTCGGCGATGACGGTGACACTCACGCGCACCAGCGGGCGCACATCGGCCGCGCGCGTGCCGTCGGCGCGGGCCACCAGCACCACATCGTGTTCCGCGGCCACACCCGCCATGACCTGCACGATGCGAGGGTCCTTGGCGCGGGCCATGCGTTCCACGCGCTCCAGCAGCGCCACCTTTTGGGCGCTGTCCAGGCTGCCGATGGGGTCTGTCGGGCCGTAGAGGCTGCGGCTGGCCGACACCTTGGTCTTGGCCGGCACACGCACCCGCCGCGTCTGCCCGGCCGCCGCGATGGTGCGCACGGTGCGGGCGGCGTCCATCAGGGCCGCTTCTGACAGGTCGTCGGAGTAGGCAAAGGCGGTCTTCTCGCCGGCCACGGCCCGCACGCCGACGCCCTGGTCGATGCTGAAGCTGCCGCTCTTGACGATGCCTTCTTCCAGGCTCCAGCCCTCGTGCCGGGTGGTCTGGAAGTACAGGTCGGCGTCGTCCACGCGGTGTTCACGGATGGTGGCCAGCGCGCGCGACAGCACGGCCTCGTCCAGGCCGAAGGGCTCCAGCATCAGCGACTGGGCAGTGGCCAGGCGTTCAAGGGTGGGTTCGCGGGAGATCATGGGCACGGTGTCCGATCGAAGGATTCGGGAAAGTCTGATTCTAGGAAGGCCGATGGCCTTGTGGGTGACGCATCAACCCTTCAGGCGCAAGGCCGCCTGGTACAACTGGTTGCGACCCAGGCCGCTGACCTTGACGGCCAGGCCGACGGCTTGTTTGAGCGGGAGCTCTTCGAGCAAGGCGCTCAGGAGGCGCTGCACGTCGGGCGCCAAGGGTGCTTCAGCCTCGCTGCCTGGTGCGCTGGCGTCGGCCGCTGACGCTGACGCTGCGGCGGGGCGCGCACGGGCATGCAGCACCAGGACGAACTCGCCGCGCTGGCGCTGCGGGTCGGCGTCGAACCAGCCGGGCAGGCCCTCGAGGGCCAGCGTGTCGACCTGCTCGAACTGCTTGGTCAGTTCCCGGCACACCGTGATTCGCCTGGCCAGCGCCTCGGCGCCCAGGGCCTGTGCGGCAGCCTGCAGTTCCCGCGCCAGGGCCTGGATGCGGTGGGGCGCTTCGAACAGGATCTGCGTGCCCGCGTCGTCCAGGCAGGCCCGCAGGGCCTGTTCACGGGCTGCGCCCTTGGCCGGCGCAAAACCGCGCAGGCGAAAGCCCTCGCCCTGCACGTCACCGGCCACGCTGAGGGCTGCCAGGGCACTGCTCGGGCCGGGGATGGGGATCACGCGGTAGCCAGCCTCCCGCACCGCGGCCACCAGCGCGGCGCCCGGGTCGCTGACGGCAGGGGTGCCGGCATCGCTCACATAGGCCACCCGCTGGCCCTGCGCGAGCCGCGCACAGACACCCTCGGCGGCCTGGTGTTCGTTATGGGCGTGCACCGCCATCAGCGGCTTGTGCAGGCCGATGTGGCGCAGCAGCGCGGCGCTGTGGCGGGTGTCTTCGCAGGCCACGCTGTCCACCCGGGCCAGCACGTGCAGCGCCCGCAGCGTGATGTCGGCCAGGTTGCCGATGGGGGTGGCCACGACGTAGAGCGCGGCTGCGGGATACTGCTGCCCACCGGCCGCGTCTTCGGCGGCCTGCAGCAAGGTCAGTGCAGGGATGGTCACAGGAACTCCGGGCTTGGCCGGGAACAATGCCGCGGCAGGTGCAGCCGCCGAAGAGCAGGCCCTGCAACACCTGCTGGCCCAGGGCTTGGTGCTGGTCGAGCGTAATTATCGGGTCGCGCGCGGCCCGTCGGCGCGCGGTGGCGAGATCGACCTCATCCTGCGCGACGTCGACGGCACGCTGGTGTTTGTCGAGGTGCGGGAAAGGGCTGATGGCCGGCATGGTGGCGCAGCGGCCAGCGTCGGGGCCCGCAAGCAGCAGCGCATCATCCGTGCCGCGCAGCATTACCTGATGCGTCAGCCCTCGCAGGCCGTGGCCTGCCGCTTCGATGTGGTGGCCATCGATGGCGATGTGCTCAGCTGGATACCGGGCGCCTTCCTAGCGCGCTGATGCCGATACGGCATGGGGTGCTTTGCGCCCTTGCCGGGGAACCCGGGTGCCAGGGCACTGTCTTATGATGCATGCTCATGCTAGAACAGCGCATTCAGCAACAGTTCTACGAAGCGGCCGATCTGCACAACCTCGCAGCCCAGGAGATGGCGCGCCCATTGGCCCTGGCTGCTGAGCTTCTGGCGGCCTGCATCACCGCCGGCGGCAAGTTGATGGTCGTCGGCAGTGGCGTCGGTCAGGTGTTAGCCCCGGTGATGTCGCTGCTGCTGTCGGGCCGCTTCGAACGGGACCGCCCGCCCCTGGCCGCACTCTCGCTGCGCGACGACAGCGTGGCCAGCCTGGCCCAACAGGTGGCCGCATTGGCCCAGCCCGGCGACCTGCTGCTGTTGCTGGATGGCGAAGGGCCATCGCAATCCCTGCTCGACGCCGCGCACGCGGCACATGCGGCCGAACTGTCGCTGGTGGTGATGTGCGCGGCCTCGCGCACGCTGTGGCGCGAGGTGCTGGCTGAAACCGATGTCCTGCTGGCCGTACCGCACGAACGTGCAGCGCGGCTGAGCGAGCTGCAACTGCTCATGCTGCATGCGCTGTGTGATGCCGTGGATCTTCAATTGATGGGTGAACAGGAATCGCCATGACACAACACCATGACCCCCTCTCTCGCCAGGCCGTGCCCGGGCGGCGCACGGCGCGGCTCAGCCGTGGCGCGGTGCTGCTGGTGCTGGCCGCGTCCAGTGTCATCGGCTCAGCCTGCGCACCCCTGGTGCTGGGCGGGGCGGTGGTGGGTGGCGCACTGATGGCCTCGGACCGCCGCACCGCAGGCACGCAGGTCGAGGACCAGAGCATCGAGCTGAAGGCCTCCAGCCGCATCCGGCAGGCCGTGGGTGACCGCGGCCACATCAACGTGACCAGCTACAACCGGATGGTGCTGATCACCGGCGAAGCCGCCAGTGACGCCGACAAGTCGGCCATCGAACAGGCGGTCAGGGCGGTGGAAAACGTGCGTTCGGTCGTCAATGAGCTGGCCGTGATGGGCGCCAGTTCCATGACGTCCCGCTCCAACGACACCCTGGTCAGCACCCGCATCAAGGCGGCCTATGTCGACGCCAAGGACGTCCAGGCCAATGTCATCAAGGTGGTCACCGAGCGGGGCATCGTCCACCTGATGGGGCGTGTCACTGAACGTGAAGCGGCGCGTGCCACCGAGGTCGCCCGTGCCGTCAACGGCGTGCTGAAGGTGGTGCGGGTCTTCGACATCATCAGCGAGGCCGAGCTGGCGGCCATGACCAGCAGCGGCATGCCGGCAGCGCCCGCACCGGCGCCGCGCTGATCAGGCAGGCTTGCTGAAGCGGGTGATCAGGCTGGAGGTGTCCCAGCGGCCGCCGCCGGCCGCCTGCACATCGGCGTAGAACTGGTCCACCAGCGCCGTCACCGGCGTGGTGGCGCCATTGCGGCGCGCTTCTTCCAGCACCAGGCCCAGGTCCTTGCGCATCCAGTCGACGGCAAAGCCGAAGTTGAACTGGCCGTCCACCATGGTCTTGCCGCGGTTGTCCATCTGCCAGCTCTGCGCCGCGCCCTTGCCAATGACGTCCAGCACCAGCTTCATGTCCAGGCCGGCGTGCTGCCCGAACTGGATGGCTTCTGACAAGGCCTGCACCAGCCCGGCGATGGCGATCTGGTTGACCATCTTGGCCAGCTGACCGCTGCCGCTGTCACCGATGCGGGTCATGGCCTTGGCCATGGCCATGGCCACCGGCTTGACGCTGTCGAAGGCGGCGGCATCACCGCCGCACATGATGGTCAGTGCCCCGTTGACGGCACCGGCCTGGCCGCCCGAGACCGGCGCGTCGATGAAGTGCAGGCCCATGCCGGAGGCGCTGGCACACAGGGACCGCGCCACTTCGGCCGACGCGGTGGTGTGGTCAACAAACACTGCGCCACGCGGCATGCCCGCGAAGGCGCCCTGTTCACCCAGGGTGACCGAGCGCAGGTCATCGTCGTTGCCCACGCAGGCAAAGACGATCTCTGCCCCGCCGCCAGACTGCGCGGCCGCCAGCGGCGTGGCCGCCATCTGGCCACCGTATTCGGCCACCCAGGCGTGCGCCTTGGCTGCCGTGCGGTTGTAGACGGTGACGTGGTGACCGGCGCGTGCCAGGTGGCCGGCCATGGGATACCCCATCACGCCCAGGCCCAGGAAGGCCACACGGCGGGGGGGAATGCTGTCGTAGGTGCGGGGTGCGTTCATGGCGCGGAATGCTGCCATGAATCGGCCGCGCGTGTGCGCGCCACCCCGCTCAGGGCCGCGGGCGGCTTCAGACGATCTTCAGGTGCTCGGTGCCTTCGGACAGGTCGGCCTTCTGCGAACGACGGCTGTTGAGCTTGATGTTCAGGCGCAGGTCGTTCACCGAGTCGGCCGAGCGCAGCGCGTCTTCGTAGGTGATGTGGTTGGCTTCGTACAGGTCGAACAGCGATTGGTCGAAGGTCTGCATGCCCAGCTCGCGCGAACGCTTCATCAGGTCCTTCACCTCGGTGACCTCACCCTTGAAGATCAGGTCGGCCATCAGCGGCGAGTTCAGCATCACCTCCACCGCCGCGATGCGACCGCGGCCCTGCTGGCGGGCCAACAGGCGCAGCGACACGATGGCCTTGAGGTTCAGCGAGAGGTCCATCAGCAATTGCTGGCGGCGCTCTTCGGGGAAGAAGTTGATCATGCGGTCCAGCGCCTGGTTGGCGCTGTTGGCGTGCAGCGTGGCGACGCACAGGTGCCCGGTCTCAGCGAAGGCCACGGCGTGGTCCATCGACTCGCGGTCCCGGATCTCGCCCATCAGGATGACGTCGGGCGCCTGCCGCAGCGCATTCTTCAGCGCTACTTCCCAGCTGTCGGTGTCGATGCCCAGTTCGCGCTGCGTGACGATGCAGTTCTTGTGCGGGTGCACAAACTCCACCGGGTCTTCGATGGTGACGATGTGGCCGTAGGAGTTTTCGTTGCGCCAGTCCACCAGGGCTGCCAGCGAGGTGCTCTTGCCGGCGCCGGTGGCGCCCACAAAGATCACCAGGCCCCGCTGGGTCATGGCGATGTCCTTGAGCACACGGGGCAGGCCCAGGGTGTCGATGGTGGGCAGCGTGGCGGGGATGGTCCGGAACACCAGCCCGACGTTGCCCTGCTGCTGGAACGCGTTCACCCGGAAGCGGCCCACGCCGCCCGGTGAGATGGCGAAGTTGCATTCGCGGGTGCGCTCGAACTCGGCCGCCTGCTTGTCGTTCATCACGGCGCGCGCCAGCTGCATCGTGTGCTGGCCGTTGAGCGCCTGCGGGCTCACCTTGGTGACCTTGCCGTCCACCTTCATGGCCGGGGGGAAGTCGGCGGTGAGGAAGAGGTCCGAGCCATTGCGCGCGATCATCAGGCGCAGCAGGTCGTGGACAAACTTTGAGGCCTGGTCGCGTTCCATGTGCTCGCTTTCAGTCGGTTTGCTTGCGCGCGCCGTGCTCAGCCCGGGAAGTTCTCGGGGATCTTGGCCTTGGTGCGCGCCTCGGCGGCCGACACGAGGTTGCGCCTGACCAGATCGGACAGGTTCTGGTCCAGGGTCTGCATGCCGATGTTCTGGCCGGTCTGGATGGCCGAGTACATCTGGGCGATCTTGTTTTCCCGGATCAGGTTCTTGATGGCCGAGGTGCCGATCATGATCTCGTGTGCGGCCACGCGGCCTTGCCCGTCCTTGGTCTTGCACAGGGTCTGCGAGATCACCGCCACGAGCGATTCCGACAGCATCGCGCGCACCATCTCCTTTTCGGCCGCCGGGAAGACGTCCACGATACGGTCGATGGTCTTGGCGGCCGAGCTGGTGTGCAGCGTGCCAAACACCAGGTGGCCGGTCTCGGCGGCGGTCAGGGCCAGGCGGATGGTTTCCAGGTCGCGCATTTCGCCCACCAGGATGGCGTCGGGGTCTTCACGCAGGGCTGAGCGCAGCGCGTTGGAAAAACTCTGGGTGTGCGGCCCCACTTCACGCTGGTTGATCAGGCACTTCTTGCTCTCGTGCACAAACTCGATCGGGTCCTCCACGGTGAGCACGTGGCCGTACTCGTTCTCGTTGAGGTGGTTGATCATCGCCGCCAGCGTGGTGCTCTTGCCCGAGCCGGTGGGCCCCGTCACCAGCACCATGCCGCGCGGCTTGAGCGCGAGCTCGGCGAAGATCTTCGGGGTATTGAGCTGTTCCAGCGTCAGGATCTTGCTCGGAATCGTCCTGAAGACGGCGCCGGCACCGCGGTTCTGGTTGAAGGCGTTGACCCGGAAGCGCGCCAGGCCCTGGATCTCGAAGCTGAAGTCGCACTCCAGCGTGTCCTCGTAGATCTTGCGCTGGGCGTCGTTCATGATGTCATAGACCATGTCATGGACCTGCTTGTGGTCCAGCGGTTCGACATTGATGCGACGCACATCGCCGTGCACCCGGATCATCGGCGGCAGGCCCGATGACAGGTGAAGGTCAGAGGCCTTGTTCTTGACGGAAAAAGCCAGCAGCTGGGTGATGTCCATGGTCGGGTAGGGTCAGGCACAAAAGAGCACAGGCCCCATGTGCAGGCGGGTGACACAACACTGCAGGCAGACGCCAGCGGCGGCAAGGCGTTTAAGCTCGGGGATTATGCAAACCATCGACACGCAGCTGCAACTCGTGAAGGGTCGCCTTTCGCAAGCATGTGCAAACGCCGGGCGCAGCGTGGACGAGGTCACGCTGCTGGCTGTCAGCAAGCTGCAGCCGGCGGCCGCCGTGCGCCAGGCGCACGCGGCCGGACTGCGCGCCTTCGGCGAGAACTACGTGCAGGAAGGGCTGGACAAGGTGGCGCAGCTGGCCGATCTGCGCCCTTCCATCGAGTGGCACCTGATCGGGCCCTTGCAGAGCAACAAGACTCGCCCCGTGGCCGAGCAGTTCGACTGGGTGCACAGCGTCGACCGCCTGAAGATCGCCCAGCGCCTGGCCGAGCAGCGGCCTGCTGGCCTGGCGCCCTTGAACATCTGCTTGCAAGTCAATGTCAGCGCTGAGCCCAGCAAACACGGCGTGCTGCCCGCTGAATTGCCCGCGCTGGCGCTGGCCGTGGCCCGGCTGGCCGCCGAGCAGCCGCAACGCCTGCGCCTGCGTGGGCTGATGAGCATCCCGGAGCCGGCCCAGGGTGACGAGGCCCAGCGCCGGCCTCACCGGGCGCTGAAGGCGCTGTGGGCGCAGCTGAAGGCCCAGGGGCTGGACCTGGATACGCTGTCCATGGGCATGAGCGCTGACCTGGAAGCCGCGGTGGCCGAAGGCTCCACCCTGGTGCGGGTGGGCACGGCCCTGTTTGGCGAGCGGCCGATCAAGCCCGAGACGGCTGCCGCGGTGGCCACTGACCGGCCCTGCGGCTGGCCGCCCGATGCGCGCGGCTCCCCGGCCGTCAGTTCAGGTACATCCCCAGGTAACGCCGGCCATAACTGACGACGTCGGCATCGGTGCACACGGCAAACCACTCCACCAGCTGCAGGCGCGCCTTTTCGCGCCACTCGGCCTTGTCACGCATCACCACTTCCAGCAGTTGGTCGAAGGCGGCCTTGAAGTCGCCTTCATAGACGCGGATGGCGGCCAGCGCAAAGCGGGCGTCGAAATCCTTCTTGTTGGCCGCGATGCGGGCTTCAAGCTCGGCCGGGTTGCCGGGCGGCTTGTTGCGCGCCAGTGCGATGCGCTTGATCAGGCTGGCGTGGCGGTCGTCCTGCTGCTCCATGTCCACGGAATTCAGCAGCTTCTCGGCTTCATCGAGTGCGTCACGGGCGATCAGGCGCTCAGCCAGGTCGCCGCTGAGTCCCATGTCGCCCGGCACGTGCATCAGGCCTTCGCGCAGCATCGATTCCGCGGTCATCGGGTCGGCCTGGCGGGCGTCCTCGCGCAGGGCTTCCAACGGGTCGGCCTGTTCACCGAGGTGCTTGTCCAGGAAGGCGCGCACCTGGCCTTCCGGCAGCGCACCCATGAACTGGTCCACCGGCCGGCCGCCGACAAACAGCACCACCAGCGGGATGCTGCGGATCTGCAGAGCGGCCGAGATCTGCGGCGCGTCGTCGGTGTTCAGCTTGGCCAGCTCGAAGCGGCCGCCATAGTCCTGGACGAGCTTTTCCAGGATGGGCTTCAGGTTGCGGCAGGGTGCACACCACGGCGCCCAGCAATCGAGCAGCACGGGCACCTCGAGCGACCGCTCGAGCACGGTCTGCCGGAAGTCAGCCTCGGTGACGTCGTAGGACAGGGCGGAGTGGGCGGCGGTGTCAGGGTTCATCATCGAGGGCATGTGCTGTCGGGGGTGGGACTTTCAAGCGTCCGTGGCGGTGGCCGGCGTGACGCGGTTCAGGTAGGCAACGGCGCCCAGGGACCTCAATCCAGGCTCACACCCAGGCGGCGGATCACCGGGCCCCAGCGGGCCACGTCGGCGTCGATCACCCGCTTGAAATCGGCGGCGCTGCCGCCCACCACGGTCATCCCTTGCCGGGCCAGCGCGCCCTTGACGTCGTCGGTGGCCAGCAGCGCGTTGACATCGGCGTTGATGCGGGCCACGGTGGCGTCGGGCAACGAGGCCGGGCCGAGCAGGCCGTTCCAGGCAAGGGCCTCGACCTTCGGGAAGCCCGATTCCGCCAGCGTGGGCACGTCCTTCAGGGCCTCGATGCGCTGGCCGCTGCTGACGGCCAGCAGGCGCACCTTGCCCGACTGCACATGCGGCAGCAGGGCCGGCGCCACCATGAACGTGGCGTGGGCCTCGCCCTGGGCGACCGACAGTGCGGCCGGGGGCGACCCGTTGAAGGGCACATGGGTGGCCTGGGCGCCGGCTTCGCTGAGGAACAGCTCCATCGTCAGGTGCGCCGAGCTGCCGTTGCCCAGGGAGGCGTAGTTGGCCTTTCCGGCCTGCGCCTTGAGCCAGGCGGCCAACTCCGCCACCGTCCGGGCGGGCACTTTCTCGGCATTCACCGCCAGCACATTGGCCTGGCTGGTGGTCATCACGATGGGCTTGAGGTCCTTGGCGGGGTCGTAGGGCGTCTTCTTGTAGAGGAACGGTGCGTTGGCCACCGGCCCGTTGAAGCCGATCGCCAGCGTGTGCCCGTCGGTGGCCTTGGCCGCCACGTCCAGGCCCAGCATGCCGCCGGCGCCGGGCTTGTTCTCGACCACCACGGCCTGCCCCCAGCGCGCCGAGAGCTTGTCGCTCATCAGCCGCACGATCAGGTCCAGGCTGCTGCCAGGGCCGGTTGGCACGACGATCCTGACGCTCTGGCTGGGCCAGCCAGGTGCGGAGGCCTGGGCCAGGGCCTGACCGGGGCTCAGCAGTGCGGCACCGACGGCGGTGGCGGCCACGGCCGTGGCCAGCCATGACAAGGCAATGAACGGGCGGCGCTGCATGGGCGGGCTTCTCCTGCGCGGGTCAGCGGGTGGTGGTGGCCCAGCAGGTCATCTGGGCACGCGGTAAAGAGCGGTATCGTAGTGCCCCTGGCCGTGTACGCGGCGCTGTGGGGCCCCTTGTCAGGCTACCGAGCTTCATCATGATCCGTTTGATTCTGGCCTTGCTGGTGGCTGCCGGCCTGGCGGCGCTGTACTTTTTTGTGGCCGTGAACTGGAGCTACTCCAGCGGCGAACGTGCCGGCTGGGTGCAGAAACTCTCGAAGAAGGGCTGGCTGTGCAAGACCTGGGAGGGTGAGCTGGCCCTGGTGTCGCTGCCCGGCAGTGCCGTGGAGAAGTTCTACTTCACGGTGCATGACGACCAGGTGGCCCAGCGCATCACGCGCCTGGTGGGCAAGCGCGTCAGCCTGCACTACGAAGAGAAGGTAGGCCTGCCCACCACCTGCTTTGGCGAGACGCGTCACTTCGTGACCGACGTGACCGAAACCCCCGACATCCCGCTGGGCCCGGGTGTGACGCTCCAGCAGCCGGCGCAACCTGCGCAACCGGTGCCATCACCCGCAGCACCCGTTGCGCCGCCGGCACCGGCCGCCCCCACCATGACAGCGCCACCGGCCGCCGCGCCTGCGCCGCTGGCGGCCCCTGCGGCCCCTGCGGCTCCTGCGGCCCCCGCAGCTTCCCGCTAGCGGGAACGCACGCCAGGCCCAGCCGGGCTGGCGGCAACCGCCGCTACCGGCATCAGGGGTACAGCCCGCGTTCCTGGCGCGCCGTCAGGATGCGTTCACACGCCACCGCAAAGGTGGCCGTGCGCAGCGTGATGCGATGGCGGTCGGCGGTGTCCCAGATATTCTTCAGCGCGCCCACCATGATCTTGTCCAGACGCATGTTGATCTCGTCTTCGGTCCAGAAGAAGGAGCTGAAGTCCTGGACCCACTCGAAGTAGCTCACGGTCACGCCGCCGGCGTTGCAGATCACGTCCGGGACCACCAGCACGCCGCGATCGGCCAGCACGTCGTCGGCGCTGGGCAGCGTCGGGCCGTTGGCGCCTTCCAGCACCAGCCTGGCGCGGATGCGGTTGGCCCGGCCGGCGTTGATCTGGCCTTCCAGGGCGGCCGGGATCAGGATGTCGCAGTCCACGTCCCAGAAGTCTTCGTTGTCGATGGCGTCGGCGCCCTTGAAGCCGGCCACGCCGCCGGTGGCGCGCAGGTGCGGCATCAGTTCCGCGAGGTCGAAGCCGTGTTCGTTGAAGATGGTGCCGGTGTGGTCCTGCGCGCAGACGATGCGCGCGCCCGATTGGTTGAACAGTTCGGCTGCCGATGAGCCGACGTTGCCCATCCCCTGCACGGCAACGCGGGCGCCGTCCAGCGGCAGGCCGATGCGCCGGGCGGCTTCGCGGCCGGTCACAAACACGCCGCGCCCGGTGGACTTCACGCGCCCGAGCGAGCCACCCAGGTGGATCGGCTTGCCGGTGACCACACCCGTGGCGGTGGCGCCGACGTTCATGGAGTAGGTGTCCATCATCCAGGCCATGATCTGGCCGTTGGTATTGACGTCCGGTGCCGGGATGTCCTGCTGCGGGCCGATGATGATGCCGATCTCGCTGGTGTAGCGCCGGGTCAGGCGTTCCAGTTCCTTGGTCGACAGCTTCTTTGGCTCAACACGGATGCCGCCCTTGGCGCCGCCATAGGGCAGGTTGACGGCCGCATTCTTGATGCTCATCCAGGCGGCCAGTGCCATCACCTCTTCCAGGGTCACGTCGGGGTGGTAGCGCACACCGCCCTTGCCCGGCCCCCGGGTCAGCGAGTGCTGTGACCGGAAGCCCTCGTAGTGGGCAACGGTGCCATCGTCGAGTTCGATGGGGATGTCGACGATCAGCGTTCGCTTGGGGCGCCTGAGGGTTTCGGCCCAACGGGCCAGCGGGCCCAGGTAGGGCACGACGCGGTCTACCTGGCTGAGGTAGGTCCCCCAAGGGCTGTCAGGGGTCGGGTGAACGTAGGACAGGCTCATGGTCTCTCCAGTGGGTCAGCGGCATGGGCAGCGACCGAGGCCGCACCTTTTGGGTGCAGCCCCGGCGCTTGGGGCGGGACTGTAGGAGGCGGCGAACCGTTTGTGGCGCTTCCGGCCGACCTTATGCACGCTTTGCATGGGCCGCCAGCCAGGGCTGTTGGCGTTCAACTCCGGCCCAGTTCCTCGGCGCGCTGGCGAGCGGCGTGCAGGGCCTGCGCAAAGTGCTGGCCAACGCCGTGCGCGTTCAGGTGGGCGAGTGCCGCGGCGGTGGTGCCACCCTTGGAGGTGACGCGTTCGCGCAGGGTCTGGGGCGATTCCGGCGATTGCATGGCCAGCGCTGCGGCCCCGGCGAAAGTCTCCTGCGCCAGTTGGCGGGCGATGGCCGCGCTGAGCCCCATCTCGGTGCCGGCCTGGACCATGGCTTCGATGAAGTAGAAGATGTAGGCTGGCCCTGAGCCCGACAGCGCTGTCACGGCGTCCAGATCGGCTTCGTGGTCGACCCAGACCACGCTGCCGCAGGTCTGCAGCAAGGAGGCTGCCCAATGGCGGCTGTCCGCGTCGACGGCATCCACGGCATACAGGCCCGAGATGCCACGCCCGATCAGCGCGGGGGTGTTGGGCATGGCCCGCACCAGGCGCTGTGCGCCCGTGGCCGTGCCCAGGCTCGCGCAGCGCACACCCGCCATGATGCTCAGGTGCAGCGCGCGGGTGGTCATGCCCTGGCAGGCCGCGGCGGCGTCGGCGAAGTGCTGGGGCTTGACGGCCCAGACGATCGCCTCGCAGGGCGCCAGCCGGTCATCGGCGGCAGCCATGGCCTCCACCCCCGTGGCCTGGCGCAGACGCTCGCGTTGTTCGGGCACGGGCTCCACCACCCTCAGCCGTTCGGCGGGCACACCCGCGCGCCGCAGGCCGCCGATGATGGCCAGGGCCATGTTGCCGCCGCCGATGAAGCCGGTCAGGGGATGCGAGGTGGGGCTGCTCATGGGGCTTTGCCAGGTGTCACGGTTCGTGCAGCGCGGTACGCCTCACTGCCGAGGTGGCAGCAGGGCAGGGGCGCCGGCGTAGATCGACCACAGGCGGATCGCGGGTGCCAGCGGGTCGTTGGTGGCCTGCGCCAGCAAGTCGGTCAGCGTCTGCTGCGCCGCGTCCTTGCGCCCGGCGGCCATTTGCGCAATGCCCAGGTGCAGGCGGATCTCGGCGGGGCGCTTGAGCCCGCCCTTGGCCACGCCTTGTTCGATCATCGTCAGCCCAGGTTCGACAGCGGCAGCGCCCGCCTGAGGTGGCAGCGCACTGATCTTGGCAAAACCCAGGTCGGCCAGCGCGGTGCCATCGGCCGCGCGGCGGGCCGCGGCTTCGGCAGCGGCCCGGTCGGCCTGGTCAGCGGCAGCCGCGCGGCGTGCCTGGTCACGCAGGCGGCCATGTTCGGCGGCGCCCGTGCCCGTGCCCAGGCTGCCATCGGCGTACCCTTCTTCCACCAGCACCAGCGCCTCGGCGGGCTGGCCGGCCCGCAGCGACAGGAAGGCCATCTCTGCGCGCATGTCGGCCGTCAGCTTGCTCCCGGTGGCGCGCAGCAGGCGGTAGAGCTCAAGCAGTGCGCGGTCGCTCAGGTTGGGTGCGCGGGACGTAGCCGAGACCAGCTCAGCCCAGTATTCCGGCCGGGGGTAGCTGTTGACCAGCCGTTCGAGCGTGGTGCTGCTGCCAGGGTCCTTGGAGCGGTACTGCAGGCTCAGCAGCAGCCGCAAGTGGCTCTCTGGTGTGCTGCGGCCGGCCTTGCCAGCCTCTTCAACGCGGGCGGCCAAGGCCTGCTTGGCCCCAGCCTCGTCGCCGCTGTCGGCCATCGCCTGGATGCGCATCACGCGCACCACATCGTTGGTGCCCTTCAGCTCCTCGTAACGGTTGGCCCAGCGCAGCGCCCGTGCGGTGTCGCGTTCGCGCAGCGACAGGCTCACCAGCGCTTCGATCAGCGACAAGGTCTCGGTGGCATCGGCCTGGCCAGTCAGCAGGGCGGCGTCGAGAGACTGGATGGTCAGGGCCGTGTTGCCGGCACGCTGGGCGGTAGACGCCCGTGTCCGCTCGATGACCCAGGTCTCCCAGGGGGTACGGTTGAGGATGGCTTCGGCGTCGGTCAGCTTGGCCAGGGCTTCGGCAAACTTGTTTTCCTGGAGAAGGCTCTGCGCGGCCTGCAGCAGCACGCCGACTTCTGGACGCACCACGCGGGCATTGATCTCCAGCGCAGGTGTGCCGGATGCGCCTGCGCCGGGGGTGGCCGGTGCGGTGGTGGTGGCGGCCGCCTGGGCACTCGCCGCCAGCGGCCAGGACAGGCTCAGCAACAACGCTGCGCAGGCGGGGAGGGCTCGGGATGTCAGTTCGGGCATGGTGGTGGTGCGGGCGAGGCCGCGCGCGTGCACGTGGCAGGGGTGTACTCAGGTGGCGGACAGACGCGGGAACGGCGAGGCAAGCAGGCCTGCCGGGCCGAGAGCATACCCAAGCCTGCGCTGCGCTGCGCCGTGCCCTCGGTTCAGGCCTGCTGCAGCAGGCGCCGCACAGTGGGCAAGAGCGCCTCGGCGGTGTTCTCCTTGGCCACGATGGCCGAGCGGCCCAGGCGGGCCAGGCTGCGTTCGATGGCAGGCGACACCGCACCCGTTACCAGGAGCAGCGGCAGTTGCGGCTGGCGCTGGCGCAGCCGCCTGCACAGTTGCAGGCCGGTCATCGTGGGCATGGACTGGTCGGTGATGAGCAGGTCGATGGTGGCAGCGCGTGTGGCGTCGAACCAGCTCAGCGCCTGCCCCGGGCCATGCAGGAGGTGGGCTTGGAAGCCGGCGCGCTCGAGCAGAAAACACAGCGTCATGCCGACCACTTCGTCGTCGTCCACCACCAGGACCTGCCGTTTGGCCGGCGGATGCCCGGAGGGCGCGGCGGCCCCTGTGTCCAGCGTCACCGGCGCCAGCGGCTCGGTGCCGGTGCCGGTGCCGGTGCCGGGCGCACGGGTGTCGGTGGCCGGCTTGGGTCTGTCAGCCTCGGCCAGGGGCAGCAGCAGGTTGAAGCGGCTGCCTTGGCCGGGCTGGGAGTTGAGCGTCACCGAGCCACCCGCCCGCGCCATCGCCGCGGCCACCTGGGCCAGGCCCAGCCCTGCGCCTTCGCCCACCGGCCGGGTGGTGAAAAAGGGTTCGAAGATCCGGGTGTGCAGCGCGGTGGGAATGCCCACGCCGTTGTCTTCCACCCAGAGGCTGGCCTTGATGTCGCCCTGACGCGCCAGGCCCACGGTCACCCGGGGGTCGGCGCGGCCCTTGAGCGCATGCCAGGCGTTGAGCACCAGGTTCATCAAGGCCTGTTGCAGGTCGGTGGCATCCACGCACACCCACAGGTCGTCATCGGTGAACGCGGTGTCCAGCGTGACCGTCTCGGCCGGGCCCAGCCGCAGCAGCGTCACCGCCTCCTCGACGAGTGGACGCAGGGGCTGGCATTGCGGCGCTTGGATGTCGCCCCGGCCCAAGGCCAGGTTTCGGCGGATCAGCTCCCGCCCGCGGCGTCCGGCGGCCTCGATGCGGCTGGCCGCCCCATGGCAGGGGTGTTCGGGGGGCAGGTCGGCCAGCAGAGCCGACGCGTTGCCCAGCACCGATGCCAGCAGGTTGTTGAAGTCGTGGGCCAAGCCGACCGACAGCGCCGCGAGCATTTCGAGGCGCTGAGCCTGCACACGCTGCGCCAGCGCCAGGCGCTGGGCCGTCACCGGCTGGTGAACCACCAATGCCTGCGCCGGCCCGCCCGGCGGAAGCCGCGTGACGGTGGCCACATACCAGCGCAGCTCGCGGGGGCTGTGGCACGGGTACTCGCGTTCCCGCCGCTCGGCGCGCCCTTCCAGGACGTCCCGCAAGGCCGAGTGAAAACTCTGCGCGTCGTCCTGGTCATCGCCCTGGGCCATTCCGCACAGGTGCAGGTAGTTGCTGCCGACGCCGCTGAGGGCCGGGTCGCCGCCGTTGTCGCGTGCAAAGGCTTCCCAGGCGGGGTTCACATAGACGATGGTGCCTTCAGCGTCGACCAGGCAGACCTGTTCGTGCATGGCCTCCAGCGCCATGCGCGCCGCGCCATCCGGAAGGCTCGCCGGGCGCGCTGCGGGAGGTGCGGTGGATTGGCAGGAAGACGGGCTGTTGGAGCGCATGGAATGCGGGCGCCGCTGACGGTGCGGCACCTTGGGCTGACCCAGTGTAGGGTCTTTGCACCGATTTGGGGCAAGGTCCCGAAGGCCTGAGCCGACTCACAATAGCGGGATGACCTTGACCGAACTGCGTTACATCGTGGCGGTGGCGCGCGAACGCCACTTCGGGCGTGCAGCCGAGGCCTGTCATGTGTCCCAGCCTACGCTCAGCGTGGCCATCAAGAAGCTGGAGGACGAGTTGGACGTCAAGCTCTTCGAGCGTGGCGGTGCCGAAGTCAGTGTGACCGCGCTGGGCGAACAGATCGTGCGCCAGGCGCAGGTGGTCATCGAGCAGGCAGGGCAGATCAAGGAGATTGCCAAGGCCGGCAAGGACCCGCTCCATGGCCCGCTGCGGCTGGGCATCATCTACACCATCGGGCCCTACCTGCTGCCCGATCTGGTGCGTCAGGCCATCGAGCGGACGCCGCAGATGCCGCTGATGCTGCAGGAGAACTTCACCATCAAGCTGCTGGACATGCTGCGCACCGGCGAGCTCGACTGCGCCATCATGGCCGAGCCCTTCCCTGACGCCGGTCTGGCGGTGGCGCCGCTGTATGACGAGCCCTTTGCCGTGGCCGTGCCACGCAACCACGCGTTGGCGACACGAGAACACATCAGCAGCGAGGAGCTGAAGGCGCAGACGATGCTGCTGCTGGGCACCGGCCACTGCTTCCGGGACCATGTCCTGGAGGTCTGCCCGGAGTTTGCGCGCTTCTCCAACGACGCCGAAGGCATCCGCAAGAGCTTTGAAGGCAGCTCGCTGGAGACCATCAAGCACATGGTGGCCTCGGGCATGGGCATCACCGTGGTGCCGCAGCTCAGTGTTCCCGCGGAGCCGCAACCGCACGTGGTCTATGTGCCCTTCCAGGCCCCCGTGCCCACCCGGCGCGTGGTGCTGGCGTGGCGCCGCAGCTTTCCGCGCTACGAGGCCATCGCCGCCTTGCGCAATGCGGTCTACGCCTGTACCTTGCCGGGTGTCCAGCGCCTGACCTGAGCGCTGGCCTACCCGTGGACCCCAGCCGTTCGAGCGGCCGCACGACACCCACCCACGCAGCACCGCATGAACACCGTGAACGAGTTTCCCTTCGACACCCGCGGCATCCTGGTGGCCGGCCGCTGGCGGCCCGCGGCGTCGGGTGCTGAGCTCGAGCTGCTCAACCCGTCTGACGGCCAGCGGCTTGCGCCCATCGCGCGCGGCCAGGCCGAGGACGTGGCCGCGGCGGTCGACGCAGCGCAGGCCGCCCTGGACGGCCCCTGGGGTGCGATGAGTGCGCTGGAGCGCGGCCGCGTGCTGCACGCGATGGGCCTGCGGGTGCTGGCCATGGCCGACGAACTCGCCCGGCTGGAAGCACTCGACGTGGGCAAGCCGCTGCGCCAGGGCCGTGCCGACGCCGTGGCCCTGGCGCGCTACCTCGAGTTCTACGGCGGCGCGGCCGACAAGGTCATGGGGCAGACCATCCCGTTTGCGAACGGCTACACCGCCTTCAGCTGGCGCGAGCCCCATGGTGTGACGGCGCACATCGTGCCCTGGAACTACCCGATGCAGATCATCGGCCGCAGCGTGGGTGCCGCGCTGGCGATGGGCAATGCCTGTGTGCTGAAACCCGCTGAAGAAGCGTGCCTGACGGCGCTGGCCTTTGCACGCATCGCCGAAGAGAGCGGCCTGCCGTCCGGGGCCCTGAACGTGGTGCCCGGGCTGGGCGAGGAGGCCGGTGCGGCCCTGGCCGCCCACCCGGGTGTGCGCCACATCAGCTTCACCGGCAGCGTCGAGGTGGGTGCGCTGATCCAGGCAGCCGCCGCCCGGCATGCCGTCCCCGTGACACTGGAGCTGGGTGGCAAGAGCCCGCAGATCGTCTTTGACGACGCCGACCTGGACGCCGCCTTGCCCTTCCTGGTGAATGCGGGCATCCAGAATGCCGGCCAGACCTGTTCCGCGGCCAGCCGCATCCTGGTGCAGCAGGGCGTCTACCGCCAGGTGCGGGAGCGCATGGCCGAGCGCTACCGTGCCTTGCGGGTGGCCCCGGCGCTGGACGATGGCGATGTCGGCCCCTTGATCTCGGCGCGTCAGCGCCAGCAGGTCAACCGGTGCCTGGCGCGCGCGCACCACGACGGCCTGCCGGTGGCCGCCTCGGCCACCCTGCCATCCAGCCTGCCCGCGGGGGGCTTCTATGTGGCGCCCACCCTGGTGGCCGATGTGCCGCCAGAGCACCCCATTGCGCAGGACGAGATCTTCGGGCCGGTTCAGGCCCTGATCCCGTTCACCGACGAAGCCGATGCGCTGCGCATCGCCAACGGCACCGCCTATGGGCTGGTGGCCGGTGTCTGGACACGCGATGGTTCACGCGGCCTGCGCATGGCGCGCCGGCTGCGCTGCGGCCAGGTCTTCATCAACAACTATGGCGCCGGCGGTGGCATTGAGCTGCCGTTTGGCGGTGTCAAGTTGTCCGGCCATGGCCGCGAAAAGGGCTTCGACGCCCTGTACGGCTTCTCGGCGCTGAAGACCGTGGCCATCAAACACGACTGAACCTGCCTGGAGAACCCGATGAGACTGCACAACAAGGTTGCCATCGTCACCGGAGGCGCCTCCGGCTTTGGCGCTGGCATCGTGCGCAAGTTTGTCGCCGAAGGCGCCCGCGTGCTGGTGGCCGACCTCAACCTGGGCCTGGCCGAGGCGAGTGTGGCGGCCTTGGGCGCCCAGGCCTCCCAGGCCATGGCCCTGCGGGTGGACGTGGCGCAGGCCGATGACGTGCGCCGCATGGCCGATGCGGCTGAAAGCCGCTTCGGGCCAATCGACATCCTCGTCAACAACGCGGGGGTGACGCACCTTCCCAGCGCACTCGAGGCGGTCAGCGAGGCGGATTTCGACCGCATCTGCGCGGTCAACATGAAGGCCATCTACCTGGCCATGTGCGAAGTCGTGCCGCGTTTCAAGGCGCGGCCGTCCGAGGGCCCGAACGACATCCGCGGGGTGGTGTTGAACATGGCCAGCACGGCGGGTGTCAGCCCCCGGCCGCGGCTGAGCTGGTACAACGCGAGCAAGGGCTGGGTCATCACGGCCACCCGCGCCACGGCGGTGGAACTGGCGCCGCACCGCATCCGGGTCAACGCGTTGAATCCGGTGGCGGGCGAAACCCCACTGCTGAAGAGTTTCATGGGCGAGGACACACCAGAGCAGCGTGCGCGCTTCCTGGCGTCCATCCCGATCGGGCGGTTTTCTCAGCCCGAGGACCTGGGCAACGCAGCCTGTTTCCTGTGCAGCGACGAAGCTTCCATGATCACCGGCGTGTGCATGGAGGTCGACGGCGGGCGCTGCATCTGAGGCCCGGCGTCACGCCCGCTCAGCGGACGTGGCGGTCGGCGGCGGCGTAGAGGTCGGCGGCAAAACGGGCATCGACATCGCGCCAGCCGTCGGCGATGCGCCGCACCTCGGCGGCTTCCTGCAGGCGCTGATCAGGGCCGCCAGCGTGTGCGACGGCGGCGGTCTGGCGCTGGCTGCGGCCTGAGAAGGTGCGCAGGATGGCAGCGGCCAGATTGGCGGCCCACAGCGCGCCGCGAGGGGCCAGGACGGTGGCGGGAGACGTGACGGTCACGGTGCTCATGGTTCGGTTCCAGTCGAAGAGGGTGAAGAGGGTGAAGAGGGTGTCGCGTCGGGGTGGTGGGTCAGCGGGCTGACCACTCACGGGCGGTCTGGATCAGGCGCGGGCCGGCTTCATGGCCCTCGGCCGTCAGCCGTTGGCCCAGCCGGTGCAGCACCGGGGCCGCACGTCGCTGGCCCAGCCGCTCGGTCAGGGCGAAGGCATTGCGTGCCATCCACTCGAGCGTGGTCCGCAGGCTGGCGGCGCGGCGGACGGGTGCGCTCGACGGTGACAGGCTGGGGTTGAACAGGCTCATGGTGTTTCCTTGGTGGCTGACGACACCGGGGCGGGATCGCTCTGGCGGCGTCAGGTCCGAAGATTAGGGTTAACACCAGTAATGTTCAACTGAATTCTGTTCACCACCATCATGAGCAGCCTTCATGATGTGACGGTTTTCACAGCCCGTCTGGGCTGGGGTGCCGCCATGAGCCTGAACTTCAGAACCTTCGACCTCAACCTGCTGCGGGTGTTTGACGCGGTCATGGCCGAGCGCAGCCTGACGCGCGCTGCGTCGACGCTGGCGATGACCCAGCCCGCCGTCAGCCATGCGATGAAGCGCCTGCACGAAGCCGTGGGTGAGCAGCTCTTCACCCGTGCGGCAGGTGGCATTCGGCCCACGCCAAGGGCCGAGCTGCTCTGGCCCCGCGTGCGTGAGACCTTGTCCGGCCTGCGCGACGCGTTGGCCCCCGACAGCTTCGACCCGCACACCAGCCCGAGCACCTTCAGGCTGGCCCTGGCCGATGCCACGGCTGCCTTGCTGAGCCCGCCAATGCTGCACAGAATCGAACGTGAGCAATTGCTTGTGTCGTTGCGGTTCCTGCCACTGACCACCCGGGACCCACGGCGCTGGCTGGACGCCGGCGAGGTGGATCTCGCCGTCGGCTACTTCCCTGACGTGATGGCCCAGCTGCGTGCCGAGGAACATGACGCGGCGCTGCGCCACGAGCAGCTCTATGCCACGCGGTATGTGGTGGTGATGCGGCGTGGCCATCCCCTGGCCAAGGCCCCGTTGACGCTGGACACCTACTGCGCAGCCCACCACCTGCTGGTGAGCTTCTCAGGGCGTCCGCATGGCCTGGTTGACCGCGCGCTGGCGGGCCTGGGCCGTCGCCGGCGCATCGTCTTGACCGTGAATCAGTTTTTCACGGCCGGCCGCGCCGTCAGCCAGTCCGACCTGCTGACCGTCCTGCCCGAAGGGTTTGTCGAGGCCACGGGCTACCGCCATGAGCTCGTGACCCAGGACCTGCCGCTGGCGCTGGAGCCGGTGCACGTGGACATGCTGTGGCACCGCCGGCATGACAGCCACCCGGCGCAGCGCTGGCTGCGCGAGGCGGTGCGGGCCGCCGCCGAAGACGCCCAAGCGACGGCGGGTTGAACGCGGGTTGAACGCGGGGTGAGCGCCGCGGGGGCCTCAGCCCTCCATCACTGCCGCCATCGCCGCCGCGGTGGCGTCGACATTGCGGGTATTCAGGCCGGCCACACACAGGCGACCTGAGCGCACCAGGTAGACGGCAAACTCGTCGCGCAGGCGGTCCACCTGCGCGGCCGACAGCCCGGTGTAGCTGAACATGCCCCGCTGGCTCAGCAGGTAGCCCAGTGGGCGCCCGGGCAAGCGGGCGGCCAGCACCCCATGCAACGCCCGGCGCATGGCCAGGATGCGCTCGCGCATCGCGGCCACGTCGCGTTCCCAGCTGGCGCGCAGGGCCGGGTCGGTCAGCACCCGGCTGATGATGCCGGCCGCGTGCAGCCCGGGGTTGGAATAGATGCGCCGCACGGTGGACTTCAGCTGCCCCAGCACCCGGTCGGCTTCAGCCGCGTCGGCACACACCACGCTCAGGCCGCCGCAACGCTCGCCGTAGACGCTCATGCTCTTGGAGAAGGAATTGCTCACCAGGAAGCTGACGCCGGCATCGGCCAGCGCCCGCACGGCAAAGGCGTCCTGGTCAATGCCGTCGCCGTAGCCCTGGTAGGCCAGGTCCAGGAAGGGCAGCAGGCCCCGGGCCTTCAGCACCGGGATCAGGGCTTCCCAGTCCGCGGGGCTGAGGTCGACCCCGGTGGGGTTGTGGCAGCAGGCGTGCAGCAACACCACGCTGCGCGGCGGCAGGGTGTTCAGCGTCTGGAGCATGTCGTCCAGCCGCAGGCCGCCGGTGGCCGGGTCGTAGTAGGGGTAGGTGTTCACGCGCAGGCCGCAGCCCTCGAACATCGCGCGGTGGTTGTCCCAGGTCGGGTCGCTGACCCACACCTCGGCGCCCGGGAACCAGCGGGCGATGAAGTCACCGCCCACCTTCAGGCCCCCGCTGGAGCCCACCGACTGCAGCGTGGCCACCCGGCCACTGCGGACAGCCTCGTGCTCAGCGCCGAACAGCAGGGCCTGGATGGCGGCGCGGGCCGCAGGGCTGCCTTCGATGGGCAGGTAGCTCTTGGCGCCACCCTCTGCCAGCAGCTGGGCTTCAGCCTGTGCCACGCAATCCAGCACCGGGATGCGCCCCTCATCGTCGAAGTAGATGCCGATGGACAGGTTGACCTTGTGCGGGCGAGGGTCCCTCTGGAAGGCCTCGTTGAGGCTGAGGATCGGGTCGCCGGCGTAGGGGTCCAGGTGCTGGAAGACGCTCATGGTGGAAAGTCGGGTTGTCGGGGTGTCGTGCGGTGTTTCAGGCAGCGGCTTGTGCCAGCGCTGCCTCGATGTCCTTCTTCAGCGACGAGGGTGCGTCGTTGGGTGCGTAGCGCTTGAGCACGTGGCCGTCACGGCCCACCAGGAACTTGGTGAAGTTCCACTTGATGGCCTTGCTGCCGAGAATGCCGGGCGCCTCGCTCTGCAGCCAGACCCACAGCGGGTGCGCCTGGGCGCCGTTGACATCGACCTTGGCCATCATCGGGAAGCTCACGCCATAGTTGCGCTGGCAGTAGGCGCCGATCTGCTCATTGCTGCCCGGGTCCTGGCCGCCAAACTGGTTGCTGGGGAACCCGACCACCACCAGGCCTTGCTCCCGGTACTGCTGCCACAGGGTTTCCAGGCCACCAAACTGCGGCGTGAAGCCACATTCGCTGGCGGTGTTGACGATCAGCAGCACCTTGCCCCGCTGCGAGGCCAGGTCGGCGGGCTTGCCGTCGATGGACAGGGCTTGAAAGTCGTAGATGCTGTGGGGGCTGGGCATGGCAAGGCGCTTTCAGGGTGGTCCGGCAGAGGCCTCCCGGCCAACGGGGGGCGGTGATGTCTGGATGGTAGCGCTGCCCTGGAAAGCCGACAGCAGCGACGCGGCGACGATCAGCAGGCCGCCCAGCACCAGCGGCCAGGTCACCACACCAGCGCCCAGTGCCACGGCCGACACCGCGGCAAACAGCACCTCGGCCACCATCACGGCGGCGGTGGTGTTGGCTGGCAGCCGCGCCGCGCCGTACTGCAGCGCCAGGTTGCCCAGCAGGAAGGCCAGTGCCAGCAGGCCGGCTGCCGGCAGCCAGGTCAAGGCCGCCGCCGGTGGCGGCCCGATTCTCCCGCTGGCCCACAACAGGCTCGCCAGCACGGCCGACACCAGCACGCCGCCCCCAAACATCGCCAGTGCGCGGGCTTCTTCGGGGGCTGCCGCCTCGCGCCGCAACAGCACGTTGTTCAAGGCAAAGCTGAACCCGCCGACGATGCCCAGCACGTCGGCCAGTGAGAGGCCCAGGCTGACCGGCCCGGTCGAGGGTGTGCCGTGGCCGGCCTGGGCGCCAGGCCACAAGACGATCAGGGCCCCCAGCAGCGCCAGCAGCACCCGCAGCCCGGCAGCGGCGCTCAGGCGTTCGCCCAGCAGCAGGCGCGCCAGCAGCACGGCCCACACCGGCATCAGGTAGAACAGCAGCACCACCCGCACGACATCGCCGATGGTGACGGCCCAGTTGAACGCGGCATTGGTGATTCCGCTGGCCGCGATCAGCCACCACAGGCGCGGCGAGCGCAGCAGGATGCCCGGTGCACCCGGGCGCCACAGCACGATCACCAGCACCGACAACGCGTAGACCAGCGACGTCGCCCACAGCGCGTGGAGCCCCTGCCCTTCCAGCCAGCGAAAGGGCCACCAGGACACGCCCCAGGTGAAGGCGTTGAGCAACAGCGCTGCCACAGGCAGCAGGGCGGCTGGGGCGCTCACGCGGAGGGGCTCAGTGCGCGTCTGAGCGGGCGATGGTCAGCAGCCGCTCCAGCTCGTCGGCATGGCGCACGAGGTTGCGGTTGTGCCAGCGCCTGATCAGCTCCATCGTCAGCGCCACCAGCAGCCCGAATACCACGATGGCGCCAAAGGCCGACAGGCCAAAGCGCGTCATGGCCACGTACAGCGCGCCCAGCCCGAGGATGCAGGCCTGTTCGTTGAAGTTCTGCACGGCGATGGAGCGCCCGGCGCCCATCAGGTTGTGACCGCGGTGCTGCAGCAGCGCATTCATGGGCACGATCAGGTAGCCGCAGATGCCGCCCATCACGATCAGGAAGGGCACTGCCGACGCCAGGCTCTGAATGAAGACCAGGCCGATCATCAGGAAGCCCACCGTGATGGCCAGCGGGATGACCCGTGTGGCGCGGTCAAGCCGCGTGGTGAACGACGCATAGATGGCCCCGAACACCGAGCCAATGACCACCACCCCCGCCAGATTCGAGGCTTGGGCGGTGGTGTAGCCCAGGGCGGCGGCGGCCCAGGCAAACACGATCAGGCGCAGGTTGCCGAAGATGCCCCACAGCACGGTGGTGGTGGCCAGCGAGATCTGACCGAGCTTGTCGGCCCACAGCCGCGAGTTGCAGCGCGAGAAGTCACGCACCAATTCCGCCAGGCCATCCATGGGCTGCAGCGGCGCCGAGGTGCGCGGGATGCGCAGGTTGAACAGCGTGGCTGTCAGGTAGAGAAACATGATGCAGCCGATGGCGGCTTCCGGCGCGGTGTCGATGCCTGTGTGCAGGTGGGGAATATCGATGGACAGCAGCCAGGTGGAGATCGTCGGGCCGATGAGCTGGCCGCCCAGCAAGATGCCCAGCACGATGCTGGCCACGGTCAGGCCTTCGATCCAGCCGTTGCCCTTGACCAGCTGCGACGGTGGCAGCAACTCGGTCAGGATGCCGTACTTGGCCGGCGAGTAGGCCGCAGCCCCCAGGCCCACCACGGCATAGGCCAGCAGCGGGTGTGAACCGAACAGCATCATCAGACAGCCCACGATCTTGATGCTGTTGGCGATGAACATCACCCGGCCCTTGGGGATGGAGTCGGCAAACGCCCCCACAAATGGCGCCAGGATGACGTAGAAGAACGCAAACATCGGCGCCAGCGCGGGCACCTGCCAGGCGGGTGCCTTGGACATTCGCAGCAGCTCGACGGCGGCCACCAGCAGCGCGTTGTCAGCCAGCGAGCTGAAAAACTGCGCCGACATGATCGTGGAGAAACCTTTTTTCATGCGCGACGAAGGGGCAGGGTGAGCGTGCGGGTGGTGGCTGCGGGGCAGCCCTGCACCGTAGGAAGGCGGGTCTCCAAGGCCGGGACGGCGGCGCGGTTATAGCATGCACCGCCTTGGGAACTTCATGAGCACCCCCATGCCTCGCCCCATCGAAGCCTTGATTCACACCCCCAGCCTTGCGCACAACCTTGAGCGGGCCCGCCAGGCGGCGCCCGACGCCCGCATCTGGGCGGTGGTGAAGGCCAACGCCTATGGGCACGGCATCGAGCGGGCCTTCGACGGCCTGCGCGCGGCCGACGGTTTTGCGCTGCTTGACCTGGCCGAGGCGCAGCGCCTGCGCGCACTCGACTGGCGCGGCCCCATCCTGCTGCTGGAAGGTGTCTTCGAGCCGCGTGACCTGGAACTGTGCTCGCGCCTGAACCTGTGGCATACCGTGCACTGCGACGCGCAGATCGACTGGCTGGCCCACCACAAGACGCACAGCCCCCACCGCGTGTTCCTGAAGCTCAACAGCGGCATGAACCGCCTGGGGTTTCGGCCCGATGCCTGGCGCGCCGCCTGGGCGCGGCTGAACGCGCTGCCGCAGGTGGATGAGATCAGCCTCATGACGCACTTCGCCGACGCCGACCTGCCCGACGGTACCCGCGCGCCGCTGGCGCTGTTTGACCGCCATGCCCGCGGCCTCAGTGGCGAGCGCAGCCTGCCCAACAGCGCAGCCCTGCTGCGCGAAGGCCATGGCAGCCTTGGCTTTGCGCAAGGCAGTGTCGCGGGTGCCGACTGGGTGCGGGCCGGCATCCTGCTGTACGGCAGCTCGCCCGATCACCCGGCGCACGACATCCGGCACTGGGGCCTGCGCCCCACCATGACCCTGCGCACCCGCCTCATCGGCACCCAGGACCTGCAGCCCGGTGACCGTGTCGGCTACGGCAGCACCTTCACGGCACCTCAGCCCATGCGCATCGGCATCGCTGCCTGCGGCTATGCCGACGGCTACCCGCGCCACGCGGGCACCGGCACGCCCGTCCTGGTGGATGGCCACCGCACCCGCACCGTGGGCCGGGTGTCGATGGACATGCTGGCCGTCGACCTCAGCGCCCTCCCCAGCGAACGGGCGGGTTCTGCCGGACTGGGCAGCGAGGTCACCCTGTGGGGCGAAGGCCCTGGCGGCAGCATCCTGCCCATCGACGACGTCGCGCAAGCGGCCGGCACCATCGGCTACGAGCTGATGTGTGCGCTGGCCCAGCGTGTGCCGGTGCAGACGGTGTCCTGAACACGGCACAGCGCAATACCCGACAAAGCCTGTCGGTGTTGAGCTACACCTGGTTGCCAGGGCTTGGCTTACTGTTGACTGACAACGAAGGGCCATCCCAATTGAACGCCTTGTCGGGCGCTTATCACGCGTTCTCGGCGCCGAGGGCCTTTCGATACTCAATACGTCGCCCCCGTGTGTGGGCCCTGGGTTGTGGCCCAGGGCGCTGCCTGGGTCCGCTGACGTCCAGAGTCTGTCGTGTCTGCTGAGCCCTGGCTCGGGGAGCCCTTGGATGTTTTCCTTTCCTCGCGAACCCATCATTGCCGACCGCGCCGAGTTTGCCGAAGCCCTGCACCGCATGCGCCGCGGCCACGTGCTGGTGCGCGCCGGGGCCAGCTCCAGCGGCTGCGTGATCGACGGCGCGCCTATCTACCACTCCTTCGAGACGCTCAAGCGGTATGCACTGATCGCGCCGTTTGACAACCGCGAAGGCTTTCCGGGTGTCGAGTACTACAAGCTCACCCCGGCCGGCCGCCACTTTGCCGACAAGGTCTGGAGCCATTGGCGCTCGCGGCCGGTGCTCGAGCGCCTGGCGGTTCGCCTCACCGGCTGAGGCAGCGCGCCTCACGCGGGTTGCCGCGCCCGCCGACAATGCGCGCGTGGCCAAAGACAAGACCCTCTTCACCTGCCGCGAATGCGGCGGCACCAACCCCAAATGGCTGGGCAAGTGCCCGCATTGCGGCGCCTGGAACAGCCTCGACGAAGGCCCGGCAGAGCCTGCGGCCGGCTCAGCCCGCAACCGCTTCCAGGCCTTGGCACGCACCCAGCCGGTGGCCACCCTGAGCGAGATCGAGGCCACCGATGTCGAGCGTGTGCCCACCGGCCAGGACGAGCTGGACCGGGTGCTGGGCGGTGGCATCGTCGAAGGCGGGGTGGTGCTGATCGGCGGTGACCCGGGCATCGGCAAGAGCACCTTGCTGCTGCAGGCGCTGGATGCCCTGTCCACGCGCATCCGGGTGCTCTACGTGACGGGTGAGGAAAGTGGTGCCCAGGTGGCGCTGCGGGCGCGGCGTCTGGGGCTCTCCGGCGCACGGGTCCGGGTGCTGGCGGAGATCCAGCTGGAGCGCATCCTGGCCACGCTGGCCCAGGAGCAGCCGCAGTTCTGCGTCATCGACTCCATCCAGACGCTCTACTCAGACCAGCTCAGCTCGGCGCCAGGCTCGGTGGCGCAGGTGCGCGAATGTGCCGCGCAGCTCACCCGGGTGGCCAAGGACAGCGGCGTGGCCATCGTGCTGGTCGGCCACGTGACCAAGGAAGGCGCGCTGGCCGGCCCGCGCGTGCTGGAGCACATCGTCGACACAGTGCTGTACTTCGAGGGCGACACCCATTCCAGTTTCCGGCTGGTGCGCGCCATCAAGAACCGCTTCGGCGCCGTCAACGAGATCGGCGTCTTTGCGATGACCGAGCGCGGGCTCAAGGGCGTCAGCAACCCGAGCGCCATCTTCCTGTCCACCCATGGCGAGCCCGTGGCTGGCTCCTGCGTGATGGTCACCCTGGAAGGCACACGCCCGCTGCTGGTCGAATTGCAGGCCCTGGTGGATTCCGGCGGCCCCAGTCCGCGGCGCCTGTCGGTGGGCCTGGACCGCGACCGACTGGCCATGCTGCTGGCCGTGCTGCATCGCCATGCCGGGGTGGCGTGCGCCGACCAGGACGTGTTTGTCAACGCCGTGGGTGGCGTGCGCATCGGCGAGCCGGCGGCCGACCTGGCCGTCTTGCTGGCCATCCAGAGTTCCTTGCGCGGCAGGCCGTTGCCGCGCGGCTTCCTGGCCTTTGGTGAGGTCGGCCTGGCCGGGGAAGTCAGGCCGGCGCCGCGTGGCCTGGAGCGCCTGAAGGAGGCCGCCAAGCTCGGCTTCAGCGTGGCCATGGTGCCCAAGGCCAATGCCCCGAAGAAGCCCATTGAAGGCCTGACCATCCACGCCGTCGAGCGCATCGAGCAGGCCGTGGACCTGGTGCGTAACCTGTGAACAACCCTGTGGATCACCGGCTGGACAAGGCTGTGGGCCGGCCTGGGAGCAAGCCTGTGCAGGGCCTTGGGGTGCACGGTGGACAAGCCGGTCTGCGCCAGCGCGGCTGGCACGGGCTGGTGCAGCGTGCCGCGACGCTGTGGCGCCTTGCCTGGCCCGCCCCCTGGACAGCGCTCGGGCTGCTCCTGGCGCTCCCAGCATGGGCCCTGGGGGCGCGTGGCCAATGGCGCGACGGTGTGCTGGAGGTCAGTGGCGGGCGCCTGGGGAGGGCCGCCGAGCACGGCTGGGCCGGTGCGTTTGCCGCTGTGACACTGGGGCATGTGGTCCTGGCTGTCAGCGCGGCGCGGCTGGATCGGCTGCGGCGGCATGAACGCTGTCATGTGCGCCAGTACGAGCGCTGGGGACTGCTGTTTGTGCCGGCCTATCTTGCGGCAGGGGCCTGGGCATGGGCCAAGGGCCAGGGCGCCCATGCCGGCAACCCGTTTGAACGGCAGGCGTGTGCGCAAGACACCGCCGATGCGGCCGCCCTGACCGGGCGCGCTCCAGGAGTGACACGATGAACGTGGTGTGGGGTTGGATCCTGGCCGTGCTGGCCGTGGCCGTGGGTTATGCCAGCTATGGCTGGCCGGGTGTGGTGCTGGCCATCACCGTGATCGTCTTCTGGATGCTGCTGCAGTTCAGCCGCGTGATGCGGGTGCTGCGTCAGGCGGGCCAGGCGCCGGTGGGCCATGTGGACAACGCGGTGATGCTCCACAGCAAGCTTCACCCGGGCATGAAGCTGCTGGAGATCCTGCCAATGACCCGTTCGCTGGGCCAGAAGCTGGCCGATGACCCTGAAACTTTCGCCTGGACCGATGCCGGTGGTGACCGCGTGGTGCTCGAGCTGGTGGGCGGCCGCCTGCGCAGTGCTGCCTTGGAACGCGCTGCTGACTGCCCGTCGCCCGGGAACTAGAATCTGGGGTTCGTTTTTTTCGGCGCTGCGGCCTGCCACGGCCGGGCGCCGCCCACCCCGCTCCCAAGGAAGATTCACCATGTCGATGTCCGACCGCGACGGCAAGATCTGGATGGACGGCCAGATGGTTGACTGGCGTGACGCCAAGATCCATGTGCTGAGCCACACGCTGCACTACGGCTGCGGGGCCTTCGAGGGCGTGCGCGCGTACAACACGGTGAAGGGCACGGCCATCTTCCGGCTGCGCGAGCACACCGAACGCCTGTTCAACAGCGCCAAGATCCTGCGCATGAAGATTCCCTTCACGCAGGAGCAGGTCATGCAGGCGCAGCTCGACGTGGTGCGCGCCAACGCCCTGGAAAGCTGCTACCTGCGCCCCTTGACATGGATCGGCAGCGAGAAGCTGGGTGTCAGCCCCAAGGGCAACACCATCCACCTGATGGTCGCGGCCTGGGCCTGGGGTGCCTACCTCGGCGAAGAAGGCCTGCGACGCGGCATCCGCGTGAAAACCAGCAGCTACACGCGCCACCACGTCAACATCACGATGACGCAGGCCAAGGCGGTGAGCAATTACACCAACTCCATCCTGGCCAACATGGAAGCCACCGATGAGGGTTACGACGAGGCGCTGCTGCTGGACTCCGCGGGTTTTGTGTCCGAGGGTGCCGGCGAGAACCTCTTCGTGATCAAGAAGGGCGTGGTCTACACGCCGGACCTCTCCGCCGGTGCGCTCAACGGCATCACGCGCGACACCATCTTTGCCATCTGCCAGGACCTGGGCCTGAAGCTCGTGGAAAAGCGCATCACCCGCGACGAGGTCTACATCTGCGACGAGGCCTTCTTCACCGGTACCGCCGCTGAAGTGACGCCCATCCGCGAACTCGACCGCATCACGCTGGGCCAGGGCGAGCGCGGGCCGATCACCGAGAAGATCCAGAGCGCGTTCTTCGACATCGTCAATGGCCGCAACCCGAAGTACGCCGAGTGGTTGACGTCGGTCTGAGCATCCATCTGCAAGGCGCCTGACGACATGAGCATTGCCAGCCAACCGGCCGTGGAAGTCACGGCCAAAGACCTGCAGGGCCCCGGCGTGGTGGCCTGCCCCAACCCCCGCATGCCGCTGTGGAGCAACCACCCGCGGGTCTTCATCGACCTCAGCGTCGAGCCGCAGGGCCGCTGCCCCTATTGCGGCACCGTCTACCGGTTGAAGGCTGGCGAAAAGCTGCACGGCCACTGATGGCACACACGTTGCCAGGGGCCGCCCGATGAGCCCGCAGGAGTTTGTGCTGACGCTGTCCTGCCGCGACACCGTGGGCATCGTCCACACGGTCTCGGGGCTGCTGTACCAGGCGGGCTGCAACATCCTGGATTCGCAGCAGTTTGGCGATGTCCAGGGTGATGACGCCACGGGCCTGTTCTTCATGCGGGTGCACTTCGCGGCGCCGCCGCACCTGGCCGACGCCAGCGTGCTGGACACCTTGTTTGCCCACGCGCGCCAGCAATTTGGCATGACGCTGCGCTTCCACGCACGGGCCCAGCGCATGCGCGTGACGTTGATGGTCAGCCGTCAGGGCCACTGCCTGAACGACCTGCTGTTTCGCCACGCGAGCGGCCAGTTGGCCATCGACATCCCGGCCGTGGTGTCCAACCACGCCGACTTTGAACCCCTGGTGCGCAGCCACGGCATCCCGTTTCACCACCTGAGCCTGGCCCCCGGGGCCAGTGCGGACGACAAGCGTCTGCAGGAGCAGCAGATCGAGGCGCTGATCGAGCGTGAGCGCGTCGACCTGGTGGTGCTGGCGCGCTACATGCAGATCCTCAGCCCGGCACTGTGCCAGCGCCTGTCGGGGCGCGCCATCAACATCCACCACAGCTTTCTGCCCAGCTTCAAGGGTGCCCGGCCTTACGCCCAGGCCCACGCCCGCGGCGTCAAGCTGATCGGTGCGACGGCGCACTACGTGACGGCCGATCTCGATGAAGGCCCGATCATCGAGCAGGACGTGGCGCGGGTGGACCACGCCCAGTCGGCAGACGACCTGTCTGCTGTCGGCCGCGATGTTGAATGTGTGGTGCTGGCTCGTGCGCTGCGCTGGCATGCCGAGCACCGCGTGCTCATCAACGGCCACAAGACGGTTGTCTTCCGCTGAACAGGAACGTTTGCCATGCCGCAACCGCCAGCCGCTGCCAAGGCTTCGCTGATGGCCTCGCCCGATGACACCGAGGCGCAGTTCTACGAAGCCATGCAGACCGGGGACCTGGACAAGCTGATGGCCGTGTGGGCGGATGACGACGAGGTGGTGTGTGTGCACCCGGGCGGCGCGCGGGTGATCGGGCTGGCCGCCATCCGGGCCAGCTTTGAGGCCATCTTTGCGCACAACGCCGTGCCCGTTCAGCCGGAGCAGGTGCACCGCCTGCAGACACTGGACAGCGCCATCCACCACCTGGCCGAGCGGGTGAGTGTCCTGACCCCGGAGGGCCCGCAGACCGCCTGGGCGCTGGCCACCAACGTCTATGTCAAGACGACGCAGGGCTGGCGCATGGCGGCCCACCACGCAAGCCCGGGCCAGCTGGGTGAAGCGCCGCCCACCTTGCGCGAAGTCCCGTCCACGCTGCACTGAGCAGCCTGGCGCGACGCTGGACTACACCGATGCGTGACTATGCTGCGCCGTGGTGGCTGCCAGGGGGCAACCTGCAGACCATCTGGGCCGCCAAGCTCTCGCGGCGGCATGACCCGGCCATGCTGCCTGTGCAGCAGGCTGGGGCGCCCCGCTGGCGCCGTGAACGCTGGGACACACCCGACGGCGACTTCATCGATGTCGACTTTGCTGACCATCCCGCCGCGGCGGGAGCGCCATGGGTGGTGCTGTTTCATGGCCTGGAAGGCTCGTCGGAGAGTCACTCCTCGCAGGCGATGGCCGTTGAAGCCGCGCGGCTCGGCTTGCCCTGCTGTGTGCCGCACTTCCGGGGCTGCTCGGGCGAGCTGAACCTCGCGCCCCGCGCCTACCACTCGGGCGACCACGAAGAGGTGGGCTGGATCCTGCAACGGCTGCGGGCACGTGCGCCGGGCCCGTTGTGGGCCATGGGGGTCTCGCTCGGCGGCAATGCCCTGTTGCGCTGGGCCCAGGAAGCGGGCACCACGGCGTCGTCCGTGGTGCGCGCGGTGGCGGCGGTGTCGTCACCCATCGACCTCGCCGCCGGAGGGCATGCCATTGGGCAAGGTTTCAACCGCTGGGTCTACACCCGGATGTTTCTGGCGTCGATGAAGCCCAAGGCGCTGCAGAAGCTGCAGCAGCATCCGGGGCTCTTTGATGGCCAGGCGTTGCAACGTGCCCGCACGCTCTACGAATTCGACCAGATCTTCACCGCGCCCCTGCACGGCTTCAGCAGCACCGAGGACTACTGGCGCCGGGCCTCGGCCAAACCAGGCTTGCGCAACATCCGTGTGCCGGCCTTGGTGCTCAATGCACTGAACGACCCCTTTGTGCCCGCGGCCAGCCTGCCCACGCCCGACCAGGTCGGTGACTGGGTGACGCTGTGGCAGCCCGCGCACGGCGGGCATGTGGGCTTTCCGGCCGGGGCGTGGCCCGGGCATGTGCAGACGGTGCCGCAGCAGTTGCTCAGCTGGATGGCCGCACTCTGACGCCGGGCGCCGGTCGGCGCACCCGCGTGCTCAGTTCGAGGCGGGCATCTTCAGCACCTGGCGCGCCCGCGCGCGCAACTCGTCGCGACGGCTGGCATGCACGGCGAAGTAGTTGGTCGAGCGCCGCGGGTAGAGATGGCTTTCCAGGAAGCCTTCCAGCGACAGGCCGTCGTCGTAGTGCGCCAGGCGCTGAGGCAGCACCACGCGGTAGTCCAGGTTGCGCAGGTGCTCGTACAGCTTGGCGGTCGAGTCGTCGTTGATCGGGCCGCTCTCGAACATCAGCGTCGGCCGTGACTGGGTGAGCAGCCGCTGCGCGCCGCGCAAGGCGGGCAGCTCGGGCCCTTCCACATCGATCTTCATCAGGTCGACATGCTGCGGGTTGACCAGGTCGTCCAGGCGCTGCATGGGCACGCGGATCGTGCGGGCACTGGGGCCTTGCGGAAACAGCGAGCTGTAGCCGGACTTTTCAGTGTTGACGTAGAAGTCCACATGGCCGGGTGACTCACCCACGGCGCAGGCGTGCACCTTGACGTCAGGGAAGCTGCTGCGCAGCGTGTCGACCTTCTCAGGAATCGCTTCCACCGCCTCGATGGACATCGACGGGCAGGCCTGTCGGACCTGGCTCAGCACCGAGCCGATGTGGGCGCCGACGTCGACAAAGGTCTTGCCCGGCAACCCGAGCCGGCTGACCAGCCGCAATGCCAGCACATCGTTGGCCACCGTGCCTGCGGCTTCGGGGTTGTTGCGGACTGCCAGAAACAGGTCCACGGTTTCCCGGGCACTGATGGCTAACGAACCCAAACGCCCTTGGCGCAGCAACCACTGTTTCATCGTTCATCCCTTTAGTCCGTTCATCCCGGTGCTCAAGCCCGAGGTGTATCCCAACGTCACAAGTGCAACGGTATCGACAGGGTGGGCGCTGGTCAATTCGGCACATGGCCCTTTCAACGTGTTCAGGTGCCCTCATCCGCGGAGGGTGAGGCGCGGCGGCGCCATACTCGTGCCCATGGATGCGATGGTGGAAGCGGCCCTGCGCAAGTGGCCCCATGTGCCGCACTGCTACGGCTGGCTGGCGCTGGATGCGCGGGGCGATTGGTACATGCGCGACGAACGCACGCAAGCCGCGGGCCCGTTTCCGGCCGTCAAGGGCAGCCGCATCACCCATGACAAGTTGCTGGCGTTCATCGGCCGCAACTACGGGCTGGATGCGCGCGGCGCCGCGTTTTTCCAGAACGGACCCCAGCGTGTCTATGTGGAGTTGGAAGCCACCCCGTGGATCTGGCGCCTCCACGGTGCGGGGGGCGCCTGCCAGGTGAGTTCACACACGGGCCACCCGGCCGAGGTCATCGGGAGCTGGCTCGATGAACACGGCCGGCTGTACCTGGCCTGCCGAGAGGGCTTCGGCTTGGTGCACAGCCTGGACATGCTGTTGGCCGCCGACGCCGTGGAGGCGGGGCTGTGGGTGCCCGGCAGCTCGCTGTCAGCCCAGATGCCGGCGCAATTCGGCTTTGTGCAGAGGCCGCAGGCAAACCTGGCCACCTGACTGGCCAACCCGTCGGTCTTCAACAGGAGCGCCGCAGCGCCCCCGCACAACTTACTGCTTCGGGGCGTCTGCCGCCGCGGCGCTGGCCGCTGCGGCCGGGGCCTTGGGCTCATCGAACTTGGCGCCACCCTTGTTCGACAAGTACACCACGGCGCGCGCGATCTCATGGTCAGAAAAATCGCCACCGCCTTGAGCGCCCATCGCGCCCTTGCCCTTCAACACCGAGGTCAGCAGGGTGTCGTAGCCTGTCTTGATACGGGGTGCCCAGGCCGCTGCGTCGCCCGTCTTGGGCGCACCGGCGGCGCCGTTGGCATGGCAGGCCGTGCACTGGGCCTGGTAGACCTGCTCTCCGGTGCGCAGGGCGGCCGCATCGTTGGCATCCTTCAGCACCACCTTTGCCAGGGGCGCCAGACGCTGGGCGACGGCCGCTTCGGCCTGTGCATCGCTGCCGGCGCCGACTCGCTTGCCGGAGTCAACAAAGTTGACCAGGGCAATGATGATCAGCACAGGCACCACAAACGAGAGTGCCACCACCCAGGCGAGTTGGCTGGGGGTCTTGATCGCGGTTTCGTGGCCTTCGGTGGCCGCATCGTCGGCTGGTGTCATCACGTCCTCGGAAAAGTGCTGGGGCTGGGCCGGGCCGTCCCGGCGATGGCGCGGCCCTCTCAGGCGCAACCCGCGATTATAGGTGTTGCACCTGACCGGGCCCTTTGCGGGCCGCCAAGTGCCAGGCCGCCTGAGGAGCCGCCCCGCGCCAGCATAGAATGCCGGCTGCCAGCGACTGTGGTGAAGTGGATATCATGCGGCCCTCCGAAGGCCGCGTCGCAAGTTCGATTCTTGCCAGTCGCGCCACCGGCGCCTCTCACAGGCCTGCGTGTCCGTCCGGGCCTCGGGCGCCTCACCGTCCCCCACTCACCGCCAGCACAGCCCCCGTCACGTACGACGCCGCGGGCGACAGCAACCAGACGATCGCGTTGGCCACTTCGTCGGCCGTGCCGGGCCGCTGCATCGGGATGACGTCGGCCGACTTGAACGCCCGCTGGGCGTCGCCGCTGTCGGCGTGGATCTCGGTGTCGATGATGCCGGGCCGCACCGCATTGACGCGCAGGCCTTCGGTGGCCACCTCGCGCGCCAGCCCGATGGTGAAGGTGTCGATGGCGCCCTTGCTGGACGCGTAATCCACGTACATGCCGCCAGACCCCAGCACCGAGGCCACGCTGCCCAGCAGCACGATGCTGCCGCCCCTGCCGCCGTGACGGGTGCTCATGCACTTGACGGCTTCGCGCGCGCACAGCCAGCTGCCCAGCACGTTGACGTCCAGCATGCGCTGCAGCCGCTCCACGGGCATCTCGTCCAGCCGGGCCTTCATCGCCACGATGCCTGCATTGGCCACCAGACCGTGCAGCGGCCCCAGCGCGGCCTGCGCCTGGGCAAACAGCCGGCACACGTCGGCCTCGCTGGCCACATCGGCCTGCAATGCCACGGCGCGGCGCCCGAGCGCCTGGACATCGCGGGCAACGGCCTGCGCGGCCTCGGCGTCGCGGGTGTAGTTGATGGCCACGTCCCAGCCCGAGGCGGCCGCCAGCCGTGCGGTGGCTGCGCCAATGCCGCGGCTGCCGCCGGTGATCAGGAGGTTGCGCTGCACTTTGTCTGGGCCCATGTCCGCTCGGCCCGCTCGGGGCGCTCAGGAAAAGCTAGAGTTGTACCGCATGAGCACCCGTTTCCTGGACCTGAGTGACCCTGCCCGGCGCCACGTGCTGCGCGGCTCGGCAGCCCTGGCCTTTACGGCCGCCCTGCCCCGCGCCTGGGGCGCCGACACGGCCAAGCACCTCGGCACCCTGGGCTTCAAGCCCGTGCCGGCGTCGACGGCGGACACGCTCCAGGTGCCCGAGGGTTACCGCGCCACCGTGCTGGCGCCCTGGGGCGAGCCCGTGGGCTTGCCCGGCCAGATGCCGGCCTGGCGCGACGACGCCAGCCAGGGCGCTGCCGAGCAGGCCGCACAGATGGGCATGCACCACGACGGCCTGCAGTTTCTGCCCTTGGGCCCGGGCGGCCAGCGCGGCTTGCTGGTGGTCAACCACGAATATGTCGATGACGGCCTGCTGCACACCGATGGCACCGAGACCTGGACGGCCGAGAAGGTGCTGAAGTCGCAGGCCGCACACGGGCTGTCAGTCATCGAGGTGGCGCAGCACAACAGGCGCTGGCAGCATGTTCGGCCCTCGCCCTATGCGCGCCGGGTCACGGCGCAAACACCCATGGCGCTTCACGGGCCGGCTGCCGGCCATCGCCTGATGCGCACTGCGGCCGACCCCTCGGGCCGACGGGTGCTGGGCACCTTCAACAACTGCGCGCTCAGCCTGACCCCCTGGGGCACGGTGCTGTCGGGCGAGGAGAACTTCGACAACTACTTTGTCAGCCAGGCCGACCCGCCTGACCTCCACCACCAGCGTTGGGGCATCGGCCCGCGCTCCTGGAGCCGCTGGCATGAGTTTGACGAACGCTTCGACGCCACGCGCCACCCCCACGAGCCCAACCGGTTTGGCTGGATCGTCGAACTGGACCCGCAGGACCCCTCCTCGGTGCCCATCAAGCGCACGGCACTGGGGCGGGCCTGCCACGAAGGCGGCTGGGTGGCGCTGACCCGTGCGCAGCGCGCGGTGGTCTACGCCACGGAAGACGCGGCGTTCGAGTACCTCTACAAGTTTGTCAGCCAGGGCCGCATGGCCCCTGGTGGTGCAGCCGCCAACCGCGAGCTGCTGGACAAGGGCACGTTGTACGTGGCCCAGTTCGAGCCGGGCGGCCGCGGCCGCTGGTTGCCCATGGTGCAGGGCCAGGGGCCGCTCACCGCCGCACAGGGCTTTGCCGATACCGCCGAGGTGCTGATCAAGGCCCGCCAGGCCAGTGATGCCCTGGGCGCGACCCGCATGGACCGGCCGGAGTGGGTGGCCGTGGACGCCACCAGCCGCTGGGTCTACTGCTCGCTCACCAACAACCGTGAGCGCGGCCGCCCTGGCAAGCCCGGCCCCGACGCCGCCAACCCGCGCGCCGAGAACCACATGGGGCACATCATCCGCTGGCGCGAGGACGGCGACCTGGACGGCCTGGCTTTCGAGTGGGAGCACTTTGTGCTGTGCGGAGACCCTCAGCAAGGCCAGCCCCACTGGCAGGGCAATGTGCGTGGCGACCCCTTTGCCTGCCCCGACAGCCTGGCCTTCGGGCCAGGGCAGGTGCTGTGGACCTGCACCGACATGGGCTCAGGCTCGACCGAACGCGACAGCACCCGTGCCTTCGGCAACAACGCCGTGCTGGCCTGCGACCCGGCCACCGGCCGCTTCAGCCGTTTCATGACCGGGCCGGTCAACGCCGAGTTCACCGGGGTGTGTTTTGCGCCGGATGGCAAGACGCTGTTTGTGTCGGTGCAGCACCCGGGTGAATCACCCCGGGGCCGCAACCAGCCGCAGCAGCCCGACCGCTATTCACGTTGGCCCGACCAACGCCCCGGCGCGAGGCCCCGCTCAGCCATCGTGGCCGTGCAGCGCGACGATGGCGGGGTGATCGGGCTGGCGTGAGTGCGGCCTTGCCTGGGGGGCGCCGGCCTCAGCGCGCCGTCGGCATGATGAATTCAGCGCCCTTGCCGATGCTGTCGGGCCAGCGCTGCATCACGCTTTTCTGCCGGGTGTAGAAGCGCACACCCTCTTCGCCGTACGCGTTCATGTCGCCGAACAGGCTGCGCTTCCAGCCGCCAAAGCCTTGCCAGGCCATGGGCACCGGGATGGGCACGTTGACACCCACCATGCCCACCTGCACACGCCGCGAAAACTCCCGTGCGACGCCGCCGTCCCGGGTGAAGAGGGCTACGCCATTGCCAAACTCGTGCTCGTTGACGAGCTGCAGCGCGGCGGCGAAATCCGGCACCCGCACACAGGCCAGCACGGGCCCGAAGATTTCCTCGCGGTAGATGCGCATCGACGGTGTCACATGGTCGAACAGGGTGCCGCCGGTGAAGAAGCCGTTTTCCAGGCCCGCGACACGCAGTCCGCGTCCGTCGACCACCAGCTGCGCACCTTCTTCCACCCCCTGGCCGATACAGGCCTCGATGCGGTCGCGTGCCTCGCGGGTGACGATGGGGCCCATCTCGGCATCGAGCGCCATGCCGCCCTTGATCTTGAGCGCCTTGGCGCGTTCGGCCAGGCGCGGCATGATGCGGTCGCCCACATCACCCACCAGCACCGCCACGCTGATGGCCATGCAGCGCTCGCCGGCCGAGCCATAGGCACTGCCGATCAACGCGTCGACGGCCTGGTCCAGGTCGGCGTCGGGCATCACCACCATGTGGTTCTTGGCGCCACCCAGCGCCTGCACGCGCTTGCCGTGCCGAGCACCGGTTTCATAGATGAACTGCGCGATGGGGGTGGAGCCGACAAAGCTCACGGCCTTGACGTCCGGGTGCGTCAGCAGGGCCTCGACCGCCACCTTGTCGCCCTGCACGACGTTGAAGACACCATCGGGCAGGCCGGCCTCCTTCAGCAGTTCGGCCATCAGGATGGACGCTGAGGGGTCACGCTCGCTGGGCTTGAGGATGAAGGCATTGCCGCAGGCCAGCGCCACCGGGAACATCCAGCACGGCACCATGCACGGGAAATTGAACGGCGTGATGCCAGCCACCACACCCAGCGGTTGCCGCAGGGTCCAGTTGTCGATGCCGGTGGAGGCCTGGTCGCTGTAGTCGCCCTTGAGCAGCTGGGGAATGCCGCAGGCAAATTCGACGATGTCGATGCCGCGGGTGACCTCGCCCTGCGCGTCGGTGAAGACCTTGCCGTGTTCGGCGGTGATCATCGCCGCCAGGGTGTCACGGTGCCGGTTGAGCAGCGCCAGAAACTGGTTGAGCACCCGTGCGCGCCGGATGGGCGGTGTGTCGCCCCATTCCGCCTGGGCCGCCACGGCCGAGGCCACGGCAGCCTGCACATCGGCCACCTCGGCCAGGTGCACCTGGCGTGCGGCCTGCCCCGTGGCCGGGTTCCACACCGTCTGGGTGCGGGCGCCGCCGCCAAGGTGGCGGCGTCCTTGGATCCAGTGGCCCACGTCCAGCGTCTGGGTGAAGGGTTCGGGTGCTCCCATGAACTGTCTACTCCGGTCAGGCGCCAGCCGGGCCTGCGGCCTCAGACGGCACGCAGCGGCCGCCAGGCTGGCAAGGTCAAGAAGAAGGACGACCCGACGCCCGGCTGCGATTGCACGGTGAGGTCGCCGCCCATGGCCGCGGCCAGGGTGCGGGCGATTGTCAGGCCCAAGCCATAACCCGGTACGCGTGTCTTCTCCGCGCCGAGACGGTTGAAGGGTTCAAACACGTGCGAAAGCTGCTCGCCGTCCATGCCCTGGCCGTTGTCGCGCACCTCGATGATCACCAGCTGATCGTCGTGTGTGACCACCAGCCGCACCCAGCCGCCAGGCCGGTTGTACTTGACGGCGTTGGACACCAGGTTGTTCAGGATCTCGCGGGTGCGTTCAGGGTCGGCCCAGGCCAGCACCTCCCGGTCGTCCATCGACGGCTCGGCATCCAGTGCGACCTGGGCCGTCAAGGCCGACGGGCCGAGCTGCTGTACCACGTCGTCGACGAGGGGCCAGACCTCCAGCCGCGACGGCGTCTGGCGCAGCTGGCCGCCTTCGGCCATGTTGATCTGCAGGATGTCGTCCACCAGGCTCAGCAGCTGCTGGCCGGCCTTCTGGATGTGCTGGAGCTTGAAGCGTGCTTCGTGGCTGAAGCCTTCGCGGCCGCTGAGCAGCAGTTCGGAAAAGCCGATCACCGCATTCAGCGGCGTGCGCAGCTCATGGCTGACCCTCGACAGCAGTTGCGTCTTGGCGCGGCTGGCGGCGGTGGCCATGTCCCGCTCGTGTTCGGCCTTGGCCCGTGCGGTGATCTCCAGTGCTTGGGCCGCGGCCATCTGGGTGGTTCTGTCGTGCAGCAGGCACAGCAGGCCATAGGGCAGCCGTTCGCCCATGCGCGGCGGCACCTGGGCCAGCCGCAAGTCCGCCCAGCGCAGCCGGCCGTCCAGCGTGCGCAGGCGGACGTTGTCCAGCGCCACCACACCCACCGCGCTGACCCGCGGCAGGGTGCTGCCCAGGCGCAGCTCGCTGTCCTGGTCGCCCATCAAGCGGCGCAGCGGTACCTGCGGCGTGCGCGGTGATGCAGGGCCCATCAGGCCCAGCTCGTCGATGGCCATCACGTTGGCGTCGACGATCATCCCGCGCCCGTCGACCAGCACCGCCGGCATGGGCAGGCCCCGGAAGACTTGCGCAAACCAGTCGAGAGAGCTCTCGGCGCGCTGCTGGCTCTCGCGCAGGTCGATCGTCAGGTTTTCCAGCTCGGCCTGGTACAGCCGGAAGGTGTCACCCAGTGTCACGCCGGCGCCAGGCACGGCCTGCAGCATGGATTGCGCGAGTTCCAGGTCACCCTGGCGCAGCGCCTCGAGTGCTTGCGAGAGCAGCAGGTTGTCGCGTGCCAGCAGGCCGCCGCCCCCGCCGCCGCTGCTGGGCGGGTGAGGCGATTCGGGGGTCAGGTCACTCATGGGCACCTTCAGGCGGCGACACACTGCGATCCCACCAGGGAGTGATCTCCAGGTGCGTGATCACCGCCCCATTGGCGAACCCGGGTGTGCTGGCCGCCAAGGGGGAGACATGCATCACAAACCACCGCGACTGCCCCGGCGCGTGGCAAGGGTAGGTCACCCGCAGGCTGTCCTGCGCGCCGGTGAGCACCCGCTGCAAGCCACGGAGCACCTCGGCGGCATCGGGGCTGTCGGAGCGGGCCATGGCGGCGATGTAGTTGGTGCCGACGCCCACCTGAGCCAAGTCCCCGCCGTTGCTCGAGGCAAAGTCAGCCCAGGCCTTGTTGACCTGCACGATGGTGCCTTGGCCGTCGATCAGGGCCATGTGCTCGGGCAGGGAATCGATCAGCAGCTGCAGCCGATTGGCGTCGCGCAGACCAGAGATGTCGATGGCACTCAGCACCGCGCGCCGTGTGCCCAGCGCCTTGTCGCCATAGCCCACCACCCGCGCCAGGTACCGGCTGGTGCCAGGGCCCGCCACGTCGCGTTCGGCCGGTCGCAGGCCATCCAGCGCGGTGCGCAGGTCATCCAGCAGCTGCGGGTAGTCCAGCTGCGGGTTGAAGTCGGCCAGCGAGCGTCCGATGTCGCTGGGCCGCAGCCGGAACAGCAGCGCGGCTTCCGGTGTGAAGCGCAGCAGCGTGAGCGACTCATCCACAAAGACCGTGGCGATGCCGGTGGAAGTTGACATGCCTTCCAGGTCGGCATGCAGCGTGTTGACCTGTTCGAGCTTGGCGTTGTATTCCGCGTTGACGGTGAAGAGCTCTTCGTTGACCGACTGCAGCTCCTCGTTGGTGCTCTGCAGCTCCTCGTTCGAGGACATCAGCTCTTCATTGGTGGCCTGCAGCTCTTCGTTGGTGGCCTCCATCTCCTCGATGTGGCTCTGCAGCGACGCACGTGACTCGGCGAGCTCGCGTTCCAGCTCGGCCAGCCGGTTCAGCTCCTCGTCATTGGCCGGGCGCACGGC
>JAJTDE010000028.1 GCA_021298085.1 Rubrivivax sp.
CCCGCTGGGCAATGCGCCCGCACAGGTAGGTCCAGACAAAGTGGGCCGCCGCCTGGCTGGTGATCTGCGCATGGTCGTAGGGTGGTGACACCTCCACGCAGTCCATGCCCACCCAGTTCAGGTCAGCCAGTTCCTCCAGTACCGTCAGCACCTGGTTGCTGCTCATGCCGCCGGGCTCGGGCGTGCCGGTGCCGGGCGCAAAGGCCGGGTCCAGGCAGTCGATGTCCAGGCTCAGATACAGCGGCACCGGCCCCAGGCTGGCCCAGCGCTGGCGCACGCCGTCCAGCAGGGGCCGCAGCTGTGCCGGTCCGTCGAGGCCGCGCAGGCTGCGAGCGTCATGGATGATGCCGCCCTGGTCGCGCACGTACTCTCGGGCCGCCCGTTCGCCGGCCGAGCGGATGCCCATCTGCACAAAGCCTTCCGGGATGACAAGACCTTCCTGGATGGCCTCGGCCACCCAGGTGCCGTGGCCGCTGGGTTCACCAAAGTGGTCGAGCCAGGTGTCGCAGTGCGCATCGAAGTGCAGCACGGCCAGGGGCTGCCCGAGGTGGGCGCGGTAGGCCCGCAACAGGGGCAGGGTCACCGAATGGTCGCCGCCCAGCCAGACCATGTGGTGGCGCTGCAGCAGCGGCGCCAGGAGCGGCTGCAGCGCCGCACGCATGCCGCTCAGCGAGGTATTGGGCAAGGGCAGGTCACCCACGTCGGCCAGTTGGCCGGTGGGTGTCACCCCGAACAGCGGGTGCTCGGCATCGCACAGCATGTGGCTGGCCTGGCGGATGGCCGACGGCCCCATGCGGGCACCCGGGCGGTTGGTGGTGGACCCGTCCCAGGCCAGGCCGGCCACGGCAAAGGGCTCATCGCCACTGGGTGCGGGTACCTTCAGGAAGTGACCATGGCTCATGAACGCATAACTTGTCACGGCACTATGTCCTCCGGGTCATTTGAGTCGACGTGAACGGCGCAGAGCGCGGCCGTAACAATCCGTATTCACACCGTGTGCGATTGGCGTACACACCTGAAGTGTGCCCCGGATGGCGGCTTTGCCCCTGCGGCCCTGCCACCTTTTCTGCCTGCGGAGACTGCCGTGAACAGCAACGATGAGTCCGACATCCTGACCCTGAATGCCCCCGCGGCAGGCTGCGTCGTCACCCTGCTGGCCGAACCCGGGCGTGCCTTCGTCAGCGCACAGCCCTTGCTGCTGCTGGAGTCGATGAAGATGGAGGTTCCCGTGGAGGCGCCGTCAGCCGGGGAAGTGGTGCAGTGGTGGGTAGGCATCGGCGACATGGTCGACGCGGGTGAGCCGCTGCTGCGCTGGCGGCGGGCACCGGCAGCGCCGGCGACTTCCGCGGCTCAGCCCGCAGCCCACCCCGCACAGGCTCTGCGCCGCAGCGGCGGCGCCGCCACGGGGCAGCCCACCAGCCAGCCCACCAGCCAGCCCACCAGCCAGGGCGCCCCCGCCAGCACGGCCTGGCAAGGCCTGGCGCAACGCCGCAGCCTGCTCGACGATGACGCACGTCCCGACGCAATGGCGCGCCGGGCAGCCAGCGGCCTGCGCAGCGCGCGGGAGAACCTGGCCGACCTGCTGGATGCCGGCAGCTTTGCCGAATATGGGGCCCATGCCATCGCGGCGCAGCGCAGCCGCCGGCCGCTGCACGAGCTGCAGCGCCAGACGCCCGCCGATGGCCTGGTGTGCGGCACCGGTGCCGTGGACGGTTTGCCGGTGGCGGCCCTCGCCTACGACTACACCGTACTGGCCGGGACACAGGGCTACTGGAACCACGCCAAGAGCGACCGCCTGCTGGAGATCGTCGGGCGGCACGAACTGCCCGTGGTCTGGTTTGTGGAAGGCGGCGGCGGCCGCCCAGGCGACGTCGATGCGCCTGTGGTGGCGGGGCTGCACTGCAGCACCTTTGCGCGTTGGGCCGCACTGGCAGGCCGCGTGCCTCGCCTGGCCATCGTGGCCGGGCGGTGTTTTGCCGGCAATGCCGCGCTCGCCGGGGCCAGTGACCTGATCATCGCTGTCAGGGGTGCGAACCTGGGCCTGGGCGGTCCGGCCATGATCGAGGGCGGCGGGCTGGGCCGTGTGCAGGCCGAGGAGATCGGGCCGGTGTCGGTGATGGAGCCCAACGGGGTGGTGGACATCACCGTGGACAGCGAGGCTGAGGCCGTGGTGGTGGCCCGGCAGTTGCTGTCGCTGCTGACCGCGCCGGTGCTGAAGCCGCCATCGCCTGCAGCCGCCTTCAGCGCCGGGGCCGATGCGCTGTGGCTGCGCGACGCACTGCCCGCCCGGCGCAACACCGTCTACGAGCCACGCCACATCGTGCGGGCCGTGGTGGACAACCACAGCTGGATCGAGTTGCGTCAGCATTTCGGGCAAGGAGTGGTCACCGGGCTGGCGCGCCTGGACGGCCAGGCGGTGGCGCTGGTGGCCAGCGACCCCCGGTTCCTGGGGGGTGCGCTGGACGCCGCTGCCTGCGACAAGCTCGCCCGCTTCATGCAGCTGGCCGACAGCTTCGGCCTGCCCCTGATCAGCCTGCTCGACACCCCGGGCTTCATGGTGGGCACCGCCGCCGAGGAGACGGCGATGGTTCGCCACGCCGGGCGGGTGTTTGTGCAGGCGGCGGCGCTGCGCGTTCCGGTGCTGAGCGTCGTGCTGCGCCGCGCCTACGGGCTGGGCGCGATGGCGCTGGCCGCCGGGCACTTCCATGCGCCTGTGGCCATGGCTGCCTGGCCCAGCGCCGAGTGCGGCGCCATGGGGTTGGAAGGCGCCGTCAAGCTCGGCTTCCGGCGCGAGCTGGAGGCGGCCGCACCCGCACAACGCGATGCCTTGTTCCAGCAATTGCTCACGCAAGCGCTGGAAGACGGGGCGGCCCTCAACATGGCCAGCCACCTGGAGATCGACAGCGTCATCGACCCGAGCGAAACCCGTCAGTGGTTGAGGCACCACCTGACGGTCGCCCGCCACCGGCCACTTCCGCCCCGGCGCACGCTGCTGGACACCTGGTGAACTGGGGACAGGCGACCGGACTGCCGCCCTGAACGGGGTGAGAATGACACTGCCGAGACCGCTGCCGGGCCGGGGAAACAGCCCGCTTAGGCGCCGCGCCGGCACGTCAGGGAAACTGCCTGTGAATACGATCGCCTTCATCGGACACGCCGTCTGGGACCACTGCTTCATGGTGCCCCGGCTGCTGGCTGAGCCGGGCAAGTTTGTGGCCAGCGCCTACTTCAGTCGGCCGGGCGGCATGTCGGCCAACGCGGCGCTGGCCGCACAACGGCTGCGGGACGCGCACTCGCCACGCGTGGTGCTGGCCGCCCCGATGGGCACTGACGACGCCGGGCTGGCCCTCCACACCGCCCTCAGCGCCGCCGGCGTGGAGGTGCTGCCCAGCTGCGTGGTGTCGGGTGCACGCACCAGTGTCTCTGCCGTGTTGGTGGACGCCGATGGCGAGCGTCAGGGCCACAACGTGCGCGGCAATGCACAGGCCAGTTGTGCGCTGCCCGACGCCTCGTGGCTGGACGGCGTGGTCGCGCTGCAGGTGGACCCGCGCTGGCCTGAAGCCGCGGCCACGGCGCTGCAACTGGCCCGCCAGCGGGGCATCGTGTCGATGCTGGATGGTGACGTGGCCCCGCCAGCGGTGCTGCGCCAGCTCGCGCCGCTGGCCGACTGGGCGGTGTTTTCCAGTGCGGGCCTGTGCGCCTGGGGCCAGCCTGAAGGCATGGCCGACGCGCCGGTGGAGCCGGTTGATGCGCTATTCCAGCGCCTCTGTGCGGCCCTGCCGCACACCCAACTGGTGGTGACACTCGGGGCCGCGGGCCTGCTGTGGCGCGCTCCAGGGCAGCCCGTGGTGCACCGGCCGGCCCATGCCGTCGAGGTGGTCAACACCAACGGCGCCGGCGACACGCTGCATGGCGCGTTGCTGCTCGCCCTGGCCGAGGGCCTGCCACCCAGCGAAGCGCTTCACTTTGGGGCGGCTGCGGCGGCATGCTCCGTCACGGGCCGGCCCTACACGCGGGCCCAGGCCATGTCGCTGCTGGCCTGACGCTGACCCACGTCGCAGCGCGCCCGAGCCGGGCGTCGCCCGCTCAGGTGATCACCGACTGCTGGGCAATGCCCGCATCCACCAGCACATGCTGCCCGGTCATGCCATTGGCATCGTCGGCCGCCAGGAAGAGCGTCGGCCGGGCCACGTGGCCGGGCTCGAGCCGGATCTTCAGGCACTGGGCGTCCAGGAACTGCTGGTCGGCCGCGGCGTCGCGGTGCAGGCTGTTCTGACGCTCGGTGACGATGGCCCCCGGCACCACGGCATTCACGCGGATCTGGCGCGGGCCGAGCTCTCGCGCCAGCGTGCGTGTGAGGCCCAGGATGCCGGCCTTGGCGGTGGTGTAGCCTGCCAGCAGTGGGCGCCCCCGCATCCAGCTGACGCTGCCCATGTTGATGATGCTGCCGCCACCGCGCGCCGCCATGCCCGGCACCACCGACTGGATCGCAAAGAAGTAGTGCTTGAGGTTCAGCGCCAAGCGGTCGTCCCAGTAGGCGGGCGTGACGTCTTCCAGGGCATGGCGGTCGTCACGACCGGCGTTGTTGACCAGCACGTCCACAGGGCCCTGGTCCGCCATGCAGCGCGCCAGCAAGGCCTGGTAGGCCGGGATGTCGCGCACATCCACGGCCCCGTACCAGGGTTCGGCCAGGCCGCTCTGCAGGAGCTCGGTGCGCAAGGCGTCACCACCACCCTCACGGGTGCCGCAGAAGCTGACGCGGCAGCCCTGCTCGGCAAAGGCACGGACCAGCTCCGCACCGATGCCCGAGCTGCCGCCGGAGATGAAGACATGACGGCCCTGCAGCGAGGGGTAGCGGGCGTAGGCCGAGGCCCCGGCGACGGGCGGGTTCATGCGTCAGACCCCGGGGCAGACGGGTTGGCGGCGGCCACATCGGGCCACAGCTCGCTCAGCGCCACCGGCCGGCCGAGTTCAATGCTGCGGTGCGCGGCCAGGCCGGTGGCCACGGCCTGCAGCCCCTCGGCCAGCGGGATCTCCGGCGGCAGGCCTTCGCGGATGGCCCGTGCAAAGCGTTCGTGTTCGACATAACTCGCGCCGAAGTGCTGGCCGAGGTAACGGATGTTGGTGTCGCGCACCTGGCGCACCGACACCCCGCGGCCCGTGCCCGAAGGCTGGCCCCAGACTTCCCGCTTGCCCCAGTCTTCGCGCCGGCCCACACGCAGCACACCCGACGGCAACAACGATTCGATCTTGCCTTCGTCACCCACGATGGTCACGTGTTCGGTGTCCAGTGAGTTTTCGGCAAACATGCACAGGTCCAGCAGCGCGCGGGCGCCGCTGGCGTAATCGACGATCACATAGGCGCTGTCCAGGATGTCCGGCACCCGGCCATCGATCACCTCGTCGAGGTGGTTCACGCGCTGGGCGCCGCTGGCAAAGACGCGGGTGGGCTGTTCCTGCAGGATGAGGTCCATCAGGTTGAAGTAGTGGCAGCACTTTTCCACCAGGGTGCCGCCGGTATTGGCGGAGAAGCGGTTCCAGTCGCCCACCTTGGGGTAGAAGGGTTCGCGGTGCTCGCGAATGGCCACCTGGTGCACACGCCCCACCATGCCGCCATGGGTCAGGCGGATGGCCTCGGCCACCGGCGGCATGTAGCGGTACTCCTGCGCCACCCAGGTGATGCGGCCGCGGTGCGGCCGTTGCCGTTCGCGCTGCAGCAGGTCCAGGCCGTCGGCCATGGTGGTGACCAGCGGCTTTTCCACGAGGATGTGCACGTCGGCGGCCAGCGCATCGCGCAGCACGGCCGCATGGGTGAAGTTGGGGCTGGCGATGATGACCGCGTCACACAGGCCGCTGCCCAGCAGCTCGGCGTGGTGGGCAAACAACCGCGGCTGCCAGCCGCCGATCAGGGACGCTGCCGCGTCACGGCTGGGGCCATGGGGGTCGGCAATGGCCGTCACCTGCGCGCCGCCCATGGCGTGCAGGTTGAGCATGTGTTCGCGGCCCATGCTGCCGCAGCCGATGATGCCGTAGCGGATCATGCGATGTTCCTGGTTGACGCCTAACCCTTGAGGCCACCCTGCGTGAGGCCACCCACCACCCGTTCCTGGAACAGCGCGATCAGCACCGCCACCGGCACGATGGCCACGATCAAGGCCGCCGAGATGATGGGCCACGGAAACGTGAACTCCCCCTGGTACAGCGTGATGCCCACCGGCACCGTGCGCATGGATGCCGAGGCATTCAGCGACAGCGCCAGCAGGAACTCGTCCCAGGCGTTGACAAAGGCCAGGATGCCCGCGGTGAAGACTCCCGGCGCGGCCAGCGGCACGACCACCCGCCACAGCGCGCCCATGCGGGTGCAGCCGTCGATCATCGCGGCGTTTTCCAGGTCCTTCGGGATGCTCTGGAAGAAGCTCACCAGCACCAGCGTGCACACCGGCAGGTTCAGCACCGTGTAGGGCAGCACCAGCGCCGTGTAGGTGTTCAGCAGGCCCAGCGCGCGCATGGTCTCGAAGATGGGCACCAGCAGGGTGACCAGCGGAAACATGCTGGAGGCCACGATGCAGGTGAGGATCAGCTGCCGGCGGCGCAGGTTCAGCCGCGCGATGGCATAGGCCGCCAGCGACGCGACGATCAGCGACACCACCGTGGACGCCGCCGCCACCACGAAGCTGTTGCCCAGGTACTTCAGCAGGGGTTGGTCGGTGAAAGCCTGCACATAGTTGGCCATCGTCGGGTTGTGCGGCCAGTAGGTGATGGGCTTGTTGACGAGTTCGGCCTCGGTCTTCAGCGAGGTCAGCAGGATCCACAGCGCCGGGAAGAAGCCATTGATGACCACGATCAGCGCCGCGGCCAGCACCCAGAAGCGCCCGGGCACGGCCTTCATGAGGCACTCCGGCCAATGCGGCGGATGTAGAAACCCGTGACCACCAGCGACAGCGCAAACATGCACACCGCCAACGTGGAACCATAGCCGACATCGAGGTAGTCGATGGTGGTCTTGTGGATCAGCATGGCCAGTGTCTCGGTGCTGTTGCCCGGGCCGCCCTTGGTCATCGTGTAGGGGATGTCGAAGGTCTGCAGCGCGGTGATGGTGCGAAAGATCAGCGCCACGATGATGCTGGGCATCAGCATGGGCACGGTGATCTGCCAGAACTGCTGCCAGCGCCCGGCGCCGTCGACCTCGGCCGCCTCATAGAGTGATTTCGGAATCATCTGCAAGCCGGCCAGCAGGATCAGCGCCATGAAGGAGCTGGTCTTCCAGATGATGGTCAGGCAGATCGCGGCAAAGGCCCAGCTGGGGCTGAGCAGCCACATGGTCTGTTCGCTGCGACCCAGTCGGCGCAGCACGTCGTTGACCACACCGTATTCGGTGTGGAAGAACCAGGCAAAGATCAAGCCGGCAAAGGACAGCGGCAAGGCCCAGGGCAGCAGCAGCGCCAGCCGCACCGGCCACATGGGCAGCCGGTAGCGCTGGAACGGCAGGTTGGCCAGCAGCGCCAGCCCCAGCCCCACCACCAGCGCACCGGGCACGGTGATCAGCGTGATCAGCACGGTGTTGCGGGTGGCGTTCCAGAAGTCCTTGTCGGTGAGCACCAGCGCGTAGTTTTCCAGGCCCACAAAGCGCGCACCGCCGGCGCCTGACAGCCGCAGGTCGAAGAAGCTGTTGTAGAGCAGCTTGCCGATCGGGTAGACCACGATCAGCAGCAGCAGCACAAAGGCCGGCGTGAGCAGCAGGAGCCCGAGCGTCTTTTCGCTCGGGTCACGCAGGCGATCCAGCAGTCGGGCCATGGGGTCAGGGGCGGGCGGCGCGCAAGGGGCTCTGGGGCTCTAGCTGCTCAACCGCCTCAGCGCATCACACGGCGCAGGCGGTTCTCGATCTCATCCACCCCTTCCTGCGGGGTCTTGGTGCGGGCCAGCACGGCGCTGGTGGTCGTGCGGATGGTGTCGCTGACCTCGCCATAGCGCTCGCTCATCGGACGGCTGCGCCCGGCCATGACCACGGCTGCCGCGTCCTTGAACCAGGGCACGGCCTTGATCACGTCGGCGTCGGTGTAGACACCCGGGTAGGTCGGCATCAGCGAGCCTTCCACCGCCAGGAACTTGCTGGCGGCCGGGCTGCTCATGAAGCGCACCAGCTTGGCCGCCTCAGCCTTGTTCTTGCTGAAGTTGCTGACGGCCCATTGCCAGCCGCCCACGCAGGTGGCGCTGCGCCCGCCCGCCATCGCCGGCAGTGGCATCACGCCCACCTTGCCCTGCACCTGGGAATCCTTGTCGTCCTTGAAACGGTCCCAGGCAAAGCCCCAGTTGATCGCAAAGATCACCTGGCCGGCCTTGAACTCATTGACGGTGTCGGGCGTGCGCACCTCGGCGACGTTCTTCTTGACCACACCCTGGTCGACCAGGTTCAGCCAGGTCTGCAGGCCACGCACGGCGGCGGGCTTGTCCAGCGTCATCTTGCCGGCAGCGTCGTTGAAATCCTTGCCCTGGCCCCAGTAGGGCAGCAGGAAGGTGCAGACCGCGCCTTCGATGGGCGCGCCCTGGATGCTCAGGCCCTGCAGGTTGGGGTTGCCCTCGGCCTGCTGGATCTTGCGGGCCGCGGCAGCCAGCTCGTCCCAGGTCTTGGGCTCGGCCACCTTGTGCTTGTCCAGCAGGTCCTTGCGGTAGTACATGAACATCGCGTCGGCAAAGGCCGGCATGGCCGCGATCTTGCCGTCGATGACGTTGGCCTGACCATAGACCGGCAGGTAAGGCTTCTTCACGTCGGTCGGGCTGATGTTGTAGTAGGCGTTCAATGGCTCGATCCAGCCGGCCGCCAGGTACTGGGCGGGGTTGACGATGTCGATCATGAAGACATCGATGGCCGAGTCCTTGGCGTTCAGCACCGTGCTCAGGTACTGGCGCTGCAGTTCGCTGGTGGCGCCGCCGGTCTCGATGTCGATCTTCACGCCGGGGTTGGCGGCCTGGTACTGGTCAAACAGCTTGCGCATCAGGTCGGGGCGCTGGTTCTGGCCGCCTGAGAACACGCGCAGCGACGTCTGGGCCCAGGCCTGGGTACCCAGGGCCGCGGTCAGCAGCGCGGTGGCTGCAAGGAGGATGCGTCTTTTCATCGGGGTTCTCCTGGTTGGATCGGATTCAGGTTCAGTCATGCCATCCGCAAGGGGGCACAAAGGGTCCAAAAGGGCTGCAGGGCGCCACATCGTGTGTGTGGCTCACAGGGCCCTGCCACTGTCGGCGTCAAACAAATGCAGGTGCGCGGGCGCCACGCGCAGCACCACGGGCGTCCCGGTGGGCGCCTTGAAGGCCGCCGGCGCACGCGCCACCCACTCGACGTCGCCAGTTTTCAGCGTGACCAGCGTCTCGGCGCCCAGAGGTTCGAGCAACAACACCTCAGCCGGCAGCGCCAAGTCGCCCGGCTGTTCAGCCAGGCGCAGATTCTCAGGCCGCACACCCAGCTTCACGCGGGCCACTGCCGCCCCTGCGCTGGCCAAGGCGGCCGGCAGTGCCAGCCGCACGCCCTGGCCCAGATCGGCATGACCGGCGTCCACACGCGCATCCACCAGGTTCATCGCCGGGGCGCCGGTGAACCCGGCCACAAACAGCGCAGCCGGCTGGTTGTAGATGCGCTCTGGGGTGTCGTACTGCATGGTGTGCCCGGCGCTCAGCACCGCGATGCGGTCGGCCAGCGTCATGGCCTCGACCTGATCGTGCGTGACGTAGATGATGGTGGCGCCCAGGCGCTGGTGCAGCCGCTTGATCTCGCTGCGCATCTCGTTGCGCAACTGTGCGTCGAGGTTGGACAAGGGCTCGTCAAAGAGGAAGACCTTGGGCTCGCGCACGATCGCCCGGCCGATCGCCACCCGCTGGCGCTGGCCGCCCGACAGCGCGGCCGGCCGGCGCTCCAGCATGTGGTCGATGCGCAGCAGGCGCGCCGCGTTCATCACCCGCTCCTGGATCACCGCGTCAGGCGTGCCCCGCAAGCGCAGGCCGAAGGCCATGTTCTCGAACAGGGTCTTGTGCGGGTACAGCGCGTAGTCCTGGAAGACCATCGCAATGTCCCGGCTGCGCGGCGGCAACTCGTTGACCACCTGCCCATCGATGCGGATCTCACCACCCGTGATGGGTTCCAGCCCGGCGATCATGCGCAGCAGCGTGCTCTTGCCACAGCCCGAGGGCCCGACAAACACCACAAACTCGCCATGCTGGATGGACAAGTCGATGCCGTGGATGACGGCGGTCTTGCCGTCGTAGGACTTGCGGACGCCCTGGAGCTCGACAGTGGCCATGGTTCAGGCGCGGCTCAGTAGCCCGTCTCGGTGTGGGTGCCCTGGTGCAGCGTGTGCACATGCGGCTGCGTGGCTTCGGTGCGCAAGGCCTGCACCGCGGCCTGCGCACCGCGCATCAGCAGGCCCAGGTCGGAGGCGATGGCCACGTAGTCGTAGCCCATGGCGCGGTAGCGGGTGACAACCTCGGGTGTGCCGCCCACCGTGCCGATGGCCTTGCCCAGGGCCTGGGCGCGCCGTGCGCAGTCGGCCATCAGGGCCATCACGTCCGGGTGGGTGAGCTCGCCCGGGTGCCCGAGCGCGCCCGACAGGTCAGCCGGGCCGACAAACAGCGCATCCACGCCCGGAACCGCGGCGATGGCCTCCAGCTGCGCGGCAGCCTGCGGCGTCTCGATCTGGACGATCACGCAGATCGACCGGTTGGCGGTCTTGAAGTAGTCAGGGATGGTGCCAAACCGCGAGGCGCGGCCCATGGCCGCCATGCCGCGGATGCCCTCGGGCGGGTAGCGCGTGGCGGCCACCGCCGCGCGTGCCTCGTCGGCGTTCTGCACAAAGGGAAACAGCAGCGTCTGGGCGCCGGCGTCCAGCACCCGCTTGACGGTGACCGGGTTGTTCCAGGGCACCCGCACCACTGGCACCATCTTGGTGTTGCCCACCGCCTGCAGCAGGTGCACCAGTTCCATCAGGTCCAGCGGGGTGTGCTCCATGTCGAGCACACCCCAGTCGAACCCGGCGGTGCCCACCGCCTCGGCCACGATCGGGCTGGCCGACATCACCCAGGTACCGACGGGGCTGCGGGAGCCTCGGGCGCGCAAGAGCTGGCGAAAGGGGTTCATAGGGTGATCTCCTGAAAGGGCAGAAGGCGCGCTGGGGCGGCGTGGCGGGGTCAGGACCTCAAAAGATGACGGGCTCGGGCGTGGGCGCACCGTGCTCGAGGAAATCCAGGTCACAGCCTTCGTGCGCCTGGGTCACGTGCTGCTGGTACAGCCGTGTCCAGCCACGGGTGAAGGGCTGCACCGGGGCGCGCCACACGCTGCGGCGGCGCGCCAGTTCGTCGTCGCTGACCTGCATGTTCAGGCGCCGGCCAGCCACGTCAAGTTCGATCATGTCGCCCGTCTGCACCAGCGCCAGCGGGCCGCCCACTGCGCTCTCGGGGCTCACGTGCAGCACGCAGCTGCCATAGTGCGTGCCGCTCATGCGGGCGTCCGAGATGCGCACCATGTCGCGAACGCCCTGGTTCAGCAGCTTCTTTGGGATGGGCAGGCCACCCCACTCCGGCATGCCCGGCGCCCCCACGGGGCCCGCATTGCGCAGGATGAGCACGGTGTCGGGTGTGCAGGGCAGGTCAGGGTCGGCCATCGCGGCCAGCATCTGCGGCTGGCTGTCGAAGACCAGGGCCGGGCCCCGGTGCTGCATCAGCCGTGGGTCGGCCGCGCTGGGCTTGATGACCGCGCCCTGCGGGCACAGGTTGCCGGTGAGCACCGCCAAGGCTGGCTGCGTGCTGATAGGGTTGTTCAGCGGGCGGATGGTCTCGTCGTCGACCACCTCGGCGCCCTCCAGCTGGGCACGCAAGGCCTGGCCGGTGACGGTGAGCTCGTCCAGCGACAGGTGCTCGCGGATGCGGTTCATCAGCGCGGGCAGGCCACCCGCGTAGTAGAAGTCTTCCATCAGCTGCGTGCCGCTGGGAAACAGGTTGGCGATCACCGGTACCCGGCGGCCCACGTCGTCCAGGTCCTGCAGCGTGAGCGGAATGCCGGCGCGGCGCGCCAGGGCAATGATGTGCACGGCGGCATTGGTGCTGCCGCCCAGCGCCATCTGCACCGCCACCGCGTTCAGGAACGAACCTCGGCTGAGCAGCCGCTGCGGGGTGAGGTCTTCCCAGATCATCTGCACGAGGCGCTCGCCACAGCGCGTGGCCATGCGGGTGTGGCCGGCGTCCATCGCCGGGATGCTGCTGGCCCCCGGCAGCACAAAACCCAGCGCCTCGGCCATGGCCGTCATGGTACTGGCCGTGCCCATGGTGTTGCAGGTGCCTGGGCTGCGCGTCATGCGCGATTCCAGCGACACCCACTCGGCCGCCTCCACACGGCCGGACTGGTAGTCGTCCCAGAACATCCGGGTGTGGGTGCCGGCGCCCACCGTGCGGCCACGGTGGCGGTCGTTCAGCATGGGCCCGGCGGGGCAGTACAGCGCCGGGATGCCCATGCTGATGGCGCCCATCAGCAGGCCCGGGGTGGTCTTGTCGCAGCCGCCCATCAGCACCACGCCATCGATCGGGTGACTGCGCAGCAGCTCCTCGCACTCCATGGCGAGCAGGTTGCGGTAGAGCATGGTGGTGGGTTTGACCATCACCTCGCCCAGGCTGAGGGCGGGCAGCTCAAAGGGCATGCCACCGGCCAGCAAGACACCCCGCTTGACGGCGTCGGCCCGCTCGCGCAGATGGGCGTGGCAGGGGGAGAGGTCGCTCCAGGTGTTGATGATGCCGACGATCGGCCGCTCCAGCACGTCTTCGCGGCGCAGGCCCATCTGCTGCATGCGTTGGCGGTGCGCAAAGCCGCGCATCCCGGCATCGGCATACCAGCGGCGGCTGCGCAGATCGGCAAGTTTCACGGTCATGGCGGCGGGGTATGGGCGGGTGGCGGGCGGGCGACGGGCCGAAATTCAGGGGATGACACCCAAGGGCGTGTTACCGCTAACATTGCCGCAGCCCATCGCCTGCGTCCATGGAGACTTACCCTCAACCCCCACTGCCGCCGCCCGCCAGGAAGCTGCGCCGCAAGCATGGAGGCGCGACGCTGCGCGAGGTGGCCGAGGTGGCCGAGGTCACCGCCATCACCGTCTCGCGCTACCTGCGCGAACCGCAGCGCGTGGCGCCCCTGACCGCCGAGCGCATTCGGCTGGCGCTGGCAGAGACGGGTTATGTGCCCCACAAGCAGGCCGGCATGCTGGCCAGCGGGCAGGGCACGGTGGTGGCGGTGCTGCTGCCCAACCTGGCCAACTCCATCTTCGCGGAAACCGCCCAGGGTCTGGCCGAAACGCTGCAGCCGGCCGGCTTCGAGCTGCTGATGACGTCCACCAGCTATTCGCTGGAGCGCGAGGAAGAGCAGCTGCGCGCGGTGCTGGGCTGGCGCCCGGCCGCGGTCATCGTCACCGGGCGTCGGCATTCACCCGGCAGCCTGGCGCTGCTGGCCAGCGCCAGGCGAAGCGGCACGCCGGTGGTGGAAATCTGGGATTGCCCGGGCGACACCGGCAACCCGGCCCGCAAGACCACCAGCACAGCCCGCTTTGTGCAGGTGGGGCTGGACCACCGCGCCATCGGGCGCGCCATGGCCCAGCACCTGCTGGACAGCGGCCACCGGCACCTCGCCTACGTGGACAGCGGCGTGGCCGAGGACTACCGCGCCCACGAACGGGGGCAGGCCTTTGCATTGGCTGCGCGGCAGGCGGGCGCCCAGGTGGCGCCGCTGACGGCCCGGCCGGGCGACCCCTTTGATGCCGGCCGCCTGGCGCTGGCCACGCTGCTGGACACCGCCGGGCCGCACGCCGTCGTGACGGCCGCGGCCTTTGCCAATGACCACCTGGCCAGTGGCGCCCTGCTCGAAGCGGTGCAGCGCGGCGTGCCCGTCCCTCAACGCATGGCGCTGCTGGGGTTTGGCGACTTTGCGTGGTCACGCCAGCTGCGCCCGACGCTGTCCAGCGTGTGGCTGCCGCGCATCGACATCGGGCAAATCGCGGCGCAGGCGGTGCTGACGATGCTGCAGAACCCCCAGGCACCGGTGCCGCGTGCAGCGCCCCTGGGCTTCGCGTTGCGCATCCGCGAGAGCACGCAGGACGACCCCGACCCTGCAGCGCCGAGCCTTGGCTGACCAGCGGCCCGGCGCGCTGTGACACGCCGATGAAAGGCCCTGACGACGGGCGCCCTGGGCGCCCGCGTCACAGCGATGACACATGGCCTGCCCAGCATGAGGTGCTGTTTCAACTGCCCCCCACTGGACACCATGAACGCGCACCTGCCCACGACCACTGGTTTTGTCGACCCCGATGACCAGGACACCAACACCAGCCCCAACACCCATTTCGGCGAAGTCCTGGCCCAAGGCCTCAGCCGCCGTGGCGTGCTGCGTGGTGGGCTGGGCGGCGCCATGGCCGCGCTGTTTGCCCCCATTGGCCTGACGGCCTGCGGCGGCAGTGACAGCACACCCGCCTCGCCCCCTCCCGCCGCCCCCGTCGAAAAGCTGCTGGGCTTCACCGCCGTGGCCAAGACGCTGGCCGACACCAACACCGTGCCCAGCGGCTACAAGGCGCGCGTCATCCTGGCCTGCGGCGACCCGCTGGCCGCCGGCGTCCCAGCCTACAAGAACGACGGTACCGACACCAACTATGCCCAGCGGATGGGTGACTGCCACGACGGCATCCAGTACTTCGGCCTGAGCGCCACCGGCCAGCGTGACGACAACTCGTCCAGCCGCGCCCTGCTGGCCTCGAACCACGAATACATCACCCCGGTGGTGCTGCACGCCAACGGGCCCAGCCCCAACCCGCGCCCGGCGTCCCAGGCCGACATCGAGATCGACTGCCACGGCGTGAGCGTGGCCGAGGTGGCCAAGGACGCCGCCGGCCTGTTCCAGGTGGTGGTCAATTCACCCTTCAACCGGCGCATCACCGGCAGCACCGAGATCGAACTCTCCGGCCCGGCGCGCGGCAACGCCCTGTTTGTCACCCGCTTCTCGCCCAACGGTACCCGCACGCGCGGCACGCTGAACAACTGCGGCAATGGCAAGACGCCCTGGGGAACGCTGCTGACCACCGAGGAAAACTGGAGCGGCTACTACTTCCGCGCCGCCGGTGACCAGGCCCGCCGCAGCACCAAGCTGAATGCCAGCTTCGCCCGCTACGGGCGCAACGTGACGGCCACCACCGCCGCCAACAGCCGCTACGGCTGGGAAACCGCGGGCACGGGCGACGCCTACGCCCGCTTCAACACCAGCGTCGTGGGCAGCAGCGCTGACGGCTCTGACGACTTCCGCCACGAGTGGTTCACCCAGGGCTACATGGTCGAGATCGACCCCTACAGCGCCAGCAGCACCGTCAAGAAGCGCACCGGTCTGGGCCGCCTGGCCCATGAAAACAGCGCCTTCGGCCTTCCCCAGGCCGGCAAGCCGCTGGCCGTCTACATGGGCTGCGATTCGCAGAACGAGTACGTCTACAAGTGGGTCTCTGCGGCCAACTGGACCGCGGCCGACGCACAGGCCGCCAACCGCATGGCCATCGGCGACAAGTACCTGGACAGCGGCAAGCTCTACGTGGCCCGCTTCAACGCTGACGGCACGGGCGACTGGATCGAACTCAGCCTGAGCAACGCCGCCATCGCCGGCGCCAGTTTCGGCTTCACCGAGCAGGCCGAGATCTACATCCACACCCGCATCGCCGCCGATGCCGTGGGCGCCACCAAGATGGACCGTCCGGAGTGGGTGGACGTGCACCCGACCACGGGCGAGCTCTACATCACGATGACCAACAACAGCAGCCGCCGCGTGGCCCCCACCGGCACCCAGACCCTGGTGGATGCCGCCAACCCGCGCGCCTACGTGGACGTGCGCAGTGGCACCGTCACCCAGAGCGGCAACGTCAACGGACACATCGTGCGCTTCAAGGACACCAGCCCAGAGACCACCCGCTTCACCTGGGACGTCTACCTCTTCGGTGCCGAAGCCGGCAGCGACGGTGCCCTCGTCAACCTGTCGGGCCTGACCGCCGACAACGACTTCTCCAGCCCTGATGGCCTGGCCTTCACCCCAAGCACCGGCCTGTGCTGGATCCAGACCGACGACGGCGCCTTCACCGACGTCACCAACTGCATGCTGCTGGCCAGCATCCCTGGCACGCTGGGCGACGGCGCGGCCAAGACACTGAGCTACGGCACCACCAGCGTGACCACCCGGATGGGCAAGAAGGCCACGTCCGACACGCTCAAGCGCTTCTACGTGGGCCCGTACGACTGCGAAGTCACGGGCCTGTGCGAGACGCCCGATGGCAAGACGGTGTTCATCAACATCCAGCACCCGGGTGACGGCACCGCCGTCGCCGACCTGGCTGACCCGACCAAGTACACCAGCCAGTGGCCGTCCAACGTGGGCCATGGCGCGGGCAAGCGGCCGCGTTCGGCCACCGTGGTGATCACCAAGGACGACGGCGGGCGCATCGGCACCTGAACGGTCTCCATTCGCCACGGAGCCTTCGCGGGGCGATGGCAGGCGCTTCGGTGCCCGCCTTCGCCCCGAGCCAACGAGAATGCGGGCCGGCGCGCCTGTCTGGCAGCGCCTGACACCCTACCGCTGGAGAAGGCCATGGCCACCATTGTCATCACCGAGTTCATGGATGCGCGCGCCGTGGCCCAGCTGGCCGCCCGCCATGACGTTCTGTACGACCCGCAGCTGGTCGACGACAGCCCCCGGCTGCTGGCCGAAGCCAGCCGCTGCGACGCCCTCATCGTGCGCAACCGAACCCAGGTGCGCGACACCTTGCTCGCAGCACTGCCGGCCCACTGCCGCGTGGTGGGGCGACTCGGGGTGGGGCTGGACAACATCGACGTGGCCGGCTGCGAGGCCCGCGGGCTGCAGGTCATCCCGGCCACCGGCGCCAACGCGCTGTCGGTGGCCGAATACGTGATCGGCACGGCCATGCTGCTGCTGCGCGGGGCCTACCAGTCCACCGCCGCGGTGGCGGCCGGCCGCTGGCCGCGCACACCGCTGTCCCAGGGCCGCGAGATCGCGGGCAAGCGGCTGGGCCTGATCGGCTTTGGCTCGATCGGCCAGCTGACGGCCTCGCTGGCGCGCGGCCTGGGCATGGAGGTGGTGGCCTTCGACGCGCAGTTCGACAGCGATCACCCGGCCTACCTGAACAGCGGCGTGCGGGGCACCGGCCTGGAAGAGGTGATGACCACCAGCGACGTGCTGAGCCTGCACGTGCCGCTGCTGCCGTCCACCCGCGGGCTGCTGAATGCCACCCGGATCGCCGCCATGAAGCGGGGTGCAGTGCTGATCAACACCGCGCGGGGCGGCATCGTCGATGAAGTCGCCGTGGCCGAGGCGCTGCGCAGCGGCCACCTGGGCGGCGCGGCGCTCGATGTCTTCGACACCGAGCCACTGGGCGCCAGCGCACACTTCGAGGGCTGCCCCAACCTGGTGTTGACGCCGCACGTGGCCGGCGTCACCGCCGAGGCCAACGAGCGGGTCAGCTTCATGATCGCCGACCAGGTCAACCAGGCGCTTGAGCGCGCACACCAAGGAGCTGCACCATGAAGATGCCCATGGCCGAGGCCGAAGCCTGGGTAGCACGCGCCCTGCACGCGGCCGGCGCCAACCCCGAGATGGCGCGCGCCACCGCCGCCGCCCTGGTGCTGGCCGAGGCGCAAGGCCAGGGCGGGCACGGGCTGTCACGGGTGGCGCAGTACGCCACCCACCTGCGCAATGGCCGTGCCAACGGCCAGGCCCAACCCCGGGTGCTGCGCAGCGAAGGCGCGGCCCTGGTGGTGGACGCCGACGAAGGGCTCGCCTTTGGCGCCTGCACATTGGCCGTGCAGGAGGCCATCACCCGCGCACGTTCGCTGGGCGTGGCCGTGGTCGGCGTGGTCCGCAGCCACCACTGCGGCGTGGTGGTGGACCACCTCCGGGCAGCGGCCGACGCAGGCTGCGTGGCGCTGGGTTTTGCCAACTCACCGGCCGCGATGCCGGCGGCCGGGGGGCGACACCCGGTGTTTGGCACCAACCCGGTGGCCGCGGCCTTTCCGCGTCGCAACGCCAGCCCGCTGCTGATCGACCTCAGCCTGTCGGAGGTGGCGCGCGGCAAGGTGATGCTGGCCGCCCGGCAGGGCCAGGCCATCCCCACGGGCTGGGCGCTGGACGCCCACGGGCAACCCACCACCGATGCCCAGGCCGCCCTGGCCGGCTCGATGCTGCCCATCGGGGCGGCCACCTCGTCCAAGGGTGCGATGCTGGCGCTGATCGTCGAGCTGCTGGTCACCGCCGTGATCGGGGCCCGCTTTGGCTTCGAGGCGTCCAGCTTCTTTGTCGATGAAGGCAACCGCCCCGGCATCGGGCAGGCCTTCATCGTCATCGACCCCGGCTTCCTCGCAGGCCAGGACCACTACCTGGACCGCATCGAACTGCTGGTGGCCGAGATGCTGCGCGACGATGGCGTGCGCCTGCCGGGGGCCAGGCGCGAAGCGCTGCTGCACAAGGCCCGCACCGACGGCATTGAGGTCCCCGACACGCTGCTGGCGGCCTGGCGTGACACGCCGGGCCTGCCGGCCGCCGGGCAAGGGTAGGCCGCGGCGCGGCGTGCGCGTGTGGGCCGGCTGGCCAGCACGCGCATGGCCTCAGGGGGATGCGGGTGACACCTGTGGCCGGGGGAGCGACAGTTCGCGCCACCATTCGCCTTCAAACTGCCCCTGCAGCCAGTTGACCAAGGCGGTCACCTTGGCCGGCACATGGCGCGGCGACGGGTAGACGGCGTGCATCTCCTGCGCCGGGAGCGTCCAGCGCTCCAGCAAGGGGCGCAGCAGACCCTGCGCCAGCGCATCGTGGGCCACGTAGCGCGGCAGCACCGCCAGGCCCATGCCGGCCCGCGCCGCCGCCAGGATGGCCGACAGGTTGTTGCTGCGCAGCGGCCCGCGCACGGCCACCGCCTGCGACTGCCCATCGGGCCCGCTGAAGTGCCAGCGCTCATCGCCCTGCACGGTGCTGTAGACCAGGGCCGGGTGCCGCGACAGCTCGGCGGGCTCACGGGGCTGGCCGTGCTCGGCGAGCCACGCCGGCGCGGCCACGAGCACCCAGGGGTTCAGCCCGAGCCAGCGCGCGCCCAGTGACGAATCGGCCAGACGGCCCATGCGCAGCGCCACGTCCACACCCGCCTCGACCAGGTTGACGTAGCGGTCTTCAAAGGCGAGCTCCAGCTGCAGCCCCGGGTGGGCCTGCATGAAGCGCAAGACCAGGGGCGTGACCACACGCCGCCCGAAGGCCACCGAGGCGTTGATGCGCAGCGTACCCTGCAGCCGCGACTGCAGCAGCGCCGCTACGTCATCGGCCTCGTCCATCTCGCGCAGCACCCGCTTGCACTTGTCGTAGTACAGCGCGCCGACCTCGGTGGGCGTGACACCGCGCGTGCTGCGGTGAAACAGCCGGGCCTTCAGGCGGGCTTCCAGCGCGGCCACCTGCTTGGTGGCGGTAGGCTGCGTGATGCCCAGGTGCAACGAGGCCTTGCTGAATGAGCCCGTCTCGACCACGCGCACAAACAGGCGCAGGCCATCGAGTGTGTCCATCGCTTTCCCCCGGCGGGCCCAACGGCCCGGTTCAGTGCCATTCCACCATGGAATGACTCTTATCCGGCCGCTGGCATTCCCGCAGCGCAGCGGCCTGCGCATCATGCCGACCAGCGTTGTTCACCCCACAGGAGATTCAGATGGCCAAGATGAAAGCAGCGATGGCAGCGGTGCTGGTGATGGAAAAGGAAGGCATCACCCAGGCCTTTGGTGTGCCGGGTGCCGCCATCAACCCCTTGTACGCCGCACTGCGCGAGCGGCAGTCGATCACCCACATCCTGGCGCGCCACGTGGAGGCCGCGTCACACATGGCCGAGGGTTATACCCGTGCCAGGGCGGGCAACATCGGGGTGTGCATCGGCACGTCCGGGCCCGCGGGCACCGACATGATCACCGGCCTGTATTCGGCCATCGCCGACAGCATCCCGATCCTGTGCATCACCGGCCAGGCGCCCCGGGCACGGCTGTACAAGGAAGACTTCCAGGCGGTGGACATCGAGAGCATCGCCAAGCCCGTCACCAAGATGTCCTTGACCGTGCGCGAGCCGGCACAGGTGCCCCGCGCTTTCCAGCAAGCGTTTCACCTGATGCGCTCTGGCCGCCCCGGCCCGGTGCTGATCGACCTGCCCTTTGACGTGCAGATGGCCGAGATCGAGTTTGACATCGACACCTACGAGCCGCTGCCCGTCTATAAGCCGACGGCCACGCGCAAGCAGATCGACAAGGCGCTGGACATGCTGCTGCAGTCCGACAAGCCGCTGATCGTGGCCGGTGGCGGCGTGCTGAACGCCGATGCCGCCGACCTGCTGGTGGAGTTCGCCGAGCTGACCGGTGTGCCGGTGATCCCGACACTGATGGGCTGGGGCGCGATCCCGGACGACCACCCGCTGATGGCCGGGATGGTGGGCCTGCAGACCAGCCACCGCTACGGCAACGCGACGATGCTGGCCAGCGACTTTGTGCTGGGCATCGGCAACCGCTGGGCCAACCGCCACACGGGCTCCATCGACGTCTACACCCAGGGCCGACGCTTTGTGCACGTGGACATCGAGCCCACCCAGATCGGCCGCGTGTTCATGCCCGACTTCGGCATCGTCAGCGACGCACGCGCCGCACTGGAACTGTTTGTGCAGGCGGCGCGCGAGCGGGCCGCGGCCGGCCAATGGAAGGACTACCGCGGCTGGGCAGAGCGCTGCGCCGAGCGCAAGCGGCTGATGCACCGCAAGACGCACTACACCGAGACACCGATCAAGCCGATGCGTGTGTACGAGGAGATGAACGCCGTCTTCCCGCGCGACACGGTGTATGTGTCCACCATCGGGCTGTCGCAGATTGCCGGTGCGCAGTTCCTGCATGTCTACGGCCCGCGCCAGTGGATCAACTGTGGCCAGGCCGGGCCACTGGGCTGGACGCTGCCGGCGGCACTCGGCGTGGTCGCCGCCGACCCGACCCGCACGGTGGTCGGCCTGTCGGGCGACTACGACTTCCAGTTCCTGATCGAGGAGCTGGCCGTGGGCGCGCAGTTCAGGTTGCCCATGGTGCAGGTGCTGGTCAACAACAGCTACCTGGGGCTGATCCGTCAGAGCCAGCGCGGTTTTGACATGGACTTCTGCGTGCAGCTGGCCTTTGACAACCAGAACGTCGACGACCCGCAACTGCGCGGCTACGGCGTGGACCACAGCAAGGTCGTCGAAGGCATGGGCTGCAAGGCCTTGCGGGTGACCGACCCGGACGCCATCCGGCCCGCACTGGCCGAGGCGCACCGGCTGGCGCAGCAACTGCGCGTGCCGGTGGTGGTGGAGTGCATCCTGGAGCGGGTGACCAACATCGCGATGGGCACCGAGATCAATGCCATCAACGAATTCGAGGCCGTCGACTGCCGCCACCCGGAAGGCCGCGAAGGCCTGGTCGCCGCCGGCCTGCTGGAGTGAACCCCATGGACCACCGCTTTTCCGCCAACCTGTCGATGCTGTTCACCGAGGTGCCGCTGCTCGAGCGTTTCGGGCGCGCCGCCAAGGCCGGCTTCAGCCGCGTTGAGCTGCAGTTCCCGTACGAAGCACCCATCGAGGCCCTGCAGGCACAGCTGCAGGCGCATTCGCTGCAGCTGGTGCTGCACAACCTGCCGGCGGGCGACTGGGCCGCCGGCGAACGCGGCATTGCCTGCCTGCCCGGGCGCGAGGCCGAGTTTCGCGAGGGAGTCGCCCGTGGCATCGCCTACGCCCAGGCCCTGAAGGTGCGGCGCCTGAATGTGCTGGCTGGCATCGCTCCCGCCGGGGTGCCCGATGCCGTGCTGCGCCAGACCTTGGTGGTCAACCTTCGGTACGCGGCCAGCGCGCTGCAGGCGGCCGGCCTGGAGCTGCTGATCGAGCCCGTCAATACCCGCGACATCCCGGGCTTCTGGCTGGACAACATGGCGCGGGCGCTGTCGGTGATGGACGAGGTAGGTGCCGACAACCTGCGCCTTCAATTTGACGTGTACCACGCCCAGCGCAGCGAAGGTGAACTGGCCGGCACGTTGAGCCGACACCTGCCGCGCATCGGGCACATCCAGTTTGCCGACAACCCGGGCCGGCACGAACCGGGCACCGGTGAGATCCGCTTCAGCTTCCTGTGGCAACACCTGAAGGCACTCGGCTGGCGCGGTGGCATCGGCGCCGAATACAAGCCGTCCACCACCACCGAGGCCAGCCTGGTCTGGCTGGACGACGCCATCCGCCAGCTGGGCTGAGGCCGACACGGAGTACCCTGCATGAGCACGCCCACCCAGCCATCCAAGCCTCCATCCAACCCGACATTGGGCTTCATCGGCCTGGGCATCATGGGCCGCCCCATGGCCCTGCGTCTGCTGCAGGCGGGCTACCGCGTCCAGGTGCACAGCCGCCGCGAGATTCCGTCTGACCTGCAGCAGGCCGGCGCGCAGCCCTGCGTCTCGGCCCAGGCCGTGGCCAAAACGGCTGACGTGGTCATCACCATGCTGCCCGACACCCCTGATGTCGAGCAGGTGCTCTTCGGCCCTGCCGGTGTCGCCGAAGGCCTGCGCCCCGGCACCTTGGTGATCGACATGAGCAGCATCTCGCCCATGGCCAGCCAAGGCTTTGCCCAACGCCTGGAGGCGCTGGGCTGCAGCTGCCTGGACGCCCCGGTCTCCGGCGGCGAGATCGGTGCCCAGGCCGGCACCTTGACCATCATGGTTGGCGGGCGCACCGAAGTCTTTGCGCGCGCGCTGCCGCTGTTCCAGGCCATGGGCAAGGCCATCACCCACGTGGGCGACCATGGGGCAGGCCAGATCACCAAGGTGGCCAACCAGATCATCGTCGCGCTGAACATCGCGGCGGTGGCCGAAGCGCTGGTCTTTGCCAGCAAGGCGGGGGCCGATCCGTCGCGGGTGCGTCAGGCCCTGATGGGCGGTTTTGCCGCCAGCCGCGTGTTGGAGGTGCATGGCGAACGCATGCTCCAGCGCCGCTTTGCGCCGGGCTTTCGCATCGGCCTGCACCAGAAGGACCTGAACCTGGCACTGCAGGGCGCCCGCTCGCTCGGCATGGCCCTGCCGCAGACAGCCGGCGCGGCGCAGCTGATGCAGGCCTGCACCGCGCAGGGCTGGGCTGACATGGACCACTCGGCCCTGGTCACGGCGCTGGAGCTGATGGCCGCTCACAGCCTGCCGTCACCGCAGGCCTGAGCGTGTGCTGGCGCGTGTGAACGGTCAGACCACCACCGGCTCTGCTTCCAGCCGGATGCCAAAGCGGCCATACACACTCTCTTCGATGGCCTTGGCCAGCGTCACCACCTCACCGCCTGTGGCGCCACCCCGGTTGACCAGCACCAGCGCCTGTTTCTCGTAGACACCCGCGCCGCCGATGCTCTTGCCCTTCCAGCCGCAGGCGTCGATCAACCAGCCGGCGGCCAGCTTCACGCTGCCGTCGGGCAGCGGGTAATGCACCACCTCGGGGTCGCGCCCGATGATGTCGCGGCACTGCTCCATCGACACCACCGGGTTCTTGAAGAAGCTGCCGGCGTTGCCGATGACGGCCGGGTCGGGGAGCTTGGCGCGCCGAATCGCACAGACCCAGTCAAACACCGTCTGCGCATCGGGCGTCGGGTTCTGGTGTTCGGCCATCTTGCGCTCCAGGTCGAGGTAGCCCAGCACGGGCTGCCAGGGCTTGGGGCAGCGCAGCCGCACCCGCGTGATGACCGCCTTGCCCAGCAGGTGGCGCTTGAAGACGCTGTCGCGGTAGCCAAAGGCGCAGGCCACGGCGTCCAGCGTCACGGTGCGGCCGGTGACCAGGTCGACCACGTCGAGCGACTCAAAGCGGTCCTTCAGCTCCACCCCGTAGGCCCCGATGTTCTGGACCGGTGTGGCGCCCACGGTCCCAGGGATCAGCGCCAGGTTTTCCAGGCCGGGGATGCCCTGCTGCAATGACCAGGCCACCAGGCCGTGCCAGCTTTCCCCGGCACCCGCCTCGATCACCCAGCCGCGCTCGTCTTCACGCAGCACCCGCAGACCAGGCACCTCCACCTTGATGACCAGGTCCTCGACGTCCTGGGTGAAGACCAGGTTGCTGCCGCCGCCCAGCACCAGCTTGGGCATCAGCCCGAGCTGCGGGTGGTCGACGATGCGGCGCACGTCGGCTTCGCTGCGGACCCGCACCAGCCGGACGGCCGTGGCGGGCAGGCCGAAGGTATTGAGTGTGCGCAGGCTGACGCGGGCTTCAACCGGCGGTACGGGGCTCGGGGAGGGCTGCATGGCAGAATTTTGCGGCTGATTCGCACTGTTTCTGCCACCAGGCGCCCCACCATGCCCAGTTTCGACACCGTCCTCGAACCCAACCTCGTCGAGCTGAAAAACGCGGTTGAGCAATCCAACAAGGAAATCGGCACACGCTTTGACTTCAAGGGGTCCAGCGCACGCATCGAACTGACGGAGAAAGGCGCCCAGGGCCGCGAACTCACCCTGCACGCCGACAGCGACTTCCAGATCGCGCAGGTCACCGATGTCCTGCTGGCCAAGCTCAGCAAACGCGGCGTCGACGTGCGTTTCCTGGACATGAGCGCCAAGATCGAGAAGGCCGGCGGCGACAAGGTGCGCCAACTCGTGGCGGTGAAGACCGGCATCGACAGCGACAACGCCAAGAAGATCCAGACCCACATCAAGCAGAGCAAGATGAAGGTCCAGGCGCAGATCCAGGGCGACGTGGTCAGGGTCACGGGTGGCAAGCGTGACGACCTCCAGGCGGCCATCCAGCTGCTGAAGAAGGCGGTGCCCGACTTGCCGCTGTCGTTCAGCAACTTTCGGGATTAAGTGGCTGGCGGCGGACTTCTGGTCGTCGGAAGGGGTTCAGCGCCCGACGTCCCCGCCGAATAGCATCGTTCAGCGTGGCTGGAGCGCTCGCGGGTGGCGCAGGCGGCCCGTGGGCCCCGGGTCCTTCGGACCACACCCCAACCCTGCAGCACGGCACACCGCCGAAAGGACGTCGCCCATGAATGTCGGTTCCTTGCGCCAACATGGCACACGCGCGCTCGGCGCGCTGTGCATTGCATGGGCCGGCGTGTTCGGCCTGGCTGGCTGCGGCGGTGGCGGTGGTGGTGGCGACAGCGGTGGGCCAGTCACGCCGCCCGGGCCCACGGCCCTGACCATCACGGCCCAGTCACCGGCCGCCAGCGCCACCGGCGTGGCCGTCGGCAGCACCATCAGCGTGAGCTACTCCGACACGCTGGCCACCAACCCCGCGTTCAGTGTGACGGCCGGCGGTTCCGCGGTGGCCGGCACGGTCAGCCGCTCAGGCGCCACCGCCACCTTCACCCCCTCGGCCGCCTTGCCGGCAGGGGCCACCGTGAGCGTGACTGTCTCAGGCGCCACGGGTTCGGCCGGCGGCAGCCAGGCCACCAGTGTCACCTTCAGTTTTGGCACCCAGGCCGCCACCACCACGGTGACCCTCCAGGGCAAGGCCGAGTACGAATCAGTGCCCAACGACCCGAGCACCGGCGGCCTCAACTACACGGGGGCCACCTTCAAGCCCATCCGCTTCGCGACCGTCCAGGTCATCGCCGCCAGCAGCGGGGCCACGCTGGCCACAGGCAGCACCAATGAACAGGGCGACTACAGCCTGCAGGTGACGGCAGGCCAGGCTGTCTTCGTGCGCGTGCGGGCCGAGAGTGTGCGCAGCGCCGGCGGCGGCAGCTGGGATTACAGCGTCCGCGACAACACCTCGGAAGAGGCCATCTATGCGCTGGATGGCAGCAGCGTCACGCCCATCGGCAACACCACCATCAATCTGCGCGCCGGCTCGGGCTGGTCGGGCAGCAGCTACACCCAGCCGCGCTCCGCCGCCCCGTTTGCCATCCTGGACGTCACCTACGACGCTACCCAGAAGGTGCTGAGCGCCTCACCCGGCCTGAGCTTCCCAGCGCTGCGCCTGATGTGGAGCAGCAACAACAGGCCAGCGGATGGCAACCTGGCGGCGGGCGACATCGGCACCTCGTTCTACCGCCTGAACAGCAACCAGCACCAGATCTACATCCTCGGCGCCGCCAACACCGACACCGACGAGTACGACCGCATGGTGGTGGCCCACGAATTTGGCCATTACCTGCAGAGCGCCTTCTCCCGCAACGACTCCATCGGTGGGTCCCATACCGGCGACGAGAAGCTGGACATGCGGGTGGCCTTCGGCGAGGGATTCGGCAACGCCTGGTCGGGCATGGTCTACAACAGCCCGATCTACACCGACAGCCTGGGGGCCGGGCAGCGTCTGGGTGGCATCAACGACCTGAGCACGCTGCCCACCAACCGCGGCTGGTATTCCGAGGACTCCGTGCAGTACCTGCTGTACCGCTGGCATGGCGAGACTGCCATCGGCTTTGCGCCGCTGTGGCAGGTCCTGCAGGAATACAACACCACCCTCCGCCAGCAGGGCGCGCTGACCTCGCTGCACAGCTTTGCCCACCAGCTGAAGCTGCTGCGCCAGGCGCAGGCCAGCGCCATCGACACCGCACTGACCATCCAGCAAGTCACGGTGGCCGACGCGCTGGGCAGCACCGAAAGCAACAACGGCGGCATCACGCAGGCGCTGCCGCTGTACCGCACCCTCACCCTGGGGGCCACGCAGAACGTCTGCGTGACCGACGCCGCCGGCACCGCTGGCAACGAATCCAACAAGCTGGGCAGCCACGTCTTCCTGCGCTTCAACCTCAGCAGCGCCAGCACACGCAGCATCACGGTGGTGGGATCCACGGCCACCAGTGACCCGGATTTCACCTTGACGCGCGCCGATGGCAGCCAAACCACCCACGACGACGAATCGACCGCCAACGAAGCGGAGACGCTCAGCCTGTCGGCCGGCTGGTACGTCATTGCGTTGTATGACTACAACCTGATCCGTGGCGCCCAGGGCAGCAGCCAGACTGGCGTGCGCTGCTTCAACGTGACGGTTCAGTGAAGGACATCCCGATGAAAACCGCCCACTCCCTGCGCCTTGCCCCCTTGCACGCCCGCGCACTGGCGCTTGCGCTGCTGGTGGCCGCCACGGGCCTGACCTTCAGCTCTCTGGCCCATGCTCACAAGCGTGGATCGGGCATGTCGGTCGAAGCCACAGCCCCCAAGACACTGAAGCCTGGCGAGACGGGCACCTTGACGCTGAAGCTGAGCCAGGTGACGGCTGCCGACGGCGCCTCGGTCGAGGTTCGCAACCCGGCGACGGGCCAGGTCCTCTACAGCAGCCGGCTCAACCGCGGCGAGTCGCGCACCGTGAGCGTGGACATCGCCGGGACGAGTGAGGGCATGCAGTACCTGGACATCCTCACCCGCCAAGGCACTGGCGCCTCGGTGCAATCGGTGGCGGTGTCAGTGGGCGGTGCCCGGCCCGTGCTCAAGCGCGAGGGTCAGCTGAAGGTGACGCCCAGCGGTGAGGCCGTGGTCTCGCTGCCCGCCAAACCCTGAGGCCGGCCCCTGCGGCGGCCCTACCCAGCAGCCACCCCCACGGCCGCCTCGCTGTGGTGGCTGGCCCGGTTCTAGCCCGGCGGCACCGGCCGGCGCACCCCCATGAAGGCCAGCGCCGACAACGCGCCCAGCCCGGCCATCATCAGGACCGCCTGCGCATAACCCGGCAGCCACAGCAGCGCCACCGCGACCAGCACCGGCCCCATCGACCTCAGCACCAGGCTGACGCCCGACATGGCGCCGCCGATGCGCCCCACATGGGCCCGGCCGAACAGTTCGGGCACCAGGGCTCCCCGCACGATGGTCACCAGCCCGTTGGCCACGCCGTAGATCCAGGCCCACAGCACCAGCGTGGACGTCTGCTCTCCCCAGGCCAGCAGCAGCATCGAGCCCGTCATCAGCCACAACACGGCCACGCCCAGGCCGTGCAAGGGCACGCCACTGCCAAACCGCGACACCAGCCAGCGGCCGGCCACCTGCGCTGGCCCCACCCACACCAGCACACCCAGGGCCTGGGTCTCCGACAGGCCCTTGGCCGCCATCAGCGGCACGGCATGTGCCCACAGCGCGGCCATCACCACCGCGTAGGCGGCAAAGCTGGCCGTCAGCAGCCAGAAGGCCTGGGTGCGCACCGCCTGCGACAAGTTCAGCGACACCGCTTCGCCGGCACTGGCCGGCGCAGGCGAGCCGTATTCGCCCCGCAAGGCCCAGGCATGCAGCGGCAGCATGGCCAGCAGCATCAACGCCGACAGCGCCGCCAAGGCCCCGCGCCAGCCCAGGTGCTCGATCAGCAGCGCCACCACCGGGAACGACACCGTGCTGGCCAGACCACCCACCAGCGTGACGGTGGTGATGCCACGTCGATAGTCCTGCGGGAAGCGGCGCGTGATGACGTTGAAGACCGGCTCATACAGGGTGGCCGCCGACGCCAGCCCCAGCAGCACCCAGGCCAGGTAATACACCCAGGGCTCATGGGCCTGGGACCACAGCCCGAAACCCAGCCCGGCACACAGGCAGCCGCCCGACATCAGCCAGCGCGCCTGGCCGCGGTCGACCAGCGCGCCGGCCGCATAGGTGGCCAGGCCCCACACCAGCAGGCCCAGCGTATTGGCCCCCATCACCAGCGGCTTGCTCCAGCCCGTCTCGGCCATCATTGGCAGCACAAACGAGGTGAAGCCGTAGTAGACCGTCGCCCAGCTGATGATCTGCCCCAGGGACAACGCGGCGATCAGCGGCGAGTAGGGCAGCCCGGCGGGTTGGGTGCGCAACATCGCCACGATTGTCAGGGGTGTCCCTGGCCCGACAGCCGGACGCCGCACGGGCGTGCTAAAACCCAGGCCGTTTCGGGGCCGGCCCGCGCACTGGAGAGACACCGATGGACCTGAACTTCACGCCAGAACAGCACGCTTTCCGCCAGATGGTGCGCGAATGGGTGGCCGCCAACCTGCCGGCCGACATCAGCCACAAGGTGCACAACGCCCTGCGCCTGTCGCGCGACGACCTGCAGCGCTGGGCCAAGATCCTGGGCGCCAAGGGCTGGCTGGGTTGGGGTTGGCCAGAGCGCTTTGGCGGGCCCGGCTGGGACGCCGTGCAGCGCCACCTCTTCGAAGAGGAATGTGCACTGGCCGGTGCGCCGCGGGTGGTGCCTTTCGGGCCCATCATGGTGGCGCCGGTCATCATGGCCTTTGGCACCCCTGAGCAGCAGCAGCGCTTCCTGCCCGGCATCGCCAGCGGCGAGGTCTGGTGGAGCCAGGGCTACAGCGAACCCGGCTCCGGCTCTGACCTGGCCTCGCTCAAGACCCGTGCCGAGCGCCGCGGCGACCACTATGTCGTCAATGGCCAGAAAACCTGGACCACCCTCGCGCAGTACGGCGAGTGGATCTTCTGCCTGGTGCGCACCAGCACCGAGGGCAAGCCTCAGACCGGCATCAGCTTCCTGCTGATCGACATGAAGAGCCCGGGCGTGACGGTCAGGCCCATCGTGCTGCTCGACGGCGAGCCCGAGGTCAACGAGGTCTTCTTCGACAACGTCCAGGTGCCGGTGGAAAACCTGGTGGGCGAGGAGAACAAGGGCTGGACCTACGCCAAGTATCTGCTGAGCCACGAACGCACCAACATCGCCGACGTCAACCGCGCCAAGCGCGAGCTGGAACGCCTCAAGCGCATCGCCAAGGCCGAAGGGGTGTGGGACGACGCCCGCTTCCGCGACCAGATCGCGCTGCTGGAAGTGGACATCGTGGCGCTGGAGATGATGGTGCTGCGGGTGCTCAGCGCGGAAAGCAGCGGCAAGCAGAGCCTGGACGTGGCCGGCCTGCTGAAGATCCGCGGCAGCGAGATCCAGCAGCGCTACACCGAGCTGATGATGCTGGCCGCCGGGCCCTTCAGCCAGCCCTTCATCGACGAGGCGCTGGAAGCCGGCTGGCAGGGCGACCACGTCGGCGCGGCGCACTGTGCACCGCTGGCAGGCACCTACTTCAACTACCGCAAGACGACCATCTACGGCGGCTCCAACGAGGTGCAGCGCAATATCGTTTCTTCCACCGTGCTGGGGGCCTGAGCATGAACTTCGACTTCTCCGACGACCAGACATCGCTGCGCGAAGCGGTCAGCCGCTGGGTGGACAAGGGTTTTGCCTTCGAGCGCCGCCACGCGCTGACCAAGGCGGGGGGCTTTTCGCGCGAGGTCTATGCCGAACTGGCCGAGCTGGGGCTGGCCGGGCTGGTGATCGACCCGGCGCACGACGGCATGGGCTTTGGCCCGGTCGAGGCCATGGTGGTGATGGAGGAGCTGGGCAAGGGTCTGGTGCATGCTCCATACGCTGCCGCGGCGCTGGTCGCACCCAGCATCCTGGCCACGGGCCCGGCCGAGCTGCAGGCCGCCTGGCTGCCGCGCATGGCCACCGGCGAGGCGCTGGTGGTGCTGGCCCACCAAGAACGAGCGGCCCGCTACCGCACCGAGCAAGTGGCGACGCGTGCGGCCGAGACACCCGAGGGCTGGCGGCTGGACGGCCACAAGTCGGTGGTCCCGGCCGCCGACGAGGCCGACGCCTTCATCGTGCCGGCCCACAGCGCCCATGGCATCCGCCTGTTCCTGGTGGAGCGTGCCGCGGCGCAGGTGCGCGGCTACCCCACACAGGACGGCGCCCGCGCGGGCGAGGTGGCGCTGAGCCAGGCGCCGGCCCAGCTGATCACGGCCGATGGCCTGCTGGTGCTGGAACGCGCCATCGACATCGGCATCGCGGCCAGCTGTGCCGAGGGCGTGGGCCTGATGGAACGCCTGACGGCCATGACCGCCGATTACCTCAACACCCGCAAGCAGTTTGGCGTGGCGCTGTCGAGCTTTCAGGCGCTGCGGCACCGCTTGGCCGACGTGAAGATGCAGCTGGAACTGGCGCGCTCGATGAGCTACTTCGCGAGCATGAAGCTGGGCGAAGCTGCGGCCGTGCGCCGCCGCGCCTTGAGCCAGGCCAAGGTGCAGCTCGGCCAGAGCATGCGCTTTGTCGGCCAGCAGTGTGTGCAGCTGCACGGCGGCATCGGCGTCACCGACGAATACGCCGGCAGCCATTACTTCAAGCGCTTGACGATGCTGGAGATGGCCTACGGCGACACCCAGCATCACCTGGGTGAAGTCTCCTCGCGCATGCTGGACACCGCCGGGGTGTTTGCCTGAGCGCGTTCGCCCTGCCCTTCGACGGCGCACTGACCGACATCGCCGGTGTGCGGGTTGGTCACTGGACGTGCGCGCAGCGCCCGACGGGCTGTACCGTGGTGCTGCTCGATGGTGACGCGGCGGCCGACGGTGCGGTGGCCGGTGTGGCCCAGCGCGGCGGCGCGCCCGGCACGCGGGAAACCGACCTGCTTCGCCCGGAAAACGCCGTCGAGCGCGTGCATGCCGTGCTGCTGACGGGCGGCAGCGCCTTTGGCCTGGACGCGGCGGGTGGCGTGATGCGCTGGCTGGAAGCCCGGGGCCGCGGCTTGCGCGTCGGCCCCCCTGAGCGTCAACCGGCCATCCGGGTGCCCATCGTGCCGGCAGCCGTGCTGTTTGACCTGTTTGTGGGCGACCACCGGCTGCCGGGCGCCAGGCCTGATGCCGACGCGGGCTGGGCGGCCTGCGAGGCGGCGGGTGTGCAGGCGCCCGCCGAAGGCAATGTGGGCGCCGGTGCCGGCGCCACCGTGGGCAAGTTGCTGGGCTGGCGGCGGGCCATGAAAGGCGGCATCGGCCAGGCCTCGCTGCGGGTCGGGCCCATCACCGTGGCCGCGATGGTGGCCGCCAACCCGATCGGCGACGTCCGGGACGCCCAGGGCCAACTGCTGGCCGGTGCCCGGCTGAGTGACGATGGCCTGCAACTGGCCGACCTCGACGCCTGCCTGCGCCGGGGCGACCACGGCCTGGCGCCACCCCTGGCCAGCCCGGCCGCCCACGCCGCCGCCGCCGAGAACACGCCTGGCGCGGCCACCACCATCGGCATCGTGGCCACGAATGCCCGGCTGACCAAGGCGCAGTGCACGCAGTTGGCCTCGCTGGCGCATGCCGGCCTGGCGCGCGCCATCAGCCCGTTGACACCCCACGACGGCGACACGCTGTTTGCGCTGTCGGTACCGGGCAATGGCCCGCCCGGCGCCAACGGCCCGTCGGCCGCCCTGCCGCTGCTGGGCGCCTGGGCGGCCGACTGTGTCGCCCGTGCCATCCGCCGGGCGGTGCTGCAGGCGCAGGGCCTTCAGCAACCTTTTCTGCCCAGCGCCGCCGATGTGCCTGCGGGAGCCCGACGATGAAACTCGCGCAGGTGCTGTTCAGCCAGGGCTTTGGTTCCCGCCGCGAGTGTGCGGCGCGCATCCTCGATGGCCGTGTCACGGTGGGCGGTCGCGTCTGTGACGACCCGGACGAAGACATGGCGCTGGAAGGCCTGGTCTTCGAGGTCGATGGCCGGCCCTGGCCTTACCACGCCAAGGCGCTGCTGATGCTCAACAAGCCAGCCGGCTACGAATGCAGCCTGAAGCCGCGCCACCACCCCAGCGTGCTGAGTCTGATGCCCTTGCCGCTGCGCAACCGCGGCATCCAGCCCGTCGGGCGGCTGGACGAAGACACCACTGGGCTGCTGCTGCTGACCGATGACGGCAGCCTGATCCACCGGCTGACCTCCCCCAAGCACCACGTGCCCAAGATCTACGACGTGGTCTGCAAGCACCCCGTGGACGGCACCCAGCACGCCGCGCTGCTGGCCGGCGTGGTGCTGGACGACGACCCGACCCCGGTGGCGGCCGTGGCCGTGGAGACCACCGGCACCCACAGCCTTCGGCTGACCCTGATGCAGGGGCGCTACCACCAGGTCAAGCGCATGATGGCCGCGGTGGGCAACCGGGTGGAGACGCTTCACCGCAGCGGCATGGGCCCACTGCGCCTGCCCGATGACCTTCCCGTCGGCGAGTGGCGCTGGCTGGACGCCGGCATGGCCTGGCGCTGAGCAGCGCCCCGCCGATAATCAGGCCCCATGCACGTCTTTGGCGGACTCTCCCGCGCCCGCGCCTGGGCCCATGACGGCCCTGGCTGCGCGGTGACCATCGGCAACTTTGACGGTGTGCACCGCGGCCATCAGGCGATGCTGGCGCTGCTGACGGGCGAGGCCCGTCAGCGTGGCCTGCGCAGCGTGGTGCTCAGCTTCGAACCCCACCCCCGGGACTTCTTCGCACGGCGACTGGCCAAGCCGGAGATCGCCCCCGCCCGGGTCGCCACGGTACGCGACGCCGCGCTGGCACTGGCCCGCTGTGGCGCCGATGCGCTGGTGATCCTGCGCTTCGACCAACGCCTGGCCAGCCTGGCCCCGCAGGCCTTCATCGACGACATCCTGCTGGCCGGCCTGAACAGCCGCTACGTGCTGGTGGGCGACGACTTCCGCTTTGGTGCGCAGCGTGCGGGTGATTACGCCATGCTCGACGCCGCGGGCCTGACGGCCGGCTTCGACGTCGCCCGCATGATGAGCTATGAGGTGCATGGCCTGCGGGTCTCCAGCTCGGCGGTGCGCGAGGCACTGGCCGCGGGTGACATGGCCCGCGCCGCCAGCCTGCTGGGCCGGCCCTATGCGGTGACGGCGCGTGTGCAGCATGGGCGCAAGCTGGGGCGCGAACTGGGCTTTCGAACGCTCAACCAACGCTTCCCCCACACGCGCCCGGCCGCGATGGGCATCTTTGTCTCCAGCGTCGTGGGCCTGCACGCGCAGCCGCTCGCGGCGGTATCCAGCCTGGGGGTCAGGCCGACGGTGGAAGACGCCGGACGCGTGCTGCTGGAGACCCACGTCCTGGACTGGCCTGCTGGCTTGGCCATTGACGCCGGCTACGGGCAGTGTGTGCGCGTCGAGCTGCTGCACAAGCTGCACGACGAGCGACGCTACGACTCACTGGAGGCGCTGCGCGAGGGCATCGCCCAGGATACGGAAGACGCCCGCGCCTGGCACGCCGGCCGGGGCTGAGGGCGCCGGCCCGGCGGCTCAGAAGCGCCAGACCAGCCCTGCACTGGCGGTCATGCCGCCGTCTTCAACGGAGAGCGGGCTGTCGGCGGCCAGGCCCACCTCGCGCGAATAGCCCAGGCCCACAAAGCCCGCCCACCGTGGCCCGAAGGCCGCGCGCCAGGTGCCCCCGATCCTGACGCCACGCACGCCCGCGCCCGGCTCGTACACCGGCTTGCCGCTGCGCGCCGACTGTTCGGCCGTGACGCCGTGCCAGGTGCGGTTGAAGCTGCGGCTGCCAAAGCCGACACCCGCGGTGGTGCTCCACGAGGACTCGGGCCCCAGCGGCCAGGTGTGGGTAAGGGTCAGGTCGGCCTCGGATCCAGGCACCTTGCCCAGCACGTCGAAGGCCACCAGGCCGCGCACCTGCCAGCGCGGTGCCGGGTTCCAGCGCGCCGACACCCGACCCTGGATGGTGCTGGGGATGCTGCCCATGCCCAGCAGGTCCACACTCTCGGTTTCGCCGCGGCCGCTCTCGCGGCGCAGCCCGACGCTCCAGCGCAGCGCCTCGCTGCCGCCACCCAGCCGAGCGCCCAGGCCGCCGTCCACCGCGTCACGGCGCGCCGTGGAAAACCCGCCTGAACTGGCCAGCGTGAAACGGCCCCAGCGGAGAAAACCAGCGGGCCGCAGCCCGGTGCTGCGGTCGGCGGCGCCGGCAAACTCGGGCCGGTTGGTGACCACGACACCGATGGCACCTTCCCAGCGGCGCGAGGCCTCTGACGACTCGGCCGAGGGCTCGGCAGCCTGAGCGGGCAGCGCCTGGCCGCCGACGGCCACCGGCGTGGCCGCACGCGCCGACGTGACCGGCCACAGCAGGCAACCGACCACGGCGCATGCGCCAGCGGACACAACGGGGCGAAGGTGGGCAAGGTCCATGCGGTGTGGCCGGACGAAGGCCGGCGCCAGGGCAGTCGGAGCCGCCATTGTCGACAACCGAGTCAACCCCGCGTCGTGCAGGGTCCGCGACGTCCTGGCCCGCCCCTGGCGAGGCCTTCAAGGTGCGCGCTGGAACCGCCAGACCAGGCCGGCCTGGAGGTTCCAGGACGTGGCCTGAAGGCTCAAGGGGCTGTTGACCGCAGAACCCAGCAGGCGGCCCGCCCCGGCGCCGACAAAGCCCGACCACTGCGGCGTGAGTTCCCGACGCAGCTGCGCCCCGGCGTTCCACTGCCGCAAACCCGCGCCAGCCTCATAGGCCGGTAGGCCAGAGCTGACCGACTGCGCCGGCGTGACACCATGCCACTGCGCCATGAAGCGGGCATCGGCCGCCTGAACGCCGGTGGACACCGACAGGCCAACGCCATGGGGCAGGCGCCAATCGCGACCCACGGACAGGTCCAGGGTCGTCCCTTGGCCGCGGCCCAGCGCATCGCCGGACAGCCCGGCGGAGACCGACCAGTGCTCGTCCAGACGGTAGCGCCCTGCCAGGCGCAGCCGCACCGTGGAGCGCACATCGCCCAAGCCTTGCAGCGTCGGACTGGCGCTCTGCGAGCGCCCGCTGTCCACCCGCAGACCAAGGCGCACCTGAACACGGTCGTTACGGACCAACTCGGCGCCCACACCCCGCTCGACCTCCTCGTTGCGGACCGTCGTGAAGCCCCCGGCGCCGGTGATCGTGAACCGCCCCCAACGCACAAAGCCGGCTGGCGTGACATGCCAGCTGAAATCGTCCGCGCCGGGGTAACTCGGGGCGTACCGGGTCACCAAGCCGATGGCACCTTCCAGCCGGGCACGCGGCGCTTCGGACTCGGGGTCATCCAGCGCCCAGGCTGACGGCCCGGCACTCAGCAGCACCACCACCACGGAAGGCACCAGGGCCCTGCCGCCAGCACGGCGTGCGCCGCGACGAGTCCCGCAAGGTCGCAGCGGCGGCATAAAATAGTGTGATGTCATTCCTTGGGCCATTCGTGGCTGAAGTCTTCGCTCACTGGGTCGCCTGCCCGCGTCGCTCGGGTGGGCGTCTGTGCCCGTCTGCCACGCAACGGCAATCTCGGCGCGACCGAATTTTGGGCACCCTCATCTGAAGACCACCTGAAGCACGCCGCCGCCCCACGGCACCGCGCCCACCCAGGTTTCACCATGCCGGCTGCACCGCGGCCGGCGTGACACACGCTCCCTGTTCTGCCCGTGTGGCCACCCCACACGCGCCCGCCGCCATGAACGCCCCTGACCTCAGCAAGACCCTCAACCTGCCCGACACCCCCTTCCCGATGCGCGGCGACCTGCCCAAGCGCGAGCCGGGCTGGGTCAAGGCCTGGAACGAACAAGGCCTGTACAAGCGCCTGCGCGATGCCCGCCAGGGCGCGCCGCTGTTTGTGCTGCACGACGGCCCGCCCTATGCCAACGGGCAGATCCACATCGGCCACGCCGTCAACAAGGTGCTCAAGGACATGATCGTCAAGGCCCGCCAGCTGGCCGGCTTTGACGCGCACTACGTCCCCGGCTGGGACTGCCACGGCCTGCCCATCGAAAACGCGATCGAAAAGCAGTTTGGCCGCGCGCTCAGCCGCGACGACATGCAGGCCAAGAGCCGCGCCTACGCCACCGAGCAGATCGGCCAGCAGATGGCCGATTTCCAGCGCCTGGGCGTGCTGGGCGATTGGGCGCAGCGCTACGCCACGATGGACAAGGCCAACGAGGCCGGCGAGATCCGCGCCTTCAAGCGCGTGATCGAACGCGGCTTTGTCTACCGGGGCTTGAAGCCCGTCTACTGGTGCTTCGACTGCGGCTCCTCGCTGGCCGAGTTCGAGATCGAATACGCCGACAAGAAGAGCCAGACGCTGGATGTCGCCTTCCTGTGTGCCGAGCCTGATCGGCTGGCACAGGCCTTTGGCGTGCCCCGCCTGGACAAGGACGCCTTTGCCGTCATCTGGACGACCACCGCCTGGACCATCCCGGCCAACCAGGCGCTGAACCTCAACCCCGCACTCCGCTACGCGCTCGTCGACACCCCGCGCGGCCTGCTGGTGCTGGCCGAGGTGCTGGTGGAGAAGTGCCTGGCTCGGTACGGCCTGGAAGGCCAGGTGGTGGCCACTGCGCTGGGCGAAGCCCTGGGCGGGCTGAACTTCCACCACCCGCTGGCGCATGTGGACGCCGGTTATGCCCGCCTGAGCCCGGTCTACCTGGCCGACTACGCCACGGCCGACGACGGCACCGGCTTGGTCCACTCCTCACCCGCCTATGGCCTGGACGACTTCCAGTCCTGCGTGGCCCATGGCATGACGGTGGACCAGATCCTCAACCCGGTGCAGGGCCAGGGCGCCTACGCGGCCGACTTCCCGCTGTTTGGCGGCCAGCACATCTGGAAAGCGGTACCGGTGATCATCGAGGCGCTGCGAAGCGCCGGCCGCCTGATGGCCACCCACGGCATCGAGCACAGCTACCCGCATTGCTGGCGCCACAAGAGCCCGGTGATCTACCGCGCCGCCGCCCAGTGGTTTGTGCGCATGGACGCCGAGACGCCCGCCACCCGCGGCATCTTCGCGAGCGAGCCCGCCGCCAAGCCGCTGCGCCAGCTCGCCCTGGAGGCCATCGACGCCACCGCGTTCTACCCGGAAAACGGTCGCGCCCGCCTGCGCGACATGATCGCCAACCGGCCCGACTGGTGCATCAGCCGGCAGCGCAGCTGGGGTGTGCCGCTGCCCTTCTTCCTGCACAAGGACACCGGCGAGCCGCACCCGCGCACCATGGCCATCCTCGACCAGGCCGCCAGCATCGTCGAAGCCGGCGGCATCGAGGCCTGGAGCCGCGCCACGGTGGAAGACATCCTCGGCCCCGAGGACGCACCGCACTACACCAAGAGCAGCGACATCCTGGAGGTGTGGTTCGACTCCGGCAGCACCTTCTGGCACGTGCTGCGCGGCACGCACCAGGGCCTGCACGGCCGCGCCGGCTTCCACGCCAGCGGCCCCGAGGCCGACCTGTACCTGGAAGGCCACGACCAGCACCGCGGCTGGTTCCACAGCTCGCTGCTGCTGGGCTGTGCCCTGTTTGACCGCGCACCCTACCGCGGCCTGCTGACCCATGGCTTCACGGTCGACGGCGCCGGCCGCAAGATGAGCAAGAGCCTGGGCAACACCGTCGCGCCACAGGAAGTCAGCAACAAGCTGGGCGCCGAGATCGTGCG
>JAJTDE010000309.1 GCA_021298085.1 Rubrivivax sp.
CTCACCTGTTCCGTCAGCGTGCCCTTGAGGATGCCCAGCCAGTTGCCGTAGGCCTGCACCTTGTCCTGCGCATCGACCACTGCCACCGAGTCTTCCAGGTCGAGGATGGTGGACAGCGCCGATTCCAGCACCAGGTCGGCCACGCCGGCCGGGTCAGTCCGGCCGATGGTGTGGCTCGCATCGATGCGGATGTCCATGTGCAGGCCGTGGTGCACCAGCAGCACCGACGTCGGTGCCGAGGCCTCACCCTGGTAGCCGACCAGCTGCGCCGGCGTCTTCAGGCCGACCACCTGGCCGTTCTTCAGCGTGACCGCCAGGGCCTGGTCAACGATGCGGTAGGCGGTGGAATCGAGGTGTGAGCCCTTCTTCAGCGGCGCGCAGCGGTCCAGCACATGGCGCGCGTACGCGATGACCTTGGCGCCGCGCACCGGGTTGTAGCCGCTGCGATCGGCGGCGCGCTTGGTGGCGCCATCGGTCTCGGGCAGGGCATCGGTGCCGTAGAGCGCGTCGTAGAGCGAACCCCAGCGCGCATTGGCGGCGTTCAGGGCATAGCGCGCGTTGGTGATGGGCACCACCAGCTGCGGGCCGGCCTGCAGCGCGAGCTCGGCGTCGACATTCTTCGTGGTGGCCTTGGCCTTGGCCGGCACCGGCACCAGGTAGCCGATCTTTTCCAGGAAAGCACGGTAGCGCGCCATGGCCTTGACGGGGCCCGGGTACTTCTGGTGCCAGGCGTCCAGCTCGGCCTGCAGGCGGTCACGCTCGGCCAGCAGCGCGGCATTCTTCGGCGCCAGGTCGTTGACGATGGCGGCAAATCCGGCCCAGTAGGTGTCGGCGTCGAGCCCGGTGCCCGGCAGCACCTGGGTGTCGACAAAGGTCTTCAGTTCGGAGGCCACCTGCAGGCCATGGACGGTCGTGCGCTCAGTCATGTTGGTGTGGAAGGTCAAGCGTTGCTGAAAAAAGGAAAGGATTGTGGGCTGCCAGGCGCGCCTCAGCCCGGCAGCAGGGTCAACACGTCATTCAGGCTGCGGCCGGTGTAGGTGGGCTGGGTGTCCAGCTGTTCCAGCGGCAGGCCGGCGCGGTTGACCCACAGCGTGGTGTAGCCGAACCAGGTGGCCCCGATGGCGTCCCAGCCGTTGCTGGAGACAAAGAGGATCTCGCGCGCTGGCAGGCCCAGCGCCTGCGGCCCGAGCTGATAGGCCGCCGGGTCGGTCTTGAAGCGCTGCACGCTGTGCACCGACAGCACCGGCTGAAGCCAGTCCTGCAGCCCGGCGCTGCGCACAGCCACGTCCAGCATGGCCGGGTCGCCATTGCTCAGGATGCCGCAGCGCAGGCCCCGCGCGTGCAGTGCCTGCAGCACGGCGCGGTTTTCCGGGAAGGCGCTGAGGTGCCGGTACTGGTTCATCAGCTGCTCTTCGGCGGCAGCCGTCAGGGGCAGGCCCAGGCGTTCGGCCGCAAAGCGCAGGCCGTCGCGGGTGACGTCCCAGAACGGCTTGTAGCGGCCGCCCAGGGTCAGCAGCCGCGTGTAGTCGATCTGCTTGTCACGCCACAGCTGCGACAGCCGTTCACCCTGGCCAGGGAACAGCTGTTCGGCGAGCAGGGCCACGCTGTAGACGTCAAACAGCGTGCCGTACGCGTCGAACAGCACCGCACGAAGCGGCCGCCCGGAGGACGCGGGGTGGGGGTCTGCGCGGGACACATCGGCCATCTCAGCACTCTACTGCTGACCGGGAGAACCATTAAGACCGTCACAAGCCATTCATTTGTGCGAAAAACGCAAAGATCAAGCCGGCTGCGCATAATCAGCGGCATGGACAAGCTGCGTCAGCTGGAGTCGTTTGTGGCGGTGGCCACCAAGGGCAGCCTCACCGCCACGGCGCAGGCCGAAGGGGTGGCGCCGGCGGTGATCGGCCGTCGCATCGACGCGCTGGAAGCGCGGCTGGGTGTCAAGCTGCTGGTGCGCACCACACGGCGCATCACGCTTACCCACGAAGGCAGCGCCTTTCTGGAAGACTGCCAGCGCCTGCTGGCCGAGCTGGCCAATGCCGAGGCCAGCGTGTCAGCCGGCGGCGTGAAGGCCAGCGGCCACCTGCGCGTCACGGCGCCGGCGGGTTTTGGGCGGCGTCACGTGGCGCCCCTGGTGCCGCGCTTTCTGGAGCAGCACCCCGATGTGAGCCTCTCGCTGAACCTGAGCGACCGGGTGGTGGACATCGTCAACGAGGGTTTTGACTGTGCGGTCAGGGTGGGCGACCTGCCCGATTCCAGCCTGATCAGCGTGCGCCTGGCGGACAACCGCCGCCTGTGTGTGGCCACGCCGGCCTACTTGGCCCGGGCGGGCACGCCGCAGCACCCCAGCGAGCTGCTGCGCCACGAGTGCCTGACGCTCAGTTCCGACGCCAGCCAGACCCGCGGCTGGGCCTTCATGGTCGACGGCGAGCTGACGCACCTGCGTCCGCGCGGCCGGCTGGATTGCAGCGACGGGCAGGTGCTGCACGCCTGGTGTCTGCAGGGGCTTGGGCTGGCCTGGCGCAGCACCTGGGAAGTCGAGGCCGAGGTGGCGAGCGGCCAGCTGCGGGTGGTGCTGGAAGACTTTGCGGCGCCACCCAATGGCATCTATGCGGTGTTTCCCCATGCCCGCCACCTGCCGCTGCGGGTGCGGTTGTGGATCGACTTCCTGAAGCACCACTATGGGCGGCCGGCGTATTGGTCGGGTGCGCCGGGGGGGTGACAGCTTGCTTGGCGCGTGGCGCTTCTGGGTGCGTGGCTGTTTTTGGGGTGGTGGGGTGAGGTCTCGCGCAGGCCCACGGCCGCGCCGGGGTGGCTGGCTGCGCTCCGGTTCCGCCGCCCCCGCTGCGCGGGGGTTCGCTGGGCGGAGT
>JAJTDE010000310.1 GCA_021298085.1 Rubrivivax sp.
CAAGCAAATGAGCACCTCAGACAACACAGCTGTCCTGGAGCGCCAACTGCTGCTGCAACTGGGCGACCGCTTACGGCTGCTGCGCAAGGCGCAGGGCCTGGGCACCGTGGAGATGGTCAAACGTGCGGGCATGTCGCGCACCACGCTGAGTGCGGTGGAAGCGGGTGACCCGGGTCCCGCGATCGGAACCTATCTGCGCGTGATGTCGGTACTCGGCATCAGCGCAGAACTGGCCCTGCTGGCGGGAGATGCACTGCAGGCGCAGCCGGCTGGTACTGCGTCGTCACGATCACGACGCACCCGGCCATCCGTGCAGATCACGGTCCGCGCCGACGACTCGCGACATCAGGTCCAGGATCTTCAGAGTTTGGCCTTGCACGAGGAAGCCGTTCGCCGAGCGCGCGATGACCCAGTCTTTCTGGACGATGCCAGGCAAACGCTGGCTCGATGGATCGCCAGCGGCCATTCACGATCCACGGGGCTGTGGCTGGAGTGGCAGGAAGTCCTGCGCAAGAGCCAATGGAGAAAGGTTCTTGGACGTACACGCCGCGCGCAGGAGCTGCGTCAGGCGTCGCCCTTGACCGCTGTGCTCCCTGACGATGCCCGCCGTGCCGTCCTGGCCCAAATCGGGCAGCTGAAGACGGGCCTGGTGCTGGGCGAACCAGGCACGCAGGCGGTACCGTGACCCGCGAAGAGCTCGAGCACATCATCCGCGCCAGCGGTGACATCACGAACCAGTACGAGTTCATCATCGTTGGCAGCCAGTCGATCCTGGGCCCATTGCCGAACCCGCCCGACGTCTTCACCATGTCAGCCGAGGCCGACATCTACCCGCTTCAGGCACCGGACCTGGCAGATCAAATCGATGGCGCGATCGGCGAGGGCTCTCAGTTCCATCAGACGTATGGCTACTACGCGCAAGGTGTGGGTCCGCAGACAGCGGTCCTGCCAGAGGGGTGGCTGAATCGCGTCTGCAGAGTCCAGTCCGAGGGGACGAACCAGCGGGTCGGTTACTGCCTGGACCTGCACGATCTGTTCATGTCCAAAGCGGCAGCCGGACGCGACAAGGACCGCGAGTTCTGTCAGGCCATGCTTGCTCATCAACTCGTTGACCCTGAGACTGCCCTGTCCTTGGTGGATCACATGCCGCTGGAATCCGCGGCCAAGCGGCGCCTTCGTGCAGCGATTCGACGCTGGTCAGCCGAGGGGAGGTAAGACGGTATGCGCGGCAACAGGTCAGCTGAGCACACGAGCGCCCACCCCCTGAACGCCTGCAGCCTGTGTGGCGCACTGAGCCCCGTAATGGGCTGGTAGTGCGCTTGTAGTGCGCTGTTATAGCGGCCCGACCAGCGACACCCACTGCCCGACTCGTACCAATGAGGCGCACAAAACCCACTGACGCTATGGTGCTGCGTCAACAACGCGGCGCAGCAGCCCAAAGCCCACGCGCCAGGTCTGTCCATCACAGTCCAGGGTGGCAGTGCGCTGGTTGATGCGCACGATCAGCCCGACGCGGTGCTGCAGGTTCTGGTCGGTGAAGCTGACACGGCTACCGACCCTGAAGTCTTCACGACGGGCGATTTCCGGCGGTGGTGTCGGTTCGGCGCGCTGCGGCGCACTTGCCGTGTGCGCCTGCCCCTGGGCCGCAGGCTGGGACTGGTCAACGGGCATGAGGGCTCCATACGGCACCGTGAAGTGCGCCCGTGCGGCTTCGTCCAGCACCGTCACCCGCCGGTCCTTCATCGACACGACCACCGCTGCGCGCAGCTTGCCGTCTTCCCAGTTGAAGTACTGAACCCGCTGCCCCGTGTGCAGCTCGCTACGCGCCTGCACGATGCGTCGGGGGTCTGCGAGCAGTTGATCAATCACCCAGCTCAGCTGGTACAGCTCGGCGCTGCTGGCCATCGGCAGCTCTTCAATCAGCTTGATACGCATCGTCCAATTTTGCCGACGCGCGGCCTTTGCATACTGCCAGAGCCTTACCCGCCGGCCCCGCTTGATGCGGAACCCAACTGCTGCCCATGGTCGGCCAGCATTGACTCCAGCAGCGCAATCTCCTCGGCCAAGGCCGCCAACTCTCTGGCCCTGGCTTGCGGCTGCCCAGCCTCTCGCGCATAGGCGTTGAACGTCCCGAGTGAGGTTTCAGCGCCGCGACGCTCCAGGGCGCTCGCGTTTGGCCCCAGGTGCAAGGTAGCCGGGCGGTCAAGCGTGTCGGCGAGTTCGTCGTCACCCCGCTGCAGCGCTGCCTTGCGCTGGGCAACCAGGCTTCGATGGTCAACACGGACGTCAAGGCCATATCGCTGCAACGCCTCATTGACCAGCCGCGCCCACTGTTCACGAATGAAGACCAACTCCATGGTGGATGACGGCAGCCCCAGCTCTCGACGAGTACTGTTGGGCAACTCCAGGACAGTCTTGGCGCCAAGCCCAGTCGACTTCACTTCTCGCGTAGTGCTCAACAGCGATGCATGGTGGTTTCGGGAGTCGCCTTGTGCACTGGGTGCATGCACCGTTGTATCAACGGCGCAGCCGTAACGATCGGCCAGGAACACCGCGAACGCCTGAGCCAGCGCGATCCGCCCCTCAGCATCCAGCTCATGCGGGAGCGCGACGTCGTACTCGCGCGCCGTACGACGACTCACCGCCAGCTCGGTCAACTCAGCAGCATTCCACAGCACGTCTTGGTCCAAAGCCCAATGCCCGGCAAGCGTGCGCTGGGCTGCTGGCAAGACGATCTCTGCATGAACCGGTGCTGGGCCATCGCCTGGTGCACACCGCGTGCCGGTTCTTTGGTCCATGAGGCATTGCCCAGAGCGACGTGCGGCAACCGCTGTGGCGATTTGACCGGCAGATCGACGCACCATCAAGAC
>JAJTDE010000142.1 GCA_021298085.1 Rubrivivax sp.
GGGAACAGGCGGCCCACCGCGTGCATGGTCTGCAGCGCCGGGGTGCTGGGCGCAAAGGTGAAGATCATCGATCCGCTGACGCGGGGTGCCCAGGCCTTGATGACCCGCAGCGCGTCGTCGGCGTCGTAGTGGATGATGGAATCCATCGCCACCACGTGGTCGAACAGGCCCAAGCCCGGGTCGGTCATGTCGCCGCTGCAGAAGTGGATGGCGCCGCCGTTGTCGAACACCCCCAGCTGTTCAGCCACGCGCTGTTCGGCCACCTTCACCAGCGAAGGGGACAGGTCGATGGCCACCACGGTGGCGCCACGCCGTGCCGCCTCCATGGCCAATGCACCGGTGCCGCAACCGGCATCCAGGATGCGGCGACCGTGCAGGTCGGCGGGCAGCCAGTCCAGCAGCATGCCGCGCATGCGGTCGCGCCCGGCGCGCACGGTGGCGCGGATGCGGCCCACCGGCTCGGTGGAGGTCAGTTGCTGCCAGGTCTTCATCGCCGTGCGATCGAAGTAGTCCTCGATCTGGCTGCGCCGCTGAAGATAGGTGTTGGGCGTGGTCATGGCCGGTGCTTTCTCAGTCAAAACCCAGCAGGTCGAAGATCTCGCGGTCTTTCAGGGCCTGGGGTGCGATGGGGTCAGTGCCGGCCCACAGGCTGGCGGCCAGACGGAGGTATTCCTGCTGCACGGCCAGCAGTTCGGGTGACTCTTCCATCTCGAACAGCGTGGCCTTCTTCAGCCGGCTCTTGCGAATCACGTCCAGCTGCGGAAAGCGCGCCATGGTCTTCAGGCCGACGCGGGCGTTGAACTTGTCGACCTGGTCGGTGGCGTCAGAACGGTTGGCGATGACGCCGCCCAGGCGGACGTTGTAGTTCTTCGCCTTGGCGCTGATGGCCTGCACGATGCGGTTCATCGCGAAGATGGAGTCAAAGTCGTTTGCGGTGACGATCAGCGCACGGTCAGCGTGTTGCAGCGGCGCCGCAAAGCCGCCGCAGACCACGTCACCCAGCACGTCGAAGATCACCACGTCGGTGTCTTCCAGCAGGTGGTGTTCCTTCAGCAGCTTGACGGTCTGGCCGACGACATAGCCGCCGCAGCCGGTGCCCGCCGGGGGGCCGCCGGCTTCCACACACATCACGCCGTTGTAGCCTTCGAAGACAAAGTCCTCCGTGCGCAGTTCTTCGGCGTGGAAGTTCACGCTCTCCAGCACGTCGATGACGGTGGGCACCAGCTTCTTGGTCAGCGTGAAGGTGCTGTCGTGCTTGGGGTCGCAGCCAATCTGCAGCACACGCTTGCCCAGCTTGGAGAAGGCCACGCTGAGGTTGCTGCTGGTGGTGCTCTTGCCAATGCCGCCCTTGCCATAGACGGCAAAGACCTTGGCATTGCCGATCTTCAGGTTCGGGTCGAGCTGAACCTGCACGCTGCCCTCTCCGTCAGTCGGGCGGGGGCCGCGTCGGATCTGGGAGACGGGGACAGTAGCGGTTTCGGTCATGGTGTATTCCGGTGGGGAGGGCGGCCGTCAGGCTGCCTTGACGAAGACACCTTCGAGGCGGTCTTCAAGTTCTTCGCCTGCACGTTGCAGGGCTTCGAGCACGTCGGGATCGGGGTTCCAGTACTGGCGACGATGGGCTTCCAGCAGCCGGTTGGCCACCTTCGCCGATGCGGTCGGGTTGAGCTGGGCCAGGCGGTCTCGCATCGCCGGGTCGAGCATGAAGGTCTCCGTCAGCTGTTGGTAGACCCAGGGCTGAACCTGGCCGGTGGTGGCCGACCAGCCCAGCGTGTTGGTCACGGCTGTCTCGATCTGCCGCACGCCCTCGTAGCCATGGGCCAGCATCCCTTCGTACCACTTGGGGTTGAGCATGCGGGTGCGCGTTTCCAGGGCCACCTGTTCGGTAAGCGTGCGCACCGTGCCTTCACCGCGGGTCTGGTCACCGATGTAGACCGGCGCCACCCCCGCCGGGTCACCCTTGGCGCGCTTGGCGCGCTGCACGGCGCGGCTGATGCCGCCCAAGGTGTCGAAGTAGGTGTCGATGGTGGTCACGCCGAGCTCCACCGAATCGAGGTTCTGGTAGCTGAGCTGCACGCCGGCCAGCACGCTGGACAGCAGCTTGGGCTGCTGCGTCGGCCGCCCCTGGCGGCCGTAGGCAAAGCCCTTGCGCCGGGTGAAGGTCTCGGCCAGTTCGTCCTCGGCGTCCCAGCGGCTGCTGTCGATCAGGCTGCCCAGGTTGGCGCCATAAGCGCCTTCGGCGTTGCCGAAGACGCGCAGCGAGGCGGTTTCCAGGTCGCCGCCGTGCTCGGCCATGTAGGCCAGTGCGTGCTTGCGCACGAAGTTGGATTCGGGCGGCTCGTCAGCGCTGGCGGCCAGAAAGCAGGCCTCGGCCAGCAGGCGGATCTGCAGCGGGAGCAGGTCGCGGAAGATGCCCGACAGCGTGATCACCACGTCGACGCGCGGCCGTCCCAGCGTGGCCAGCGGCAGCAGTTCGGCCCCCGCCAGACGGCCATAACTGTCGAAACGCGCCTTGGCACCGATGAGCGCCAGGGCCTGGGCCAGCGGCGCGCCTTCGGTCTTCAGGTTGTCGGTGCCCCAGAGCACCAGCGCAATGGTCTCGGGGAAGGGCTGGCCATCCAGCCGCACGCGCTCCAGCAGCTTGTCGGCCTGGCGCTGGCCGTCGATCACGGCAAAGGCGCTGGGGATGCGGAAGGGGTCGAAGCCATGCAGGTTGCGGCCGGTGGGCAGCACCTCGGGGTTGCGCATCACGTCGCCGCCCGGCGCCGGGCGCAGGTAGCCGCCGTCCAGGGCGTGCAGGATGCCGTCGAGTTCATGGTCACGCGACAGGAGCTGGTCAGCGTGGGCCAAGTCGCTCAGGCGCTGCTGGTGGGTGTCGTCGGCGGGCAGGCCGCCCGCGCCGGCGGCGTCACGCCAGTCCTTGCCCTGCACCAGGGCCTCGATGCTGCGGCGCGGCAGCGCCGGCTGGTTCAGCGAGGTGGCCTTGGCGTCGTCCATGGCCACCAGGAACTCCAGGCGCTCAGGCGGGCTGGACGCGCGCCCGACCACGTGCAGGCCGTGGGGGATGAGGGTGTATTCGAGCTCCAGCACCTGGGCCGTCAGGCCGTGGATGGTGCTGTCGGCGTTGTCCAGCGGCCAGGCCGGTTCGGCGGCGCACAGTTCCAGTTGCGCGGCTTGTGCCTGGATCAGCGTGGCCAGGTCAGGCCGTTGGTTGGCCATCTCGGGGCTGAGGCCGCGCCAGCGCTCCAGCGAGGATTTCAAGTCAAGCAGACCCTTGTACAGCCCAGCGGCCGACACGGGTGGTGTCAGGTAGCTGACCAGCGTGGCGGCGGCACGGCGCTTGGCCAGCGCACCTTCTGACGGGTTGTTGGACGCGTAGAGGTAGACGTTGGGCAGGTCGCCGATCAGGCGGTCGGGCCAGCAGTTGCCCGACAGCCCGCTCTGCTTGCCGGGCATGAATTCCAGCGCGCCATGCGTGCCGAAGTGCAGCACGGCGTCGGCCTTGAAGTCCTCGCGCAGCCAGCGGTAGAAGGCGCTGAACGCGTGCGTGGGGGCAAAGCCGCGCTCGAACAGCAGGCGCATCGGGTCGCCTTCGTAGCCGAAGCCCGGTTGGATGCCCACAAAGACGTTGCCGAAGCGTTCGCCCAGCACAAAGATCGACGCACCGTCGCTCTGCGCGCGGCCCGGGGCGGGGCCCCATTGCGCTTCGATCTCCTTGAGCCAGCGCTCCCGGCGGACATGGTCGTTGGCGGGGATGCGCATGTGCACATTGGCGGTGGCGCCCAGTGCCTCGGCGTTGCCGTGGATGATGCTCTCGCGCAGCGTGTCGACGCTGTCGGGCACTTCTACCGTGTAGCCGGCGGCCTTCATCGCCACCAGGGTGTTGTGGACCGATTCAAACACCGACAGGAAGGCGGCCGTGCCGGTGTTGCCGGCGTTCGGCGGGAAGTTGAACAGCACGATGCCGACATGGCGCTGGGCACGTTCTGAGCGGCGCAGGTGCACCAGTCGTGCGACGCGCTGCGCCAGCATGTCGGCCCGTTCGGAGCAGCTGCGCATGTCGTGCGCCGTGGCGGCGGCTTCGCCCGATTCGCCTGCCGTGCGGCCGGCATGGCCTTCAAAGTGGCAGGCCCGCGAGCAGCCCGTGCAGGCCTTGCCCGAACCATCGGCACGGCCGCCGTAGATGCTGGGGGCGATGGCGCCGTCCAGCTCGGGGATGGCCACCATCATCGTGGCTTCCACCGGCAGCAGCCCGCGCTCGCTGGCGCCCCACTGTTCCAGCGTCTGAAACTCCACCGGCGCGACCGAGAAATACGGTACGTCCAGCCGGGCCAGGATGTCCTCGGCGGCCCGTGCGTCGTTGTAGGCAGGGCCGCCCACCAGAGAGAACCCGGTGAGCGACACCACCGCATCGACCGCGGGCACGCCGTCCTGGATGAAGAAGCGTTCGATGGCCGGGCGGGCGTCCAGGCCGCTGGCGTAGGCCGGGCGCACCTGCAGACCTTGCGCTTCGAGCGCGTGGATGACGCCGTCGTAGTGGCCGGTGTTGCCGGCCAGCAGGTACGAACGCAGCAGCAGCACACCCACCGTGCCCTTGGTCGGGTTGGCAGCAGGCCGGGGCAGGGCGGACAGCTCGTCGGCCATCCGGCCGGCCATGCGCGGGTGGTACAGGCCCACTTCTGGGTATTCGACCGGCGCCTGGGGCTTCAGGCGGCCCCTGAAGCTGCGGCGCTCGCCGTCGGCATAACGGTCGACCAGCTGCCGCACCATGCTGCCGATGTTGTCCTGCGAACCAGCCAGCCAGTACTGCAGGCACAGGAAGTAGATGCGCAGGTCCTGGGCGGTGCCGGGTACAAAGCGCAGCAGCTGCGGCAGCATGCGCAGCATCTTCATCTGCTGCTGGCCGGCGTTGGGCTTGGGTGCATGGCCGTCACCCTTGTCGGCACCCTTGGCCATCATCCGCGTGCGCAGCTTCTTGACCAGCGCCATCACGCCGGTGGCTTCGCGGTCCATGCTGAGCGCACCCATGCGCGTCAGTCGGCTGACCTCGGCCGCACTCAGCACGCAGACCATCGCGTCGCAGTGCTCGCGACGGGCCTTGAGGTTGGCCAGCACGGGCTGGAAATGCTCCTCGAGGAAGAGCATGGTGACGATGATGATGTCGCCGCGGGCGATGTCGTCGCGGCAGCGCTGCAGGGCCTCGGGCTTGTCGCCCCAATCGGCGGCCGAGTGCACCTGGAGCGTCAGCCCGGGCATGTCGCGCTTGAGCTGCTGCTCGGCACGGGCGGCGGTGCTGACGAGGTGGCTGTCCATCGTCACCAGCACCACGCGAACCGGCGTGGCCGGACGCGCGGCCTGTGCGCTCCCGGGTTGCGCGGCCACAAAGCCGTGCAGCGCCGCGTTAACGACTGAAGTGGGCCTTGGCATCGTAGAGCGTCTCGATCGTGATGGTGGCGAGGCTGCGGTCAGACGCGTAGCGCTCAGTGTTGCGGCGGGCCTTGCCGCGCACAAAGAAGGGGATCTTGCCGAGCTCACGCTCGGCCTCGGTCGTCCAGGTGGCGGGGCCTGCGGGGCCCGCAGGAACGCCCGGGCTCGCCGGGCTTGTGCTGGCGGTGGCTGGCACGGCGGCAACCGTCGCGGGCACGGTGGCTGCGGCGGCCACCGCGGTGATCAGCGAGGCGGCCTGCGCGGCGGCGGCCTGTGTCACCTGTGCTGGGTCGTTGGCGGCCTGCGCTGCGTTGCGGCCCAGGTGCGAGGCACCGGCGCTTTCGTGGAACTCGAAGTCCTCGCGGAACATGTGCAGCAGGTGTTCCTCGAGACCCATCATCAGCGGGTGCACCCAGGTGTCGAACAGCACGTTGGCGCCTTCAAAACCCATCTGCGGCGAGTAGCGGGCTGGAAAGTCCTGCACGTGCACCGGGGCTGAGATGACGGCGCAGGGAACGCCCAGCCGCTTGGCGATGTGGCGTTCCATCTGGGTGCCCAGCACCAGCTCCGGCTGGGCCTGGGCGACGGCCTGTTCCACCTCGAGGTAGTCGTCGGTGATCAGCGGCTCCACGCCGTACAGGGCGGCCGCTTCACGCACCTCACGGGCAAACTCGCGGGCATAGGTTCCCAGGCCCACCACGGTGAAGCCCAGTTCTCGGGTGGCCACACGGGCGGCGGCCACGGCGTGGGTGGCGTCGCCAAAGATGAAGACCCGCTTGCCCGTCAGGTAGGTGGAATCGACGGACCGTGCGTACCAGCGGGCACGCGGTTCGGCGCCCTGCAGGTGCGCCGGCACGCCAATGCCGGCCAGGCGGCAGACCTCGTCGACAAAGGCCTGCGTGGCTTCGCGCCCGATGGGGACGGTGCGGGTGTAGGGTTGGCGGTGTGCGCGCTGCAGCCATTGCGCGGCGGTGAGCGCCACTTCCGGGTAGAGCACCACGTTGAAGCTGGCGTCGGCCAGGCGGGACAGGTCAGCGGGTGTCGCGTCCATCGGCGCCACCACGTTGACGGTGATGCCCAGTTCGCCGAGCAGGCCGCGGATCTCGCGCAGGTCGTCGCGGTGGCGGAAGCCCAGCGCCGTCGGGCCCAGGAGGTTGCACACCGGCCTGGCGGCGGGTTGTTCGGTCAAGGGCTGGGCGGGTGCCGGGCACAGCGCGCGCACCAGGCGGTAGAAGGTCTCCGACGCGGCCCAGTTTTCCTTGCGCTGGTAGGACGGCAGCTCCAGCGGAATGACTGGCACGTTCAGGCCCATGCTCGTGGCCAGGCCACCCGGGTCGTCCTGGATCAGCTCGGCCGTGCACGAGGCACCCACCAGCAAGGCCTGCGGCTGGAAGCGTTCGACGGCGTCTCGCGCCGCCTGCTTGAACAGCTCAGCCGTGTCACCGCCCAGGTCACGGGCCTGGAAGGTGGTGTAGGTCACGGGCGGACGGTGGTCGCGCCGCTCGATCATCGTGAACAGGAGGTCAGCGTAGGTGTCGCCCTGCGGGGCGTGCAGCACGTAGTGCAGGCCCTTCATCGCGGTGGCGATGCGCATCGCGCCGATGTGTGTCGGGCCTTCGTAGGTCCACAGGGTGAGCTGCATGGTCGGGCTCTTGTCGGCGGCTCAGGCGGCCGTCGGTTGAAGGGGGGCTGACAGTGGCACACCCACGATGGGGATGTGGCTGCGGCCGGCGCCGAGCTTCTCGCGGCGCAACAGCGGGCGGGTGAACAGGCCGGCCAGGTCGGCGGCCTGCTCATAGCCCTGGATGGGCGTGAAGACGAGTTCGATCGACCACTTGGTGGTCATGCCCTCGGCTTCCAGCGGATTGGCCAGGCCCAGGCCACACACGACCAGGTCGGGCTGGGCGGTGCGGCAGCGGTCGAGCTGGCGTTCCACGTCCTGGCCTTCCGACAGCTGGGTGCCGTCGGGCAGCAGCGGCCACTCGGCGTCAAGCAGGTTGCGGTGCAGGTAGGGGCTGCCGACCTCGACCAGCTCCACGGCGAGTTCACGGGCCAGGAAGCGGGCCAGCGGCATCTCCAGCTGCGAGTCAGGGAAGAAGAACACCCGCTTGCCCTGCAGCTGCTGGCGATGGTGGGCCAGCGAGCGGGCGGCCCGCTCGCGCAGCGGCCCCAGCACGTTGGCGCGCCGCGCCGGGTCCACACCAAAGGCCTGCGCGGCTGCCTGCAGCCACAGCGTCGTGCCTTCAGCGCCGAGCGGGTAGGGCGCGGACAAGCGCTGAGCGCCGCGGGCCTCCAGGGCCTTGCAGGTGTCGGCCAGGAAGGGCTGGGCCAGCAGCAGCTGGGTGTTCGGGCCGACGGCGGGCATCTGACCGGCGCGCCGGGCGGGCAGAAAGTGCACCGGGCCGATGCCCAGCGCGGCAAAGTGGCGCGCAAACTGGTCTTCGACCACGTCGGCCAGCGAGCCCACCACCATCAGGCCGGGCTCGTCGGTGTGCGCCAGGCCCGGCACCAGCGAGGCCAGGCAGGCGTCTTCGCCCTGGGTGAAGGTGGTTTCGATGCCGCTGCCCGACCAATGCTTGACAGCCACCTGCCCGGCATAGCGCGTAGACAGCTGCGCCGCGGCCTTGCCCAGGTCCAGCTTGATGACTTCCGACGGGCAGGAACCCACCAGGAACAGCAGGCGGATTTCGGGGCGACGCTCCAGCAGCCGCGTGACCACGCGGTTGAGCTCGTCATGGGCATCGGCCAGGCCGGCCAGGTCACGGTCATCGATGATGGCCGTGGCGAACCGGGGCTCGGCAAAGATCATCACGCCGGCGGCCGATTGCAGCAGGTGTGCGCAGGTGCGCGAGCCCACCACCAGGAAAAAGGCATCCTGGATCTTGCGGTGCAGCCAGACGATGCCTGTCAGCCCACAGAAGACCTCGCGTTGTCCGCGCTCAAGAATGACGGGTGGCAGGGCGCAGCCAGGGCTGGGTTCGGCAACGATGGGTAGGCGGGCGTTCATGCGGTGGCGACTCCCTGCAGCGTGTTGGCCTGTGCGCGGCGTGCCTCGTCCAGGCGGGCGCGACGCAGCTTCCACACGAACTGGATGGCGTTGACGATGTAGGCGGCATAGGCCGCCAGCGCGAGCAGCATCTGGGTGCGTGGCGACATCGCGCCGGTGACCATGCCCACCAGGCAGGCCGTGTGCAGCGCGATCACCAGCATCGAGACCACGTCTTCCCAGAAGAAAGCAGGGGCAAACAGCCACTGGCCAAAGACCACCTTTTCCCAGATGGCGCCAGTGACCATGATCAGGTAGAGCAGAACGCACTTGGCCACAAACGAGGCGCTGGCGGCCCACAGCCCTTCGCCGGTGACCAGCCAGCGCACCATCAGGGCAGCGCTGACCAGGCACACCAGGAACTGCACCGGCGCCAACAGGCCCTGCACCAGCGTCCAGCGTGTGGCGTCGCGCCGTTTCCGCTGTTCGGGCGTGTAGAGGAGGGGGGAAAGGGTGGAGTTCATGGTCGGCCGCGGCAGATGTCAGGAGACTAGACCCGGGCCGCCGGTATGTCAATCAGCAGTGACGTAAAGCCAGATTGACACAACCGGTTTCTCCAGCCATTATTTGCACCCTGTGTGAATGTGTTGCAAGCCGTATCCCTCCATCGGACGGCCATTGCCCCGGCTTTTTCAGGACAACTGTTTTGACGCCAGCGCCGATGAGGAGTACAACCGAGGCTTCTGGAGCGGCGGGTGGTTCTGCCTGCTTTCTGTGTGGGCTGGCAGGTGCGGGTAGCGGTCAAGGGCCGCGATCCGCGAGCGGTGTGCACGGGGAAGGCAAGGGCGCGCGCGTTGTGCGACGGATCTGCACGGGCACAGCGGCATGCCCGTACAAGCCCTTGATAGACCGTGGGGCCGCGCACCGCCAAGCCCTGGCGCCCTCACCGGTAGCCAGGCACGCCAGCGGTACAGGCGCGGAGGAGACAACGATGAATCCACCGAAAGAATCCGGCACAGCAGCCGGTAGCCGCCCGAGCATGACTTCCGAGTCGTTGCAGCGGGTTGCGCGTTCTGAAGCCGCGATGGTCAAGGCCACCAGCGCCCAGCTGGATGTCCGCACGCGGTATGACAAGCTCACATCCACCCTGGAGCGGGAGGTCATCCCGCGCCTGGTGGAGGCCCATGGCGGCATCACGGGTGCGTCCACGGCCGCGCCCGCCGTGCAGCTGCAACCCCACGAGATTGACCGTTTTGTCCAGTTGCTGATACGCGGCAGCGATGCCGAACTGAACGCCGCGGTTGACGCCCTGTACGAGCGTGGGCTTCGCATGCACCAGATCTTCGTGATGCTGTTCAGCCCGGCCGCCCGGCAACTGGGCAGCTTCTGGGACGCTGACCGATGCGACTTTCCCACCGTCACCATCTGCCTGGGCCGTCTGCAGCGGTTGTTGCGCGACTGGAGCCCGGTGTTCAACCAGGAAATTCGTCCGACCCCCAATGGGCGGCGTGTGCTGCTGGCACAACACCCACAGGAACAGCACAGCTTCGGCTTGTCGATGGTGGCGGAGTTCTTCCGTGTCGAAGG
>JAJTDE010000143.1 GCA_021298085.1 Rubrivivax sp.
TCGCCGCCGACATCGAGCAGTATCTGCAGCAGCATGAGCGCAAGAGCCTGCTGCGCTTCATCACCTGCGGCAGCGTCGATGACGGCAAGAGCACCCTCATCGGGCGCCTGCTGTACGACAGCAAGATGCTCTTCGAAGACCAGTTGGCCGCCGTCGAGGCCGACAGCCGCAAGTGGGGCACCCAGGGCGGTGACATCGACTTTGCGCTCCTGGTCGACGGCCTGTCCGCGGAGCGCGAGCAAGGCATCACCATCGATGTGGCCTACCGTTTCTTCTCAACGGACCGGCGCAAGTTCATCGTGGCGGATACCCCCGGGCACGAGCAGTACACGCGCAACATGGTGACCGGCGCCAGCACTGCTGATGTGGCGGTGATCCTGATCGACGCCCGCAAGGGCGTGCTGACCCAGACGCGTCGACACAGCTACCTCGTCAAGCTGATCGGCATTCGCAAGGTGGTGCTGGCCATCAACAAGATGGACCTCGTCGACTATTCCGAAGCGGTCTTCAAGCGCATCACCGATGACTACCGGTCCTTTGCCAAGCAGATCGGCATCGAGGACATCACGCCCATCCCCCTGGCGGCGCTCAAGGGCGACAACATGCTCCAGCACAGCGAACGGACCCCGTGGTACCGCGGGCCGACGCTGATGGCCTACCTGGAGACGGTGGACATCGATGACGCTCGCCTGCAGACCGAGCCGCTGCGCCTGCCGGTGCAGTGGGTGTGCCGACCCAACCTCGACTTTCGTGGCTTTGCCGGAATGATCGCCACCGGCCAGGTGAAGCCGGGTGATCGCGTCAAGGCGCTGCCCTCCGGACGCGAGAGCCGGGTGGCCCGCATCGTCACGGCCAACGGTGACCTGCCGCTGGCCGTGGCAGGGCAGTCCATCACGCTGACCCTCGCCGATGAGATCGACATCTCGCGCGGTGACGTGATCGTCGCCGCGGACAGCCCGGCCGAGGTGGCCGATCAGTTCGAGTGCACCTTGGTCTGGATGTCCGACGAACCCATGCTGCCGGGCCGCCAGTACCTGATGAAGATCGGCGCCAGCACCGTTGCCGCGAGCGTGACCGAGCCCAAGTACAAGGTCAATGTCAACACACTGGAGCACCTGGCGGCCAAGCAACTGGCGCTCAACGAGATCGGGGTGTGCAACCTGGCCCTGGACCGTGCCGTCCCATTTGACGCATACGCCAAAAACAAGGACACCGGCGGCTTCATCCTGATCGACCGCCTGACCAACAACACCGTCGGCGCTGGGATGCTGCACTTTGCGCTGCGTCGCTCACACAACATCCACCTGCAGCATGTCGATGTGGACAAGGGCGCACGCTCACGCATCAAGGGTCAGCGGCCGGGTGTGCTGTGGTTGACCGGGCTCTCGGGCGCCGGCAAGTCAACCATCGCCAATTTGGTGGAAAAGAAGTTGCATGCACTGAACCGTCACACCTACCTGCTGGACGGCGACAACGTGCGCCACGGGCTCAGCAAGGACCTGGGCTTTACCGAAGCCGACCGGGTGGAAAACATTCGGCGTGTCTCCGAGGTGTCCAGGCTGATGGTCGATGCCGGCCTGATTGTCATCACGGCCTTCATCTCGCCGTTCCGCGCCGAGCGCGCCATGGCCAGGTCATTGCTGCAGCCGGGCGAGTTTGTCGAGGTCTTTGTGGATACACCCCTGGACGTGGCAGAGGCCAACGATGTCAAGGGCCTGTACAAGAAGGCGCGCAAGGGTGAGCTCAAGAACTTCACCGGTGTGGACTCGCCTTATGAGCGGCCTGAGAGCCCTGAGATCCACATCGAAACCCAGCGCTGTTCACCCGAACAGGCGGCCGAGCAGATCATTGAACGCCTGCGCGCCCTGGGAATGATCAGCTGATGTTGCCAGCACACCTGCAGCAGGCCGCCGTGATGGTGGGCCTGGCCGTCCTGGTTGTCGAACTGCTCAGGGGCCGCCGAGCACCGTCCACGGTGTTTGGCGGGCTGGCGATGGTCTTCATCCTGCTGGACCTGAGCACCGTCAGCAAGGCCATGGCCAGCTTCACCAACCCTGGGCTGGTTGCGGTGGTGCTGCTGCTGCTGATTTCAGTGGTTCTGGACAAGTCGCACCTGCTGGAACTGGTGGCCGAGAAGCTGCTCAGCGGAAGCTACCGCTGGGCGCTGGCCAAGTTGTACGTGACCACGGCCGCCTACTCGGCCTTTCTGAACAACACCGCGGTGGTGGCGTCGTTGATCGGGCCGCTGCGCACGTTGCGTTCACACCCGGCCTCACGCCTGCTGATGCCGATGTGCTTTGCGGCCTCTCTCGGTGGGGTCATGACGCTGGTGGGTACCTCGACCAACCTGCTGGTGAATTCACTCAGCATCGGTCAGGGCCTGCCTGCGCTGCAGATTTTCGACCTGTTCCCCGTGGGCGCCCTCCTGGTGCTGTCGTGCGGCGTCACCATGGTGCTGCTCTACCCGTGGCTGCTGAAGGTCAAGCCCGCCCAGGAAGACAAGGCGTCAGACTACTTTCTCGAGGCAACGGTCAAGCCGGGCTCTGCACTGGAGGGCCGTACCGTGGAAGAGGCTGGCTTGCGCAAGCTCTCCCACCTCTTTCTGGCCGAACTGGTGCGGGACGGGCGCGTGCTGGTGCCCGTGCAGCCTGATGATGTCCTGCAGGCCGGTGACCTGCTGGTGTTCACCGGTGACCTGACCCGGCTCGATGTACTGACCCGCATCCAGGGCCTCGAGACCCACGGCCAGCACTTCAAGCTGCCCACGGACAACCTGGTAGAAGTGGTCGTCTCCAGCACCTCGACGCTGATCAAGCGCACCATCAAGGATGTCGATTTCCGTTCGCGCTTTGATGCCGCCGTGATCGCCGTGCGGCGGGGCAGCGAACGCCTGAAGGGGCCGATTGCCCAGATCCCGCTGGAGGTGGGTGACACGTTGGTGCTCTGTGTTGGCAAGGACTTCGAGAAGCACAACAACGTGCAGCGTAACTTTGTGGTGGTTTCGGAACGCCAGGTGCAGAAGTTCACCAACCCCCGCAGCGGCTTGCTGGCCATGGGTGCGTTTGTGGGGGCAGTCCTGCTGTCTGCCCTGGGGGTGGTGGAGTTTCTGAAAGCGCTGCTGGTGCTGTTGGTGGCTTTCCTGGTCTTGGGCTTTGCCAAACCAGGCGACCTGCGCCGCAACATGCCTTACGGCACGATGATCATCATCGCGTCGTCGCTGGTCATCTCTGATGTGATGGTCAGCAGCGGTGCGGCCAAGGTCATGGCCGCGTTCCTGATGGGTGGCGTGGAGTCCTTCGGGCCTTACGCAAGCCTGGCCGTGCTGCTCGTCGTGACGTGGCTGCTGACCGAGCTGATGAGCAACAACGCGGCGGCCGCGCTGGCGTTTCCGGTGGCGTTGGGTGCCGCCCAGGCGTCCAACCTGGACCCGCAGCCGTTTGTGATGGCCGTGCTGTACGGCGCAAGCTGCAGCTTCCTGACGCCGTACGGCTACCAGACCAACCTGATGATCATGTCACCGGGCCGCTACACGCTCGGAGACTACGTGCGCACTGGGGGGCCAGTCGCGGCTGTCTATCTGGTGGTGGCAGCGGTGTCGATTCCGGTGTTCTTTCCGTTTCGGTGATGGCTGCCGCCGGGGCAGGGCGGTCATGCAGATACGCGCTTGAGCCAGCGTGTGACCGGGGTCTCGACGTGCCGGTAGATCAGTATCGCCACCGCCAACGCCACGCAGATGCTGATCGTGGCGGAGACGCCAGCCAGACCCCAGGTGATCAGCCCGTGGGCAGTTGAGAGGCTTGGCAGTGTCTTGCGCAACACGTGTCCAAAGGCGATGGTGCAGGTCTGGATGATCACCGGGTGGAACAGGTACAGCGCATAGCTTGCCGCGCCAAACAACTGTATCCAGCCTGAGCGCCAGGCTGCACCGCTGCGTTCAAGCATCAGTGCCGACCAGACAATGAGCGCTGCGGGCAGGCCAAAGAGGACCGGCCGCAGCAAGCTGCCCTTCTCAAGAAAGCGCATCGTCAGCCATTCGGTGGCCACGATGGCCAGCGCACCGAGGACGATCCCGGCCCACCAGACCCCTTGTCCGGCGGGTTTGCCCTGCGGCGGAAGCTGCGCGTAGCGGATCGCGATCAGGCCCCCCATCAGAAACTCCAGCATGATGGGGTTGGTGAAGTAGCGCAGCGAGAAACTGCTGGGCGTCAGTGCCAAGCCCAGCCCGATCAGGAGGAGGAAGCTGGTGCTGAGGGCCAGCAGGATTCGCACGCTGTTGCGCAGGAAGAAAAAGCTCGCGAACACACCGTAGAAGAACATCTCGTAGATGAGCGTCCAACCGAGGGTCAGGACGGGCGATTCGTATCCATCTGCGCGTACATCGGGGATGAAGAACAGCGATGTCAGCAGGTCACCCAGATCCACTGCCCGGACCCCGTCAGGGCTCCGGCCAGTAGCAAGGATGGCCAGAATCAGGAAGGTGCCCATCCAGTAGAGCGGAACAATCCTGATGACGCGGTCCTTCAGGAACTGGGCACTGCTGCGCGCGTAATCCCGGTTCGTGTAGAACATGATGAAGCCGGAGATCACAAAGAAGATGTCCACCCCGCTCGCCCCGAACGAGGTGTGCATGCCGGCGCCGATGTAGCGCTCCAAGGGCGCTTGAAGGTGATAGAACACCACCAGAAGTGCAGCGATGGCACGCAGAGCTTGGATGTTGGCAATCACGGGTGCTGCCTGTGCTGTGTGGAGTGGGGTCGCATAGTTTCCGCGTGATGCTTCAGGCGGCACGGCGAGAGGCGTGCCGTGGGACTGTCGAGCCGTCAACCACGGAATGGCTCAGCACACTACAGAGGGTTCGACTCTGCGGCGCATTTGGTGCATTGCGACGACTGCGGTCGCCATGGCGGCGAGAAGCATTGCAGGAATGATCTTGGCGGCGTACGAGACACCGAAATGGCGATAACCCAAGCCTGTTCGTTGTGGGTTGTCGCTCATGACATGAATGCCGGTGACAAACAAGTAGCTGAAAATGTCAAAGAGCATCCAGACACCCGTAAAGCCCAAAGTCAGGCGCCCCCCGGTGGCGTGCGCAGGCAGCATGGCGATGCTGCTGAGCGTTCAATGCTGGCGAGTCGGTGGCTGGAAGACGACATGGTGCTGCCTGTGATTGCGCCCAAGCGCGTAAGCACAAGCTGAAAAGTCACTGACGTTAACAAACGGTGGGTGTCGACGACCTGTGCAACCCTCCACTTTCGGGGGGGAGAAGCTAGGGAGAAATTGAGGGCTCTGGGTATCTGCGTGGCAACATCGTTGCAGCAAGGGTCGCACGGGAATCTGTGTGCCCAAATCCCCTGCAACCGTTGCGGCAGACGCTCCAAACTGGTCCGCGAACTCAGTTTGCTGTTGACGTGCAACCAAGGTGTACCCATTTGTGACCGATGACCATCGGAGAGACACGCGTCCTCCTTCTTTGCCTCTGGTGCGCTTGAACAGGCGTGATGCTTTGCAGCGCGTGGCTTTGGCCGCGATTGCTTGGGCGAGTTCCACCGCTTCAATGGCCTCGGATCTGGAAGATGTGGACACTGCACCGGGTCCTGAAGTCCCATTGCCCAGCGTGTTTGGCATTGGCGCGTCGAGTGTCCATAACCGCACAGTCAATACGCTGGACCGATGGTTGCCCAAGATTCAGCAGTTAGGCATAGACAACCACCGGACGGTCAGTGCCTGGTGGCCCACTCTCGAACCCCAGCCTGATAACTGGTTCTGGTCTGTCTTCGATGACCAGATGGCGTATTTGCAGCAACGCGACATCTGGTTCGGCATTTTGTTGATGGGCACTCCGGCGTGGAATACCCAAGACGAGCCGAGAAGTTTGCCCGTCAATAACCTTCAGGGCTGGGCGCGGTATGTGTCCCAGGTGGCCCACCGTGCCAAGGGTCGGGCAACCCATCTCGAGGTCTGGAATGAGCCGCCCAATGGCACCGGCGCCAAGCAGACGCCGGCTGATTACGCGCGCATCGTCCGCGCCACGCATGCGGCGGCAAAGGCCGTCGACAAGCGGTTTCAGGTGGGTCTGGCCGCCAAGTCGGCGCATATCCTCTACCTGGAGCAGGTGATCAAGGCCGGCGCACGTGCTCAGTTTGACTATGTCGTGCTCCATCCCTATGAAAGCCTGAATGCCACGATGCGCAGCACGGGAGGCGACCGTGTGTTCGCCAGCATCGTGCCCACCTTGCGCAAGATGCTCGCCAAGATGAGCCCCACGAGGCGTGACGCGCCGGTGTTTTTCACCGAAATCGGTGCGACCTCAGAACTGGGCGAACGCTTCCAGGCCGATGCATTGATCAAGGCCTATATTCTCGGGCTGGTTCAAGGTGTCTCTGTGATCCAGTGGTTTGAGGGCATGGACGGCGACAGTGGCCCGCTCGGCTTGATGGACGTGGCTGGCAATCCGCGGCAGGCGTTCCATGCCTTGGCAGCGCTTGTTCGCTACCTGGGCCGCACCCCCGCGTACCTGGGGCGGGTGGCGCTGGGCCCGCAGGTCACTGGGCATGTTTTTTCGGGCCAAAGTGGCCCCGTGATGGTCGCGTGGGGGCGGCCGATGGTGGCCCCTCAACGGGTGTCGCTCCAGCAGCCCTCCCGCTGGCTGCAGCCTGGTTCGGCCGTTCGCAGCGCAGCGCAGATCGTCGTCGGCCCCTCGCCTGTGCTGGTTCTGGATGTGGCCGATGCGTTGGTGGCCGCCGCCAGGTCGGGCGCACCGGACCCCCTGGACATAGAGTTGGCACGTTCCGACGAAGTGTTCATCGAGTTTGGAACGCGGCTGGTGGAGTACGGCTTGTATGTGGTGTCTGCCCATGGCCTTGATGTCTATGGCGGTTCTCAGCCACGTGGCACACCGGATACTGGACAGGTCTTTGCAGTAGACCCGGCGTTTCTCTGCTACGACGCAGAGCCCATCGAGATCACTGTTGAGATCGAGCGCGCGGGCGCGAAAGGCCGCATCCCATTGCGCCTCAATTACGAAGCGGCGACCCCCCGGGGCTTCAAGACCGCACCAGGGGTGTTAGTGATGGCGCCCACGGCCGAGACCGCCACACGTTCCTGGATCATCAAGGACGCTCGCTTTGTGAACCAGTGGGGCTATGGTTTTGCGCTGGTTTCTGACTGCCGGGACTGCCCGGTGCACCGGGTCAAGCGCATCACCGTACGCAAGGTATTGGCGTGATGCCAGCATCAGCCCGTCGCGGCGGGCAGTGCCGTGTTGTCGTCAATGGCAAGTTTCTGTCGGCCGACTCGACCGGGGTGCACCGTGTCGCCGAGGAACTGCTGTTGGGTATGCACGAGGTCTTGCGTCGTGATCCCGCGTTGGCCCAGCGCTTGAGCCTGGAACTGTGGGTGCCACGGGATGGCGAAGAAAGGGCGCGCCGCCTGGGCATACCGTACCGCGTTCTCGGGCCGCTGGTGGGTATTCCGTGGGAGCAACTGACGCTGCCCTGGTGCGCGCGCGGCAGCCTTTTGCTGAGCCTGTGCAACGTCGGCCCGATGGCCGCGCGCGACGCCGTGACCATGTTCCATGATGCCCAGGTACACAGTTCCCCGGCCAGCTACAACCGTGGATTTCGGACCTGGTACCACCTGCATCAGCCCGTGGCGGGTCGTCGACATCGACACATCCTGACGGTGTCCGAGTTCTCCCGAGGTCAACTCGCCCACTACCGGCTGGTTGAGCCAGCACGTGTGTCGGTCATCCACAACGGCGTCGACCACATGCTCCGTCTGGCCAGTGACGACTCGCTGGTGTCCTCGCTGGGGTTGGAGCGAGGTCGCTACGTGGTTGGCTTGGCCAATACGCAAGCCCACAAGAATGTGGCGCTTCTGCTCAAGGCTTTTCAGGACCAGCGCCTGTCGGGCTTGAAGCTGGTGCTCTTTGGCAGTGCCGATGCGGCGGCCTTCGAGCGTCTGGGGCATCAGGCGGGGCCCCAGGTTGTCTTTGCTGGACGAATCTCTGACGAGCAGCTCAAGGCGCTGTACCAGTACGCGCTGTGCATGGCCTTTCCGTCCTTGACTGAAGGGTTTGGGCTTCCGCCGCTGGAGGCCATGGTGGTGGGTTGCCCGGCCGTGGTCGCGCCATGTGGTGCACTGCCGGAGGTCTGTGCTGGAGCGGCAGATTACGCACCGCCCGATGACGAGTCGGCCTGGGTGTCGGCCATTTCGCGCCTGGCAGAGGACCCTGTCTGGCGCGCGGATCGGGCTCGCGCGGGCCTTGAACATGCCAGCCACAAGACATGGACAGCGTCAGCCGCTCAGCTGGTGGATGTTTTGTTGCGGGTGTAGGGGCCGTTGACTGACACCTAAGCCGCCAGAGGCTAGGTGTTATGGGCCGTCAAGTGAACCGGCGTGTCAGACACTTCGCCTAGCGTGCCGTCTTCACGCTGCTCTTGGCGTGTGACGCTGGGGCTGCTGACCAGCAGGCCGGCCACCACGCCCGCAATCACGTAGAACATCGGGCCAGGGTCGATCATCGTGCCCGACAAGGAAAGGGGAATAAGGCGTCCCACCAAGCCCATGCGAAAGGCAAACAGCATGTGGCGGTGCATCGATGCATCGGGGTCTGACATGGCGCCTTGCTCCTGCGCCAGACGTGCGGGCTTGAACAGGCACAGGCCCAGGAAGGTCATCACCAGGAGCAGGCCGGGTAGCCCCGCGTTGCCCAGCACGACCAGGGGGTAGCTCGAGCCGCGGGCGCTGCCTGTTCCGGTGCCCAGCCCCCAGGAGTCCAGAAAGTTCTGCCAGGTTCCTAGCGCCCACTGGAGCCGCTCCTGGCCCGATGTGCTTTCGGCCTTCTCGAACACCATGGTCCAGCTGATGTCAGCGATGCGCTGAAGCCAGTTGGGCCACCAGAGAACCAGCACACAGGCCGCAGAAACCAAGCCCAGGAACACGGCGGTCACCACACCAAATCGCGGTGAGCGGCGCTCCATGTTCAGCTGGCCCCACAGGTGGCACAACAGCACCAACACGGTCACGACCACGATGCTGACAAGTGCGGTGGACGACAAAGTGGACACAAGAGCAATCGCGCTAAGGCCGGCCAGCAAGCCCGTCTTTGCCGGTTGCACACCGCGCAGCCAAAGCGCCAGGAGGATGGTGTAGGGGGCCAGCGTAAATCCGGCCATCGCCGCGGGCTCTGAGAAGGCCCCTTGCAGTCGCGGCCAGCCACCCACCGATTGCGACACCACGGCGTAGTTGGCATTTCGCACCAAAGACAGACCGAGATCAAGCCCGGTGAAGGCCTGGAGTGCATCCCATACCACCATGATGAGGTTTACGGTGGTGGCTGCGAAAACCGCATTCAGGGCCCAGCGCCCCATGTCTTTCTTTGCCGAAAGCGCGCGAATACCCATGAAGATGGCCAGACCCAACACGGCATATGCGCCTTGTGTCAGGTTGGTTGAATTCGGTGCCAGGGGCAGCAGCTCAACGCCGGTCAGCGCGGCGGTCGCCCGCGAGGTGATGTAGACCAGCGACTCACCTTCTAGCAGCCGTGGCATGAATACCGCCGAGAACGAGAGCCAGGCGGTGTAGAGCAGCAGCCAGCCACCGGGCTCGCGCAAGGACACAGCGCCTGCGATGGCAGGCCCCTGGCCCGCCCGCCAGGCGGCAAACCAGAGGAAGGGCACAAAGAACAAGGCTGGTGAGATCGGCGCTGACCCCAGCAAGACCACTTCCATCGCAGCCGAGGCGCCAAAGCCGCAGGACACCACCATCACCGGCAGCATGCGCTCAGGCTGCTTCAGCGCCCAGCGGCCGGCCAGCACACAAACGATGAAGATCCAGGTTGGGAGCATGGGCGTGTCTTGTCAGGCTGGCGTCGGCCAGTGTCAGCGAGCCAGCGCCTGGCGCAGCTCAGGTGAGCCGTGTTTCAGGAGGTCTTCGAGGAAATACTGCATGC
>JAJTDE010000029.1 GCA_021298085.1 Rubrivivax sp.
GCCCAGCGCAATCCAGCGCGCCGGGTGGGCCAGCATGAAGGCCGCCGTGGCTCGGCGCGGTGCGGCCTGGGCCGCCACGGGTGGTGGAAGCGGGGATGGGGGCGGGGGCGCCAGCGTGTCGTCCATGGGTGGGTGTCGCGTGGGCGCCTTCAAGGCGCCGCAAAGTGGTCAAAGGCCCGCGGCAGCGCGCCGCGGACAGGCTGGCCTTGGGCATCCACCACCCGGCAACCTGGCGTGTCGGTGATGTGGCCCACCGGGCTCACCGCCACCCCCGCCGCGCGGCCAGCCGCCAGCACCGCGCGGTGTGCGGCCGCGGGTGCGGTGAACAGCAGCTCGTAGTCGTCGCCGCCCGCGAGCAGACAGGTGGCCTGCAGTTCGGGCGCCTGACGCGCCATCAGCGCTGACCGTGGCAAGGTGTCCCGCTCAACCCGCGCGCCGACGCCTGAACGCCGCAGGATGTGGCGGAGGTCGCCCAGCAGACCGTCGCTCAGGTCGATGGCGCTGCTGGCCAGGCCACGCAATGCCAGGCCCAACGCCAGCCGCGGGGTGGGCCGCTCCATCGCCTGGCGGGCCTGCTCGAAATCCGCCTGGGGCAGGCTCAGCCGCCCGCGAAACACCTCGAGCGCCAGCCGCGCGTCACCCAGGTGGCCGCTGACCCACAGCTCGTCGCCAGGCCGTGCCCCGCTGCGCAGCAAGGCCTGCCCGGCCGGCACCTCACCCATCACCGTCACACACAGGTTCAGCGGGCCCGCGGTGGTGTCGCCCCCGACCAGGGCAATGCCGCTGCGGTCGGCCAGCGCAAAGAGCCCGTCGGCCAGCCCCTGCACCCAGGCCACGTCGGCCGCTGGCAGCGACAGGGCCAGGGTGAAGGCCAGGGGCTGGGCGCCACAGGCGGCCAGGTCGCTCAGGTTGACGGCCAGCGCCTTGTGCCCCAGGGCCTCGGGCGGCACGGTGCTCAGGAAGTGGCGCCCTTCCACCAGCATGTCGCTGGAGACGGCCAGCTGCATGCCCGGGCCGGGCTGCAGCAAGGCGCAGTCGTCACCCACGCCCAGCGCCACCGCGCGGCCCAGGGGGTGCCCCTGGCGCGCGAAGCAGCGCTCGATGAGTTCAAACTCGCCCAGGCTCACGGCCGCACGCTCGACGTATTCATTCGGCCAGGCCCGCACTGCGCAGGCGGTTGGCCAGCTCCACGGCCGACTTCACACCCATCTTGTCGAAGACGCGCGCCCGATGGACCTCGACCGTGCGCACGCTGATGCCCAGGGCATCGGCGATGCGCTTGTTGGGCTGGCCGGCAATCACCTGCTGCATGACTTCGCGCTCGCGTTCGGTCAGGCCCTCAAGCAGGTCGCGCTGGCCGCGCCGGGCATCACGCGCCTGGATGGCGTCGCGGCTGCGTTCCAGTGCCGTCTCGATGCGGTCCACCAGCGCGTTGTTGGAGAAGGGCTTCTCGATGAAGTCGAAGGCCCCTTGTTTGACCGCCGCCACCGCCATCGGCACCTCGGCGTGGCCGGTGAGAAAGAGCACCGGCAGGTAGGGCAGCAGCCCCTGGTCCACGAGCTGCTCGAACAGCGCCAGCCCGCTCTTGCCCGGCATGCGCACGTCCAGCAGCAGGCAGCTGGGTGCGCGCGGCCAGGGCTGGCGGCTGGGGTGCGTCTGCTCGGCCAGCCACTGCTCAAAGGCTTCGGCGCTGCCAAAGCCCTCCGACAACAGGCGGCGCGAACGCAGCAACCAGGCCAGGCCTTCACGCACGGCGTCTTCGTCATCCACCAGGTAGACGGTTGGCAGGCTCACGGCGGTTCGGTCCTGAGGGTTGTGGCAGGGGGGCCTTCAGCGGCAGCATTGGCCGCGGTGACAGCGGCCGGGGCAGCCGGAAGCGTAAACCGAAACCGGCAACCCCCCGCGGCCTGCGGCGGCCAGGGTGAATCAAACTCGAGCTGGCCGCCGTGCTGTTCCACCACGGTGCGGCACAGGCTCAAGCCCAGGCCCATGCCCTCGCGGCGGGTGCTGTAGAACGGGGTGAACAGACGCTCGGCATGCGCCGCGTCGATGCCGCAGCCCTGGTCGATGACCTCCAGGGCTACCCGTGGGCCTTCGGGGTGGGCCCGCAGGGTCAGCACGCGGTCCTGCGGCAAGGCCTGCTCCATGGCCTGGATGGCATTGCGCGTGAGGTTGAGCACCAGCTGCTCAACCAGCGTGCGGTCGCAGCGCACCCGCGGCACGGGTGTGGCCCACTCGCAGACGATGCGGGTCCCGCTGGCGCGTGACTGCAGGCGCACCAGCGGCAGCACGGCATCGATGAGCTGGTCGACCACCACGGCCTCGTGGTGCTGCTCACGGCGCCGCACAAAGCTGTGCACGCTCTTGATGATGCGGCCGGCGCGCTCGGCCTGCTCGGTGATGCGCTGCAGCGCCATGCGCAGCATGTCGGCCGACGATGCATCGGGCTCGGCCGCCCAGTTCTGCGCAGCACCGGCATAACTGGCAATGGCCGCCAGCGGCTGGTTCAGCTCATGGCTCAGCAGCGACGCCATCTCGCCCATGGTGGCCAGACGGGCCGACGCCTGCAGGCGCTCCTGCTGCAGCCGCGACTGTTCCTCGGCGCGCCGCTGCGGCCCGACATCCAGCACGGCACTCATCCAGCCCTTGTGCACGCCCAGGCCGTCGACCAGCGGGGCCTCGTAGATCATCACCGGAAAGCGTTCGCCACTGCGCCGCATGAAGACCGTCTCGATCCCCTCACGGGCTGCGGCGACGCGTTCACCGTCGGGCGGCTCGGCCATGCGCAGCGTCTGCCGGCGCTGGTACTCGTCGATCAGCTCGGGCGGCCAATAGCGCTGCACCGGCACACCGCGCGGGGTGGCGGACGGTGCGTCGGCAGCGGTCGGGGCAGGGCTGTCGGCGCTGGCAGGGCTGTCGTCGCGGCCTTGGCTTTGGGCCAGGAGTTCCTCGGCACTGAAGCCGACCATCGCGCAGAACGCCGGGTTGACGTAGGTGACCCGGCCGCGCAGGTCGCGTGCGCGCAGGCCAGTGACCAGCGAGTCCTCCATCGCCTTCCTGAACGCCAGCGACTCGGCCAGCGCCTGTTCAGCCTGTGCGCGCCGCCGCACGTCGCGCGCCAGCAGCGCCACCAGCGCCAGCAGGGCCAGGGTGAGCCCGCCCACCAAGGCGACCGGCAGATTGGGCACCCAGCTGGGCGCGCCCTGTGCGCTGTCCACCCTCAGCTGCAGCGAGTGGCCCGGCAGGTCCACCAGGCGCTCGGCACGGTACAGGCCCGGCGCCCGAGGCGCGCCAGCCCGCACCAGCCGGGCGCCGTCACTTTCCACAAAACTCAACTCGTAGCGCTGCGACTGCGCCGTCGGCAGCACGGCTTCCAGCAAGGGCCCGAGCGTCAGTGTGGCCACGACATAGCCCGACGGCCTGCCCGCCGTCATCTGCGGCAGGCACAGCTCCATGACTTCCTGGCCGCGGCCATCCGGCAAGGGCACAAAGTAGGTTGCCGAGTAGTGCGGGGCCGACAGGCGCCCGGCCGAGGCGCACGCGGTTTCGGCCTCGAAGGGCAGGCTCTCACGCGGGCGCAGCACAAACAGGGGCGGTGCCAGGGGCGAATCGGCCGACAGCGTGAGTTCCCGCAACGGGCTGCGGCGCTCCAGGCGGGCCAGCTCGGCGTGCTGGCGCAGGGCCTGGCGTGCGCGCTGCAACCAGGCCTGTGCACTGGCGTCGTCGTCCCAGGTGAGCACCTGAAGGTCCTGCACCATGCGCCCGAGGCGGCCCTTGATTTCGGCCGCAGTCTGCGAGGCCACCCCATCGGCTTGGTCCTGGCGGCGGTTGCCCTCAAAGGCGATGGTCAGCCACAGCAACAGGCTCTGGGCCACCAGCAGCAACACGACCAGCCCTGCCCACAGCCAGCGGCGGCGTTGCGCAGAGCGGTAGGCAGCCACCGCCAACGACGGCGCGGCAGCATGCAGCACGGGGGCAGGCCGGTTCGGCATGCCCGGAAGTATGGCCGCAGACGACGGCGACGGCCTGTGGGCGCCCGGGCCTTGCGCGCCCGTGGGAACCCGCCTGCTGACGGCCTGCCTACAATCCCGGCCCGCCCCTGGAGAAGCCCATGTCGACCCCTGACACACGCCAAGACACCCACGACAAACGCCAGGAGCTGCGGCGTGCTGCACTCGAATACCACGAGTTTCCGACACCGGGCAAGCTCGCCATCGTGGCCACCAAGCAGCTGGTCAACCAGCGTGACCTGGCCCTGGCCTACTCACCCGGCGTCGCCGCGGCCTGCGAAGAGATCGTCCGCGACGCCGACAACGCCTTTCGCTACACCTCGCGCGGCAACCTGGTGGCGGTGGTCACCAACGGCACCGCGGTACTCGGGCTCGGCGACATCGGCCCCCTGGCCTCCAAGCCGGTGATGGAGGGCAAGGCCGTCCTGTTCAAGAAGTTTGCCGGCATCGATGTCTTCGACCTGGAGATCCAGGAAAAGAACCTGGACAAGCTGGTGGACGTCATCGCCGCACTGGAGCCGACCTTCGGCGGCATCAACCTCGAGGACATCAAGGCACCGGACTGCTTCTACGTCGAGCGCAAGCTGCGCGAGCGGATGAAGATTCCCGTCTTCCACGACGACCAGCACGGCACCGCCATCGTGGTCGGTGCGGCCCTGCTCAACGGGCTGAAGGTGGTGGGCAAGAAGATCGATGAGGTCAAACTTGTCACATCAGGTGCTGGGGCGGCCGCACTGGCCTGCGTGAACCTCCTCGTGAAGCTGGGCTTCCCGCGCCGAAACATCTGGGTGACTGACCTCGCCGGCGTGGTCTATGAGGGCCGCACCGAACTGATGGACCCTGACAAGGCGGAGTTTGCGCAAACCACCAGCGCACGCACGCTGAGCGAGGTGATTGCAGGGGCCGATATCTTCCTGGGCCTGTCCGCAGCGGGCGTCCTGAAGCCCGACATGGTGCGCGCGATGGCCGATCGGCCGCTGATCTTTGCGCTGGCCAACCCGACCCCGGAAATCATGCCCGAGGAGGTCAAGGCCGTGCGCGAAGACGCCATCATGGCCACCGGGCGCACTGACTACGCGAACCAGGTCAACAACGTCCTGTGTTTCCCCTACATCTTCCGCGGCGCACTGGACAGTGGCGCGACCACCATCAACGACGAGATGGAGATCGCGGCCGTCCACGCCATCGCTGCACTGGCCCAGGCCGAACAGGACGACACCGTGGCGTCGGCCTACGCAGGCGCCACGCTGAGCTTCGGGCCTGATTACCTGATCCCCAAGCCGTTTGACCCGCGGCTGATGATGATCATCGCGCCGGCCGTGGCCAAGGCCGCGGCCGACAGCGGGGTGGCACGGCGCCCGGTGGCCGACATGGATGCCTACCGCGACAAGCTGCGCAGCTTTGTCTATGCCAGCGGCACGACGATGAAGCCGATCTTCTCGGTGGCCAAGCGGGCCAAGCGCAAGAACGTGGCGCTGGCCGAGGGCGAAGACCGCCGCGTGCTGCGCGCCGCGCAGGTGATGGTCGACGAGCGGATTGCCCGCCCCTGGCTGGTCGGGCGTGCCCAGCAGATCACGCGGCGCATCGAGCAGCTGGGCCTGCGGCTGCAGCCCGGTCGCGACATCGAGATCATCAACACCGACGACGACCCGCGCTACCGCGACTACTGGACGACCTACCACCGCATGACCGAGCGCAAGGGCGTCACGGTGCAGTTTGCCAAGATCGAGATGCGCCGACGCCTGACGCTGGTGGCGGCGATGCTGCTGCACAAGGGCGAAGTCGACGGCATGATCTGCGGCACCTGGGGCTCCACCGCGCAGCACCTCGGCCACATCGACCAGGTCATCGGACGCCGCCCAGGTGTGGGCACCTATGCCTGCATGAATGGGCTGATCCTGCCGGGGCGCCAGGTCTTCCTGGTGGACACCCACGTCAACTACGACCCGAGCGCCGAGCAACTGGCCGAGATCACCTTGCTGGCCGCCGAGGAGATGCGCCGCTTTGGCCTGGTGCCCAAGGCCGCGCTGCTGTCGCACAGCAACTTCGGCTCGAGCAACCACCCCTCGGCCGTGAAGATGCGCGACACGCTGGCGCTGGTGCGCGAGCGCGCACCCTGGCTGGAGGTCGACGGCGAGATGCACGGCGACGCCGCACTCGACGCGGCCTACCGCCAGGAACTGATGCCGCACAGCACCCTCACCGGCGAAGCCAACCTGCTGGTGCTGCCCAACATCGATGCCGCCAACATCAGCTACAACCTGCTCAAGACGGCCGCCGGTGGTGGCATCGCCATCGGGCCGGTGCTGCTGGGGGCCGCCAAGCCGGTGCACATCCTGACGCCGTCGGCCACCGTCAGGCGCATCGTCAACATGGCCGCACTGACGGTGGCCGACGCCAACGCCAGCCGCTGAGTGCGCTGGGCCGCCCGGGGCAGGCCCAGCGCCCACCCCGGGCGTTTTCGCCTGATCGGCACCGAGAATGTGCGCTGATGTGCGCGGCTCCCCACCCTCGGGGGCTGCAACAACGATGTCAGGCGCTTGACATCTGCTTACAGGAATGGTGGCCGCGAGTGTGAGCCACCACTGACAAAGCCCTGATGCCCGGCTGAGGCATGTGGCTACGTCTTGAGCCCGAGGCCGCGTTCCGGTAACATTTGCGGCTTGAGTTCAGGGGTTACCCGTGCTGAGCGTCTGGGGTTGGTCGTCAAATGGTCGCGTCCGAGTCGGTCCAAGGGGCCGGTCGGCAGCGACGCTAGATGGTCCAAGAATGCACGGGTTCTGGCGGTTGTGGGCCAGCTTCCTGGTGTTGCTGATGATGGGGTTTGCAGACCCTGCGGCAGCCCGGGACAGCAACGCGGAATCGGCGGCGGTGGCAGAGAGCCTGAACCGCACCGTATCGCTCGGCTCACTGCCGCCACAGGCCCGCCAGACCCATGCATTGATCATCTCGGGCGGACCATTCCCGTACACCAAGGACGGTACGGTGTTTGGTAACCGAGAACGTTTGTTGCCGCGCAAGTCCAGGGGCTACTACCGCGAGTACACGGTCAAGACACCGGGTGCCCGCAACCGGGGAGCCCGCCGGATCGTGTGCGGCGGCAAGGAACCGAAGCAGCCTGACACCTGTTTCTACACCGCGGACCACTACGCGAGTTTTTCGAGAATCGTGCCCTGATCATGTACTCAGTCATGTTTGAGAGTTCCGTTTCACCGCCTGACGCCACTGGAGGACCGCGACACATGCAGTTGCAGACCATCCGTCCCAACATCGTGCAGTCGATCCGGGCCTACCGGGTTGATGACCTGATGCGAGCCGCGCAAGATGCCGGCCATCATTTCCTGTATGCCAACCTGTCGGCTGCCACCGGCAAACCGGAGCTGCTGGAGATGCTGGCCAAGGCGTTCATGTTCCCTGATCATTTCGGGAAGAACCTGGACGCGCTCTACGACTGCATGACCGACCTGGTCAACAAGTCCGGGCAGCAGCCGGGGTTTGTGGTGGTGCTCGAGCAATTGCCCGATCGCCCCGGTTTTGACCGTGAAGCGCGCGAGCAGCTGCTTGACGTCTTCCGCGACGCCGCCGATTTCTGGTCTGAGCGACGAATACCGTTCAGGTGCTTTTATTCTTTTCTGTAGCCCGCTCCCAGGAAAAAGGGTCATGGGAGCGGGCGGCAGAGACGGCCCCCACGGAAGCTACAGCCACCAAGGCACCGGCCAAGGTCGCGGTGTCCAAGAATGGTTTCAACCCCAACTTCGGCATGAACATGCCGATGATGTCCAGCGCGTTTGATACCGCAGCCTGGCAGAACGCCGCGTAAGCAACGCGCCGCGTCCGATCACGCCCTCCGGCTCTCTGGGCCCGAGGGCGTTGTCTTTTGTCGAAGCCTTGCGCACTGGGGATGTGCGCAGCCAGTGGCCGGTGTCGGGCGCCAACGTGTCAGCCGAGCGCGTGGGCCAGCGCCACGTATTCGGCCACGGCCACTTCCTCGGCGCGGCGTTGCAGGTCAAACGTGCCCTGGAAGCCACGCTGCTCGAGCCAGCGCCCCAGCGTGTGGCGCAGGAGCTTGCGCCGCTGCGAGAACGCGCTTGTCACGAGTTCGCCGAGCAGTGCCGGGTTGAGCTCCGGCGGTTGCGCCAGCGGCACCATGCGAACCACTGCCGAATCGACACGCGGAGGTGGGTCGAAGGCTTCCGGCGGCACATCGATGACCCAGTCCATCGCATAGCGCCACTGCAGCATGACGCTCAGCCGCCCGAAGGCCTTGTGGCCCGGCTCGGCCACCATGCGTTCGACCACCTCGGCCTGCAGCATGAAGTGCTGGTCCTGCACCACGTCGGCGTGGGGCAGCAGGTGAAACAGGATGGGTGTGGAGATGTTGTAGGGCAGGTTGCCGACCATCCGCAGCCGACGGCCGGCGGCCAGCGCGGCCACATCAACCTGCAGCACATCGGATTCCACCACCGTGCAGCCGCCCTGCTTGCGCCAGCGCGCGGCCAGGTCGCGGTCAAGCTCGATCACCGTGAGGTCGGCGCCGCTGCGCATGAGCGGGTGGGTCAGCGCCCCCAGGCCGGGGCCAATCTCCACCACCGTGTCCTGCGGGCGGAGGTCAAATTCGCTGACGATGCGATGGATCAGCCCCTCATCGACCAGGAAGTGCTGGCCAAATCGCTTGCGGGCGAGGTGCTTCACGCCCGGCCAACCAGGCTGAGACGCCGTGCCATCACTGCGGTGGCTCGCGCATCTCGACGTAAGCCCGCCCGCGCAGCTCCTTCACCCAGTCGTTGTAGGTGCCCTCAAACTTCTGCTCGCGCAGCGTGTTGCGCGCCTGCTCGCGGGCCTGCCGAGGGTCGACATCTACCTGGCGGCGCTCCAGCACCTGGATCAGGTGCACACCGAAACGCGACACCACAGGCTCGGAGATGCCGTCAAGGGGCAGCCGGCTCATGGCCTCCTCGAACTCAGGCACAAACATGCCGGGCACGGCCCAGCCGAGGTCACCACCCTGCTGGGCAGAGCCGTCCTCGGAGAAGCTGCGCGCCATGTCCTCGAAGCTGCGCTGGCCGGACAGGATGCGGCGGCGGTATTCGTTGAGCAGGGCCTGAACCTGATCGGTCTTGAGCTGCTCTGTCGGCTTGACCAGGATGTGGCGGGCACGGGTCTGCGTGACCTTGAGGCCACTGCCGTCGTCGCGGGACAGCAGCTTGAGCACGTGGAAGCCGGCCGCGCTCTGCACCGGCGCAGCCGAGACCTCACCCACCTGCATGGACTTGGCGGCCGCCACAAAGAGGTCCGGCAGCCGAGACGCTGGCCGGGCGCCGATTTCACCGCCGCGCTCGCGGTTGGCATCTTCGGAGACCTCGCGCGCGACCGTCTCGAACGGGGTGCCTGCACGAACGCGCGCCAGCGCCGCGTCGGCGCGGGCACGGCGTTCGGCGATCACCGCCGCACTCGCACCTTCGGGGATGGTCACCAGGATCTGGGCCAGGTTGAGCGTGGCGTCGGCCTGTGCCGCGCTGCGCTGCTGCTCCAGCACCCGCTCCACCTCGGCGTCGGTCACGCGGATGCGCGGGTAGACCTCGCGCTCACGTGTGCGCTCCACCAGCAGCTGCTCCTGCAGGTTGTTGCGAAAACGGGTGTAGTCGATGCCGTCCTGCTTGAGGCGCTCGCGAAGCTGGTCCACCGTGAGCTGGTTCTGGGCCGCCACCGCCTGCACGGCGCGGTTGAGGTCGGGTTCGTCGATCTTGGCGCCCGATTCACGCGCGTAGGTCAGGATCACGCGTTCCTCGATAAGGTCGTCGGTGATGCGCTGGCGCAGTTGCTCGGCCGGCGGCAGGCGCTGGCCGCTGCGCGCAGCTTCGTCGACGGCCCGGCGCAGGCGCAGTTCGATCTCCACCGCGGTGACCAGCTCCTGGTTGACCACCGCAACGATGTGGTCGCCCGGCCGGCTGGCGGCGCGGTCGGCGGCACGGTCGGCCGCGCGTGCCGTGGCCCGTTCGCTGGTGCTGGGTCGCGCCTGGGCCCAGGCCGCATCGGCCAGCAGCAGGCCACCGGCCAAGGCCATGGCCATGGACGCCAGCACAGGGCGCCAGGCCCCCGGGCGCTGGTGTCGCCGGGGCGTGCGCAGGCAGGCCTCGGCTTGGGGAAGGGGCACAGCGAGGTCAGGGGCTTCAATCATGGAGCGGGCTCGTGGACGGGGAAGACTCGCCGCGGTCGTCGCGGAGCAAGCGGTAGCCAGGGATATTCTCCTTCAACACCCGCAGGGGGTTGGAGCCCAGGCGTGACAGGCCGACCAACTCCAGCTGGAGCATCAGGCGCGTGGTGGCCTCGCTGCGGCCGGTGGATACCCGCTCGGCCACGATGCGCCCGATCCAGCAGCCGCTGTCGTACTCCAGGCCGAGGAGCGAATCGGTGATGCGGCTGTCGCGCAGGCTGTAGTTGATGCGGCCAACCCCGAACAGGCGTCCGGGGCACTGGCCGGACTGCCCGGACCGTCGGCTGGTCAGCGGCCACTGCCAGCCGAAGTCCACCTGTTCGCTCTGCCCGCGTGTGAAGCGGTAGGCGGCGCTCAACGTGCGGAAGTCGTCAGCCACATAGCGGGCGCTGAACACCGAGCGCACTGCGCGCTGGGTATCGGCGTTGTAGCGCACCGTCCCTTCCAGGGCCCAGCGTGGCACGACCCGGGTCGAGCCGATCAGCAGCAGGTCAGACAGTTGCCGGGTGAGCGGCGTGGCCGACTGCTTCACCGGGTTGCTGTCATCAGGGGTGACCAGTTGCGGGTCCAGCAGCAGGCGCTGAACCAGGCCCAGGCGCAGGACTTCGGCGCCATCGCTCTCGCGCAGCAGCCAGGTGGTCGCGCCAAAGGTCAGCTGGTGGGAATCGGACTGGCGGTCGACACCGGACCAGGCGTTGTCGGAGTAGATCGAGGTGCTGTTGAAATCCTTGCCGGCCGAATCGTAGTTGGGCAGGTGGCTCTGCTCGCGAAATGGTGTGCGCACGTACCGGATGCGCGGCTCCAGCACCTGCCGCAGCGAGCGGCCCATCAACAACGTGTCGCGCTCGAAGGTGGCGCCGGCGTCGAGGCTGACGCTGGGCACGCTGCGGTGCTGCGCGGCGCGGCCGTCGGTCTGGTAGTAGGCGGTGTTCAGGCTCAGGCGGGGCCGCAGCCACCAGCCATCACCGTTCCAGGGGCGCTCCAGGGCTGCCTGGGCATGCCAGCGCCAGCCTTCGGGCTGGGCGGCCGTCGCCGCATCACGCCGTGCCAGGGTGAAGCGGTTGAGTTCGGTGGTGGCCTCGGCGCGCAGACCGAAGGCGCCACTGGCGCGCAGCTGAAGACCCAGCTGCGGGCTGCGCTGGTAGGGTGAGACGATGGCCTCGTCGGCCTGCAGTACCTGCCAGTGGGCCAGGCGCGCGTAGAGGCTGCCGTCGGCCCACCCCAGCGCCAACGGCCGCTCGACGGCCGCGCGCTGGCTGAGCAGGCGCGGCGTCAAGGACGTGACGCCGCGCGGGAAGTCCTTCCACCAGCTGTCGTCGGACACCCGGGCACCGGTCCACTGCACGGTGGTACCCCTCAGCACGGCCGGTGCGTCAGCGCCCCAGGTGGTCAGGTGGTCGGCCCGCCAGGCCCAGCGGCCGCGCCCGAAACTGCTGTCGTGCGGCAGCACATCCAACCCGAGCAAGCCCTCATGCTGGCGCTCGAGGTAGCGCCACTCGACATCGGCGCCCAGGCCGCGGCGGGTCATCAGACGCGGCGTCACGGTCATGTCGCGGTGGGGGGCGATGTTCCAGTAGTACGGGACAGTGACGTCCAGGCCGCTGCGGCTGTCCAGGTTGACATTGGGCGGCAGCCAGCCTGACTTGCGGTCGTCGGTGATCGGAAAACTCAGCACCGGGGCGGCCAGGATGGGCACGCCGAGGAAGCGCAGCACCGCACCTTCGGCCAGGCCCTCATTGGTGTTGAAGTTGAGGTCCAGCCGGCGGGTCTGCAGGATCCAGGCCGGCGCGGCGGGTTTGGCGCCCGCGGCACCCGCCCCGGCACGCGGCGTCACCGACACGGCCGCGTCGGCGCCGCCGTCGGGCCCCCCTGGCGCGGGCGCCTCGCGCGGGCAGCTCGTGTAGTCGGCATTGAAGGCGCGCGCCCGGTTGCTGCCCAGGAACTCCAGCCGGTCGGCCTGGCCACCGGAGCCAAACCGCGGAAACTCAAACGCCGGGCGCTCGAACCAGCCCTCGAAGGTGTCCAGGCGGATGCTCAGTGCCGGGCCGCTGTAGACAGCACCTTCGCGGCTGATGCGGACCTGACCGCTCGCGTCCAGCTGTTCGTTGGCGCCGTCATAGCTGACGCGGTCAGCGCGCAGGACGGCGGTGGTGTGCCGGAAGGCGACATCACCCTCGGCGACGAGGCGCTGCGAGGCAACGCCACCGGGGGCCGATGCGGCCGACGGAAACGACTGGATGCGCCGCGCCTCGACCCAGGCAGCGCCCTGCGGCTTGTCGCCGGCACGGGCCGCCGCGCCGAGTTCGCGGTCCAGGCGCAAGCGGGGCAGCGATGCGGGTGACGCCGCCGCTGGCGCGGCCGGCGCGGTCGGCGCAGCACCCGGTGCGGCCGTGGCAGCAGGCCGTTCCGTGGTCTCGGGTGGCGCAGCCTGGCCCAGTGCCGCACCGCCACCGCAGGCGCAGGCTGCCGCCGCTGCCACAGGACGCAGCGCACAAGCCAACCAACGAGGGGATTTCAGCAGCACGGTGCAGCGATGGGCAGGCAGTCAGGCAACGGGCACCAGAGCGTGACCGGATGCGTGAGCGGATGGGTGACCGGATGAGCGGCCGGCTGGGCGAGATGGGCGCTCAGTAAAATCGATTATCCACGAGGGGTTGCCTGGCATCCCGGCCCCCGCCCAGCCGGAGCCCGCTTCCCGATGAACCCTGACACCGCCCGTGCCGGCACCGAGCTTCCCACTGTCGCGTGGCCCGATGACACGCGTCGCCAGCGCTGCGAAGGCTGGCTGCAGTCGCTGCCTGCCAGTTGGGGGCTGCAACCAGTCAGCCTGCGCCTGGCCTCGGCCGACGCCAGCTTCCGGCGTTACCTGCGCATTGACAGTGCCTCAGGCCCCTTGATCCTCATGGATGCACCTCCCCCGCTGGAAGACGTGCGGCCCTTCATCGACATTGGCCAGCGGCTGCTGCAGGCGGGCCTGCACACCCCGCGGGTGCTGGCCAGCGACACCGAACACGGCTTTGTGCTGCTGGAAGACCTGGGTGACCAGCTGTACCTGCAGGCGCTGACCCAACCCACGTCAACACCCGCACAGGCCGAAGGCTTGATGCGCGACGCCATCGCCGCCCTGGTGCAGATGCAGGTTCACACCCGCAAGGAGGGCTTGCCCGTCTACGACGAGGCCTTGCTGATGCGCGAGATGGCGCTGTTTCCTGAATGGTGTGTGCAGCGCGAGTTTGGTGTCACCTGGGGTGACCGCGAACAGGCGCTGTGGCAGCGCGTGACACGCGCGCTGGTGGACAGCGCCCTGGCGCAGCCGACCGTCTTTGTGCACCGCGACTGGATGCCGCGCAACCTGATGATCAGCACACCCAACCCAGGCGTGCTCGATTTTCAGGATGCCGTGCAGGGGCCGGCCACCTATGACATCGCCAGCCTGCTGCGCGATGCCTTCTGGAGCTGGGACGACGAGGCCCTCGAGATCGACTGGGCCGTGCGATGGTGGCAATCTGGCCGAGCGGCGGGCCTGGACCTGCCAGAGGACTTCGGCGAGACCTGGCGGCAGATCGAATGGATGGGCGCGCAACGCCACCTGAAGGTGGCCGGCATCTTCTGCCGGCTGAAGCACCGCGACGGCAAGGCACGTTACGCCGAGGACCTGCCCCGTTTCTTCCGCTACCTCACCAAGGCCGCCATGCGTTACCGCCCGCTGGCGCCGCTGCTACCGCTGATCGAGCCCCTGAGTGGCCAGCGTGTCAGCGAGGGCTTCACGTTCTGACAGCCCCGCCGCACGCCGGCGCCTGAGGAAGCCGCCCGCTTACTTGGGCATCACCACGGTGTCGATGACATGGATCACGCCATTGCTGGCCGTGATGTCGGTCTTGACGACCTTGGCGTTGTTGACGGTCACGCCGCCGGTGGTGGCCACCGTCAGCTCGCCGCCCTGAACGGTCTTGACCTTGCCGGCCTTGACGTCCTTGGCCATCACCGTGCCCGGCACGACGTGGTACGTCAGCACGGCCGTCAGCTTGGCCTTGTCCTTCAGCAGGGCATCCAGGTCGGCCTTGGGGATCTTGGCAAAGGCCTCGTCGGTGGGGGCAAACACCGTGAACGGGCCCTTGCCCTTCAGGGTGTCGACCAGGCCCGCCGCCTGCAGGGCGGTGGCCAGGGTCTTGAAGCTGCCGGCGGCCACCGCGGTGTCCACGATGTCCTTGGCCTGGGCGGCCAGGGTCAGGCCCGCCAGGGCAACGGCTGTGATCAGTTTCTTCATGACAAGACTCTCCAGGGGTGGCGCCTGAACCGCGCGCCGGTTGATGAAGGCTCGCATCATTGAACTGATCAGTTCACATTACATTCTCTACGGTCTTATCTATATACAGAAGAAGTGGTCTTTCAGCCTGCGCAGGGCAACTGAGGCCAGCGCATCGGCCCTGGGCGCACCGGCCTCAGGGGTGAGCAGCCAGCACCTGGGCCACGGCGGCCGTCAGCTTCTCGGCATAGGCCAGGTGCAGGAACTCATTGGGGCCGTGGGCGTTGCTCTTGGGGCCCAGCACACCACAGACCATCATCTGGGCCGCCGGGAAGCCTTCCTGCAGCAGGTTCATCAGCGGGATGGTGCCGCCCTGGCCGATGTAGCCCACCGGTGCGCCAAAGTGCGCCTGGCTGGCCGCGCCCAGGGCGCTGTCCAGCCAGGGGGCCACGGGCGGCGCATTCCAGCCGGTCGCGCCCCAGGCGCCGGCACGGCCATCGGGCGCGAAGGTGACGCGGGCGTTGTAGGGTGCGTTGTCCTCAAGCAGGGTCTTCAGCGTCACCGCGGCCTCGTGGCCGCTGACCAGCGGCGGTGTGCGCAGGCTCAGCTTGAAGGCGGTGAAGGGCCGCAGCACGTTGCCGGCGTTGCGCACGTCGGGGAAGCCGTCCACCCCAGTGACGCTGAGCGTCGGGCGCCAGGTGCGGTTGAGCAGACCTTCCACGGGGTCGGTGGTGGTGGGCAGCGCCATCGCACCATCTGCGCCGCAGACCCAGGGCATGCGCTTCCAGACCTCGTCGCCCAGGATGGCGGCCGTGGCACGCGCCTGCTCGACACGGTCGGCCGGCACCTGGCAGTGAAAGCTGTCGGGCAGCAGCTGGCCGGTCTTGGCGTCTTCCAGGCGGTCCAGCACCTGGCGCAGGATGCGAAAGCTCGACGGCACCAGGCCGCTGGCGTCGCCGGAGTGGATGCCTTCGGTGAGGATCTCGACCTTCAGGGTCCCGGTGATGTTGCCGCGCAGGCTGGTGGTCAGCCAGAGCTGGTCGTAGTTGCCGGCGCCGGAATCCAGGCACACCACCAGGCTGACCTCGCCCAGGCGGCCCTGCAGGGCCTCCAGGTAGGCCGGCAGGTCAAACGAGCCACTTTCTTCGCAGGTCTCGATCAGGCCCACACACCGAGGGCGCGGCAGGCCTTGGTGGTCGACTGCCTGGATGGCGGTGATGGCGGCGTACAGCGCATAACCGTCGTCGGCACCGCCACGGCCGTAGAGCTTGCCGTCGTCGATCTTGGGTGTCCAGGGGCCGAGGTCGTTGCGCCAGCCGTTGAACTCTGGCTGCTTGTCCAGGTGGCCGTAGAACACCACGGTGTCGTGGCTGCCAGCGCGGGTGGCGGGTACCTCGAAGAAGATCACCGGGGTGCGGCCCGGCAGGCGCACCACCTCCAGCCGCAGGCCTGACACCCCGCGCGACTCGGCCCACGCCGCGGCGTCGGTGACGACCCGCTCCAGGTGCCCGTGCTGCGCCCAGTCGGCGTCAAAGAGCGGGCTCTTGGCCGGGATGCCGATGTAGTGCACCAGGGCGGGCACGATGGCCTCGCGCCACTGCTGCGCGCTGTGGGCAGCCAAGGCCTGGGCCTGGTGTTCGGGCAACGCTGGCAAGGGTGCGAGGCGGTCAGTGGCGTTCATGGGCAGGCTCCAGGGGACGTCGATGGGGTGTCACAGGCGCGGACGCACACGCGCCGGCAAGGCGTCGAGCCAGACCAGCAAGGCCGCGATGACCTGCTCTCGTTCCGGCTCGTTGAAGATCTCGTGGTACAGACCGGGCCAGGGCTGGGCCTGGACCACCCCGGGCGGAGCCCGGCGGGCCATCTCGGCCGACCCGCGCGGGGCGACACAGCGGTCAGCCTCCGCCCACATCAGCAGCGTGGGCGTCTGCCAGCGGTCAGCACGGGCCCTGACCGTCTCGCCAGCCGCCAGGATGAAACGCGCCAGCCGCGGGGTGATGTGCGGGTGCACCAGCGGGTCGGCCTGGTAGGCCTTGACGACATCACGGTCACGGCTGATCCAGGACGGCTTCAGGCCGTTGCCGGCGGCCTGGTCGGGCGCGAGGCGGCCCAGCGCCAGCAGCAGGTGCTGCAACGGGTTGAGGTCGGCGGCGAGCGCGGGTGACGACAGCACCAGCCCGCTCACCGGCCGCCACCAGGCCGCGGGGCGTTCTGCGAGGCCTTCGGCCACGAAGCGTGCCGCCACCGCACCGCCCATGCTGTGGCCCAGCAGCACCAGGGGCAGGTCCTGTGCGTCCCAGGGCAGCGACGGGCGTGCGTCACGGCAGCTGTCAATCAGGCAGGCCAGGTCTCCCAGCAGCGCCTCGTTGTGCGGGATGGCGCCGCGCGCGCCGCCGCTGCGGCCATGGCCTCGCTGGTCGTAGAGCGTGACGGCGTGCCCCGCCTGCACGAGGCGGTCCACCAGGGCCGCATAACGGCCCAGGTGTTCACCCAGTCCGTGAACGATGAGCACATGCGTGCGGGCTGCTGCCGGGTTGCCGGCGCGCAGCACGTGCACGGGTGTGCGGTCTACCAGGGTCAGCCCGCTCATGCCCCGGAGTGTATGCAGTCAGGGCTGGCACACTGCAGATTGCCCGCCCCGCACGGGGCACTGACCCGGAGCCACGCCCATGCAGGACTTCTTTGCCTTGACCCACGGCGCCGATGGCTGCGCCACCCTGGAGCTGAACCGGCCGGAGCGCCTGAATACGCTGGCGCCCGCGTTTTTTCCCGCGCTGCGGGACGCCGTGCAGTCGCTCAATGACGCCGGGCAGACGCGGGTGCTGGTGATCCGCTCCACCGGCAAGCACTTCAGCGCCGGCATGGCGCTGGATGTCTTTGCCCAGGACGCCGACTGGCTGCGCCTGCAGACCGCCCGCCATCGGCTGGCCTTCCAGGACCACCTGCGCCAGCTGATGCGCTGCATCGACGTGCTTGACGAGGCCCGCTTCCCGGTGATCTGCGCGGTGCAGGGCGGCTGCATCGGCGGCGCGCTGGACCTGGCCGCCGCCTGCGACATCCGCGTCTGCACGGCCGACGCCTTCTTCACGGTCCAGGAGATCCACATCGGCATGGCCGCCGACCTGGGTGTGCTGCAGCGGCTGCAGCGCCTGGTTCCCCAGGGCCTGGCCCGCGAGATGGCCTACACCGGCGAGCGCCTGGCGGCTGAACGGGCGCTGGCCTGCGGGCTGGTCAACGCGGTGCTGCCTGACGCCGCCGCGCTGCACGCCCACGCCCAGGCGCTGGCCAGCCAGATGGCCGCCAAGAGCCCGCTGGCGGTGGCCGGCAGCAAACGGGCCCTGAACTACGCCCGCGACCATGGCACCGGTGCGGCACTCGACCAGATGACGCTGCTGCAGAGCGCCATCTTCGACATCGACGAGATGGGGCAGGCGATCGCCGCCTGGAAGGCCAAGGGGGCGGCGGAGTTTCCGCCGCTGGGGCCGGTGCCGCCGCTGGAAAAGCCGTGACGATGGCCTGAGAGCGCCCGCCTGGCGCCCGCAGGCGCGCGCTCAGGCCAGCTGCAACAGGCCGCTGAACAAGGGGTCGCGCAGCGAGCGCGGCCGGTAGTTGGCCAACCGGCGGCCAATCTCGGCGATGTGCGCCGGCGTGGTGCCGCAGCAGCCGCCCGCCATGTTCAGGAAACCGGCGCGGGCAAAACCTTCCAGCTGCGCGCCAGTGACTTCGGGCGTTTCATCGAAGCCGGTGTCGCTCATCGGATTGGGCAGGCCGGCATTCGGGTAGCAGCTGATGAAGGTATCACCCGCCACCTTGGCCAACTCTTCGATGTACGGGCGCATCAGCGCGGCGCCCAGTGCGCAATTCAGGCCCACCGCCAGCGGCCGGGCATGGCGCACCGAGTGCCAGAAGGCTTCCACCGTCTGGCCGCTGAGCACACGCCCTGACGCATCGGTCACGGTGCCGCTGATGATCACCGGCAGGCGTTCACCGGTGGCCTCCATCAATTCGTCGAGCGCAAAAAGTGCCGCCTTGGCGTTCAGCGTGTCGAAGATGGTTTCCACGAGGAACAGGTCGCAGCCGCCTTCCAGCAGGCCCTCGGCCTGTTCGCGGTAGGCCTCGCGCAACTCGTCAAAGCTGGTATTGCGCGCGCCCGGGTCGTTCACATCAGGGCTGATGCTGGCAGTGCGGGGCGTGGGGCCCAGCGCGCCCGCCACAAAACGCGGCTTGTCGGCGCTGCTGAAGCGGTCGCAGGCCTCGCGGGCCAGGCGGGCCGCGGCGACGTTCATCTCGCGGGCCAACGAACCGAGCCCGTAGTCGTCCTGGGCCACGCGGGTGGCACCGAAGGTGTTGGTCTCGATGAGGTCAGCGCCCGCGGCCAGGTAGTCGGCGTGGATCTGGCCAATGATGTCGGGCCGCGTCAGCACGAGCAAGTCGTTGTTGCCCTTCAGGTCGCTGGGATGGCCGACCAGGCGCTCGCCACGAAAGTCGGCTTCGGTGAGCTTGTGCTGCTGGATCATCGTGCCCATGGCGCCATCGATGAGCAGGATGCGTTCGCGCATCAGGGCGGGCAGCTGGGCGGCGCGGGTGTAGGGCTTCATGGGTGGGATGGTGAGGGTCAAACGGCTGTACACCGCCAACCCGGGATTCTACGGAGGCCGCCCGTGCGCCAGGCAGCCGGGCCGGCCCACACCCCTCAAATGCCGGCGACGTTGGTGTCGCTGAACAGGGATGGCCTGAAGGCGTGCAGCGGGCTGTCCTGGTCGCTGGTGGCCCACAGCTCCAGGCTCTTGGCCGGCATGGGCTTGGCAAACAGGAAACCCTGCAGCTCGTCGCAGCCGAGGTCCAGCAGGCAGTCGCGCTGCTGTTCGGTTTCCACGCCCTCGGCCACCACCTTCATGTCCAGCGAATGCGCCATCTGCACGATGGCCTTGGCCACCGCGAGGGCATCCGCGCTGTGGCCAAGGTCGGTCACAAAGGCGCGGTCGATCTTGAGTTCCTCGGCGCGCAGGCGGCGCAGCAGCGCCAGGCTGGAGTGCCCAGTGCCAAAGTCGTCGATCGACACATGCACACCCATGTTGGCCATATGGGCCAGGGCGCGCTGGGTGGCCTGGGTGTCTTCCATCGCCACGGTCTCGGTGATCTCGCAGGTGAAACGGCCGGGCTGCAGGCCCTGGGACTTCAGCTGCTCTGCCAGCCGCTCGGCAAAACCATCCTGGCGCAGCTGCACACCCGACACATTGATGGCCACGCGCATGCGCAGGCCGCGTTTGCGCCATTCGGCCGCTTGGCGCGTGGCCTCGCGGATGACCCAGTCGCCCACCAGGCCGATCAGGCCATGGCGTTCGGCCAACACGATGAACTTGTCGGGACTGATGAGGCCGCGGCGCGGGTGCTGCCAGCGCACCAGGGCCTCGGCGGCCGTGACCTGCAAGGTCAGGGCGTCGACCTTGGGCTGGTAATACAGCAGCAGTTCCTGGCGTTCGACGGCGCCACGCAGGTCGCGGGCCAGCTCGGCCTGAGCCCGCTGGTCTTCGCCCATCTGGCGGTCAAACTCGACGTAGCAGCCGCCACCGCTGTCGCGGGCGGCGCGCATGGCCAGATCGGCGTAGCCCATCAGCAGGGTGGATGCACCGTGGTTAGGGTAGGCAGCCAGGCCGATGGAGCAACTGGGCTGCACACGCTGGGCGCCGATCTGCATGGGTTCACGCAGCACCCTCATCAGCTCTTCGGCCAGCGCGTGGCCGTGCGAGAGGGCACCCGGCACCAGCAGCACAAACTCGGTGCCGCCCAGGCGTGCCAGGGCGTATCCCGTGCGCACAAAGCGTGCCAGGCGTTGGGCCAGCTGTTTCAGCGCGGCGTCGCCCGACGCCCGACCGTAGGTTTCATTGACGAGCTCGAAGGCGTCTACGCCGATGCACAGCAACACCAGGTGAGTACCGTGCAGGTCAGCCCGGTGGGCAGCAGCGAGCAGCTCGCGCTCGAACATCGCCCGGCTGGGCAGGCCGGTCAGCGCATCTTGCCCGGGGGCTGAGCCCTCTGGGCCGTCGCCAGACGGTGGAACGCTCGTCGGGCCTGACGAACCGTTGCGGCCCGCTCGTGAGGAGAGGGCCGCTTTGAACCGGGCCCCCAGTTGCTGCAGCATGTTGCCAGTATCGGACGCGGGGCGCCCGCGCAGCAGATCCGGATCACCGGATCACCGAGACGAAACCCACGCTTCTCTGCGCTCTGACGTCTGGCTTGATGCGGTGCTCACCTTCGAGCTGGCTCAGAAACTCATCGGCCGTGAGCGTCTCGCCCAGGATGTCCGCCTGCCGCCGCACCGCGGCAAAGTCACCCGGTGTCAGCAGTTCCAGCGCCGTGAGGCGCTGGCGGTGCTCAGCTTCCAGGAGCGTGGCGTCGCCGCCCAGCGCCTCGGTGACAAACATCCGTTCGCGCTGCGGTGGCGTGAGCGCCAGGAAGCGGATCTTGAAGCTGAAGCGGCGCAGCGCGGCCTCGTCCAGGTCCTCGAACAGGTTGGTGGTACAGATGAAGATGCCGGCAAAACGCTCCATGCCCTGCAGCATCTCGTTGACTTCGGTGATCTCGTAGGTACGCTCGGCACGCTTGCGGCTGCGCAGGAAGCTGTCGGCCTCGTCCAGCAGCAGCACCGCGCCGTCGGCCTGCGCGGCCTCGAACATGCGGGCCATGTTCTGCTCGGTCTCGCCCACAAACTTGCTGGCCAGGTCGCTGGCCTGGCGCACCATCAGCGGACGCTGCAGCGCATGCGCGATGTGCTCGGCCAGCGCCGTCTTGCCGGTGCCGGGCAAGCCGTGAAAACACAGCGTGCCGTGGCCTCGTCGCTGCAGCGCGGCCACGATGCGGGGAATTTCGAAGCGAGACTCCACGTTCAGCAGGCTCAGGTCATAGGTGGTCACCGCGGGCCGGGCGGCGCTGGCGGCACGGGCCTGGCCGCCGGCCAGCGCCACATCGGCATGCGCCAGCTGGCGTTCGATCAGCGCTTCGAGGGCTGCCGGGTCGCGCGCTGGCTCGTCGCCCTGGGCAGCACCCCCCACCAGCGCGGCAAACCGCCACGCGGTGCGGATCTGCGCCGGTGTCAGGTTGCGGCGCTCGGCCAGCTTGGCCACGAAGGCCGGGCTGATGTCGGCCCCCGCCAGCACCCGCGTCACCAGGCCCAGCCGAGCGCCGGGCGCGGGCGCCTTCAGCTGCAGGTGGTACTGGAAGCGGCGGCGGAAGGCGGGGTCGATCTGCTCGATGCGGTTGGTCACCCAGATCACCGGCACCGGGTTGGTTTCCAGGATCTGGTTGACCCAGGCCTTGCCACTGACGCTGCCCGTGGGCGGTGCGTCGCTGCGGTTGTCCAGCCGGGCCAGCAGCTGCGCGGCGTCACCGCTGATCGTGGGGAAGACATCCTCGACCTCGTCGAACAGCAGGGCCACCTGGCGCCCGCCCTTGAGGAAGACCTGGCTGATCTGCAGGCTGCGGTAGCGGTCTTTCCCGGACAGGGAATGGCCTTCGCGGTCAGCCGATTCGACCTCGTACAGGCTGAGCCCGGCGGCCTGGGCGCAGACCTTGGCCAGCTCCGTCTTGCCCGTGCCCGGCGGCCCGTACAGCAGCACGTTGACACCCGGCGCCTGGCGCGTGGCGGCCTCGCGCAGCAGTGAGGTCAGCACCTGCACGTCCTCGGCCACAAAGCTGAAATCGGCCGGCGTGAGCTCACTGGGCCTGGCCGGGCGCGTGAACACCGCCATCAGGTCGTCGGCCTTGGGGTATTCGCGCATCAACACCGGCGGCAGCTGTTCGCTGACCTTCATCAGGTCGGCCAGGTCGGTGATGTTGTGTTCGGAAATCAGGTTCTCAACCATGCCCGTGCGTTCCAGGCGCGAACCCGCGCGCAGCGCCTCGGCCACGTCGCGGGCGTCGACACCGGCCACCTCGGCCAGGGCGGCGTAGGCTTCCTGCGCACTGGAGACCTTGAACTCTACGAGCAGACCCCGCAGGTCACGCTGGTAGCGCGCCAGGGTGCCGTAGAGCAGCAGCGCGCGTTCAGCCGGGTTCAGCTGCAACAGGCCACCCAGCGCGTCGATGTTCTTCTCGACCAGCGAGGTTTCCTTCTTCAGGCGGTCCTGCAGCCAGTCACGGGTGGCTGCCAGTGTGGCCAGCAAATCCTTGGGCGCATCCTTGACGTACTCGTCCATGTAGAAGAAGAGCGTGCCCTCTTCGTAGGGGCCCCGCCAGGTGCCAAAACGCTCGAGGAAAGCGGCTTCGTCCAGCCCCTCGTGGCCGCGCCAGGCGTCGTGGTTGCGGCAACGGCCCTGCAGAAAGCTGCGCAGGCGCTGCAGCACCCCGGCCGGCCACACCAGGTGGCGGCCGGTGAGCCCCAGCAGGCTGTTGACGTCGCGGCGCAGGTTGAAGCGGCCGGGCTGGCGCAGGGCCAGCGTCAGCACGAAGTGGGTCGACAGGATGTCGAGCAGGGGCGCCGTGGCCAGCCCGGGCGACAGGAGGATGCGTTCGGCGCCGCCCGGGGCGGGCATTCCCTGGGGGCTGCCCACGGAGACCGGAAACACGCTGCTGTGCGGGTCGCTCATCGCCACTCCTTGCCGGGGGAACCCCGATCATGCCGCCCGACAACGTGTGGGCGGCCTTGCAGGCCGACAGGGTTGCAGGGTTTTTGCGATTCGGTCGCCGCGCCAGCCCTCAGTGCATCACCAGGGGTTGCTGCGCCAGACCGGCAAAACCGGCGATGAATTCGTCGACATGCTCCTGCGTCGATTCACCCGCGGCCACCAGCGCCTGAGCACCCTCGCGGAAGCGCTCGGCGAGCAGACCTTCGAGGTAGATCTCGCGGCGCGCCGCCTTGTCGATGATTTCGTAGCCGCCCCGCACCAGCGCGGCCTCAGGCCCTTCCGTGGAAGGGGCAGTGCCTGCGGAGAGCTCAAACTGCAGCACCGCATAGGCTTCGGAGTTGTAGAGCATGTGCATGGAGGTTCCGGTGGAATCGCGACGAGGAGATCTTCAGATGGGCCCGGGTGGCACCGCTTCAAGGCCTGTGTGCCCACAGCTCCCAGACGCTGCCGCCCGGAACCTGCATCAGCCGCAGACGCGCCAGCGAGAACCCCTGCTGCGGGTCCAGCCAGATGTCGATGCGGTTGTCGTAGGGCCACTCGGGCTCGCGCACGAAGCGCAGCGCGCCGGCGATGCGCTCGCCAGCGGGGCTGTGGAGGTCTTCGGGGCCCTCGCGCTTGAAGCGCCAGATGGGCGCCGCCCCGCGCGCACCCACCACCTGCAGCTGCAGCTCGGCCCCGGGCCCCTGCAGCGCGGGGTCGGCACGGACGGCGGCCATCAGCTGCAGCATCCAGCTCAGGCGGTCCTGCGCCAGCGGGCTCACATCGCCAGCATCGGCACGGCCGCTGTAGGTCACCTGCCCACGGCCATGGTCGAGTTCGGCGGCCGAACGGCGCCCGCGTCGATGGTCTTCAAACCGCTCGGGCTGCACACCGTGGCTGCGCAGCGGGCCGGCACTGTTCCAGCGCAGCCAGGTGCGGCCGCGGTGGTACAGGTGCATCGACGAGCGGAAGTGGCTGGGCTCAGAGGGCTCCGCGCTGCGTTCGAAGACCCACTCGCCGTCGATGGGCTGGCCATTGCGCTGCCCCGACAGCCGCAGCACAAAGTCCGCGGGAAGATCAACGGCATACCGCGGCAACGCCGACAAGGCCTGCGCGCTGGGGGCGGCGACGTGGGCAGGGGCGTCCGCGGCGGTGTCGGTGCTGGGGTCGGTGCTGGGGTCGGTGCTGGTGTGGGCGCTGGGGGCGGGGCTGGTCTCGCCACTCAAGTTGCTGCGGGTGTCGGCCTGCGCCGCCGCACCCGTGGCTGCGTCGGGCGGCTCCGCCGCGACAGCGGTCTTGGCGGGGGCGGCGGCCTGGGCCTGCGGTGGCGCGGCCCCCATCGCCGGTGGCGTGGCATCCTGGGCAGGCGTGACTGGACGAGGCGCCAGCAGCAGCACGGGGCCATGGGCCGGCGCGGGGCCGGGCGAAGGCAACACGGCGCTCGGTGTCCCGTCCGGGTGCTGCAGAGCCTGCAGCAGCACGGCGTGCAGCACCAGCGCCGCGAGCACACTCAGCCCCCAGGGGCGCCAAGGCGGGCCCCCAGCAACACCACCCCCGACCCTGGACAGGACACGCATGCGCAGGACAATAGCGCGGTCTTGAACCTCGCCGGTTCACCCCAAGGTGCCACGCCAACGGGTCGCCGGCCAGCGGCGGTTCTGCCCGCCAGCGCCACCACCCCGCTCACCCCGCTCACCCAGCCCACCCTGCCCGATGAAACTTGCCACCTACCGAGACGGTTCACGCGACGGCCAACTGCTGGTGGTCTCGCGCGACCTGAGCCAGGCGCACTTCGCCACCGGCATCGCCAGCCGCCTGCAGCAGGTGCTGGACGACTGGAGCTTCATCTCGCCCCAGCTCGAAGACCTTTACACCACCCTGAACCACGGCAAGGCGCGCCACGCCTTTGCCTTTGACCCCAAGCTGTGCATGGCACCCCTGCCACGCGCCTACCAGTGGGCCGATGGCTCGGCCTACATCAACCATGTCGAGCTGGTCAGGCGCGCGCGCCAGGCCGAGGTGCCGGCGTCGTTCTACACCGACCCCTTGATGTACCAGGGCGGCAGCGACGACTTCCTGGGGCCCTGCGAAGACGCGTTGTTCGGCTCGGCCGATTGGGGCATCGACTTTGAAAGCGAACTGGCGGTGGTCACCGGTGACGTGGCCATGGGCGCCACGCCGGAATCGGCCCTGGAGGGTGTGCGGCTGCTGATGCTGGTGAACGACTGGAGCCTGCGCAACCTGATTCCCGGCGAACTGGCCAAGGGCTTCGGCTTCTTCCAGAGCAAGCCGGCCACGGCCTTCGGCCCGGTGGCGGCCACACCCGACGAGCTGGGCGAGGCCTACCGCGGCGGGCGTGTGCATCTGGCGGTGGAGTCGCGCTGGAACGGACGGCTGTTCGGCCGCTGCGACGCCGGCGACGAGATGACCTTCCACTTCGGCCAGCTGGTGGCCCATGTGGCCAAGACCCGCAACGTGCGCGCGGGCTCCATCGTCGGTTCCGGCACCATCAGCAACCGGGATTGGTCGCACGGCTGTTCCTGCATCGCCGAGAAGCGGGCCATCGAGACCATCGAAGGCGGCCAGCCGCAGACAGCCTTCATGCAATCCGGGGACCGCATCCAGATCGACGTCAAGGGCCGCGACGGCCTGAGTGTCTTTGGCAGCATTGACCAACATGTCCGCGTGCTCGACGGCGCCGTAGCCGCGGGCGCCACGCCAGAAGCACAGCCATGAACACCGACCTCACTCGTCATCTCCACCGCTGGCTCAGCGCCGGCGCCCTGCTGCTGGGCTGCGGCCTCGGTTGGGCCCAGGGCAGCACCAGTACGGCCGCCAGCTGCCCGCCCGTGGCCCAGCGGCCCAGCGCCGAGCAGCTGGACGCGGCCAGGGCCGCCGCCCGTGACCGCGGCCTGCTCTGGCGCATCAGCAAGGGCGGGCGCAGCTCTTACCTGTACGGCACCATCCACCTCGGCAAGCTCGAGTGGGCATTCCCAGGCCCGGGCATCGAACGGGCGCTGGCGGAGGTTCAGGCGGTGGTGCTCGAGCTGGACACCTCGGACCCTGCCACCCTCACCAAGCTGCAGCGGGCAATGGCCCGCAAGCCGGACACCCCGGCGCTGCCGGCTGCCCTGCGGCAAGGCCTGGCCAAGGAGACCCAGGCCGCCTGCCTGCCGGCCCAGGCCCTGGCCGACCAGCTCCCGGCCGTTCAGGCGCTGTCGCTGACGCTGCTGGCGGCCCGCTGGGACGGCCTGGATGCCAGCTTTGCCCAGGAACTGACCCTGGCCCAGGTGGCACAGGCGCGCGGCCTGCCGCTGCTGGCACTGGAAACCGTGGACGAACAGATGGCCGCGCTGCTGCCCGCCACACCCGCCGAGTCCGAACGCTTCGTCGCGCAGGCGCTGGCGCAGCTGCGCAACGGTGCCGCGCGCCGCGGTGCCGTGCGCCTGACCGAGGCCTGGGCCCAAGGCCGGCTGGAAGACCTGGCCAACTACGCGCAGTGGTGTGACTGCGTGAATACCGAAGAAGAGAGCCAGATGCTGCGGCGCCTCAACGACGACCGCAACCCGGCCATGGCCTCACGCATCGACCGCCTGCACGCCCAGCGCAGCCTGTTTGTGGGCGTGGGCGCGCTGCACATGACCGGCCCCAAGGCGCTGACAGACCTGCTGCGCCAACGCGGCTTCGAGGTCGAGCGTGTGCGTCTGGAGCACTGACAGCCCAGCCGTTTTCCTGCACAGTTCGCCTCAACGCCTTGACGGAGACCCCCGATGAACACCATGCCTGGCCTGGATATCCTGCAGCAATGGATGCAGTCAGCACGCGGGGCCGTTCCTGGCCTGCAAACCTGGGCCAGCCCGACGCTGGACCCTGACGAGATCGGCAAGCGCATCGAGGAACTGCGCACGGTGCAGTTCTGGCTGGAACAGAACGCCAAGCTCATCAGCAGCAGCATCCAGGCGCTGGAAGTCCAGCGAATGACGCTGACCACGCTGAAAAACCTCAACGTGCCATTGGCCGACATCGGCGCTGCCTTCCGCCTGCCCGAGATGCCCGAGGCGGCGCGTGAGCGTCCGGTATGGCCCCCTGCTGCTGCACCCGCACCCGCCGAGGCCAAGGCTGATGCCCCGGCAGCCGGCCCTGCCGGGGAGCCCGGTGCCGCCGACGAAGCCAGCGGCGCCGGCGCAGCACCCCTGGCTGACCCGATGCAGTGGTGGGGCAGCCTGACGCAGCAATTCGCCACGCTGGCCAGCCAGGCCATGAAGGACAGTGCCGCGGCAGCACAGGCAGCTGCCGCGCAGGCCGCCGCGGCCAGCGCCAGCACCCCCCCGAAGCCGGAGGTGGCCAAACGTGCGCGGCCGGCCAGCCAGGGTGCGGGCGCAGCGGGCAAGCGCAGCCGCAGCACCCCGGCCACGGCCTCCGGCACCACGGGCGCCAAGACGCGCAAGCCCCGCTGAACGGCGCCGAACGGCACTGAAGAGCGCTGATCCGGCGGCCGCTTACCGCCGTTCCCGTCAAAACTGCTTGAACCCGTGGCGGCCGTGGCGCCACCGGGGCAAGCGGTTAGAGTGTGGCATTCATCCACCCTCGAAGTGCTGCCATGACCGCCCTGCTGGCCGAGCCGGCGCTGGCGCCGAGCACCGGCCCCGCCCCCGAATCGCCCCCCGAAGACCGCGCTGGCCGCCAGCGTGCCGTGGTGGCCGCCCTGCGGCCGCTGCTGCCGGCCCATGCGCTGTTGTGGAACACCGAAGACACGGTGCCCTATGAATGTGACGGCCTGACGGCCTACCGGCAGAAACCACTGGTGGTGGCCCTGCCAGAGACCGAGGAACAGGTGGCGTCGGTGCTGCGGGCCTGCCACGCGCTGCGGGTGCCCGTGGTGGCGCGCGGTGCTGGCACCGGGCTGTCGGGCGGTGCAATGCCCCATGCGATGGGGGTGACGCTGTCGCTGGCCAAGTTCAACCGCATCCTGAAAGTGGACGCCTTCAGCCGCACCGCCACCGTGCAGTGCGGCGTCCGCAACCTGGCCATCAGCGAGGCCGCCGCCCCGCACGGCCTGTACTACGCACCTGACCCGAGCTCCCAGATCGCCTGCACCATCGGCGGCAACGTGGCCGAGAACTCCGGCGGCGTGCACTGCCTGAAGTACGGCCTCACCTTGCACAACGTGCTGCGGGTGCGGGGCTTCACCGCCGAAGGCGAGGCCGTCGAGTTTGGTTCCGAAGCCCTGGACGTGCCCGGTCTTGACCTGCTCAGCGTGATCGTCGGCAGTGAAGGCATGCTCGCCGTGACCACCGAGGTCACCGTCAAGCTGGTGCCCAAGCCGCGCCTGGCGCGCTGCATCATGGCCAGCTTCGACGACATCCGCAAGGCAGGCGACGCTGTAGCCGCGGTGATCGCCGCCGGCATCATCCCCGCCGGCCTGGAGATGATGGACAAGCCCATGACGGCGGCTGTGGAGGACTTTGTGCGCGCTGGCTACGACCTGCGCGCCGAAGCCATCCTGCTGTGTGAAAGCGATGGCACGCCGGAAGAGGTGGAAGAGGAGATCGGCCGCATGCTGGACGTGCTGGCCGGTGCCGGCGCTGCGCGCATGGAGGTGAGCAAGGACGAGGCGCAGCGCCTGAAGTTCTGGAGCGGGCGCAAGAACGCGTTCCCGGCCAGCGGGCGCATCAGCCCCGACTACATGTGCATGGATTCCACCATTCCGCGCAAGAAGCTGGCCGACATCCTGCTGGCCATCGCCGAGATGGAAAAGAAGTACCAGCTGCGCTGTGCCAACGTGTTCCATGCGGGCGACGGCAACCTGCACCCGCTGATCCTGTTCGACGCCAACGACCCTGACCAGCTGCACCGCTGCGAACAGTTCGGCGCCGACATCCTGGAAACCAGCGTGGCGCTCGGCGGCACGGTCACCGGCGAACACGGGGTGGGCATCGAGAAGCTCAATTCGATGTGTGTGCAGTTCTCGCCCGAAGAACGGGCGCAGTTCACCGCCGTCAAGCACGCGTTTGACCCGCTGGGCCTGCTCAACCCGGGCAAGGTCATCCCCACGCTGCAGCGCTGCGCCGAATATGGCCGCATGCATGTCAGCAAGGGCCTGCTGCCGTTCCCGAACCTGGAACGCTTCTGAACACCCCGCCAACCTCGCAGAACGGCAGTCAACGGCCGTGAACGTCCATGAACAGCTCTGAAAGCCTGGCGCCGGACGGCGGCACCGCAGCCCAGTCGTCGCTCAAGCACCCGGCGCTGAAGCGCCTGCTGGAACAGCTCCAGCAGGCCCGCGCCGATGGCCAGACCCTGGACATCCGGGGCGGCCACACCAAGCGCTTCTACGGCAATACGGCCATGGGCCAGCCGCTGGACGTGACGCCGCTGGCCGGCATCAGCAGCTACGAACCCAGCGAGCTGGTCGTTACCGTGCGCGCCGGCACACCCCTGGCCGAGCTGGAAGCGGTGCTGGCCGACAAGGGCCAGTGCCTGCCCTTTGAACCCCCTCGGCTGGGCCGCGCGGGCGCCGGCCAGGCGCCGTTTGGCGCCGTGGGCGGCACGGTGGGCGGGATGGTGGCGGCCGGGCTGTCAGGCCCGGCGCGGGCCGCCGTGGGCAGCGTGCGCGACTACGTGCTGGGCGCCACGCTGCTCACCGGGCGCGGCGAGCTGCTGAGCTTTGGCGGCCAGGTGATGAAAAACGTGGCCGGCTACGACGTCGCACGGCTGCTGGCCGGCTCACTGGGCACGCTGGGCGTGATCTGCGAAGTCAGCCTCAAGGTGCTGGCGCAGCCGGTGGCCCAGCACACGCTGCGCTTCGAGATGGACGAGGCCCGGGCCATCACGCTGCTGCAGCAGCTGGGCGGCCAGCCCCTGCCGCTGAACGCCAGCGCCTGGTGGGAAGGCATGCTGGTGGTGCGTCTGGCCGGCGCGGGCAAGGCGGTGGAAGCCGCTGCGCAGCTGCTGCGCCAGAACCACGGCGGCGGCGACGTCGACGCCGACATGGCCGCCACCTTCTGGCAGGGCCTGCGTGACCAGACCGACGAGTTTTTTGTCGGCGCCCACGAAGCCGTGGCGCGCGGCGCCCAGCTGTGGCGCCTGTCGGTGCCGGCCTGGGCTCCGCCCCTGAAACTGGCCGGCCAGCAGCTCATCGAGTGGGGTGGTGCGCAGCGCTGGCTGTGTACCCCGCTGCAAGCCAGCGCCCTGCGTGAAGCGGCCCGCGCCGCGGGCGGCCACGCCACCTTGTTCCGCGCGGCCGAGGGCACACCCGCGCCCGAGGGCGGGGTGTTTGCGCCGCTGTCGGCGCCGCTGGCGCGCATCCAGCGCTCGCTCAAGCAGTCCTTCGACCCCGACGGCCTGTTCAACCGCGGCCGCCTGTACCCGGATTGGTAGGCCCCGTGTCAAACGCCCTGGCCCAGGCCCTGCCCCACCCGCTGCCCGCCGATGAACCCGCGGCCGTGCAGGGCATGCAGCGCTACTACGTGGCCCGCGCCGCCTACTACGAGCGGGTCTACCACCGGCCCGCCCGCCAGGCTGACCTGCGCGCGCTGGAAGCCTGGCTGGCCGAGACCTTCCGCGGCCACCGGGTGCTGGAAGTGGCCGCTGGCACCGGCTGGTGGATCCCCCAGGGCGCGCGCCACGCCGAAGATTGGCTGGCCACCGACATCAATGGCGAGCCCTGGGCCGTGGCCCAGGCGAAGACCTTGCCCGCCTGTGTGCGCTTTGCAGCGCTGGACGCCTATGCGCTGGACAGCGCCTCGGTGCTGGACGGCCAACGGTTTGACGCCGCCTTTGCCGGCTGCTGGTGGAGCCATGTGCCGCTGACCCGGCTGCCCGGGTTTCTGGCCGCGCTGCACCGCCGCCTGCAGCCGGGCGCCCGCGTGGTCTTCCTGGACAACGCCTATGTGGAAGGTGACAGCACCCCGCTGAGCCGCCGCGATGTCGACGGCAACACCTACCAGCTGCGCAGCCTGGACGACGGCAGCCAGCACGAGGTGCTGAAGAACTTTCCCGAGTCTTCGCAGGCGCTCCAGATGATCGGTGCCAGCGCGCACGACGCGCAATGGACGGCCTTTCGGCACTACTGGCTGCTCAGCTACCGCTGGGGTGAGGCCCCGCCACCATGACCGCGCTGCATGGCCTGGTCATCCTGCTGCTGTGCCAGTCGGCCGGCGAAGGGCTGTCGCGCGGGCTGCAGCTGCCCCTGCCCGGGCCGGTGATGGGACTGCTGCTGTGCCTGCCGCTGCTGGCCCTGGTGCCGGCCGCGCGCAGCCCCGTCGAGGCCGCCACCCAGCCGATGCTGCAGCACCTGTCGCTGCTGTTTGTGCCGGTGGGGGTGGGCGTGATCCTGCACCTGCCGCTGCTGGCGCAGCATGGCCTGGCCATCGCGCTGGTGCTGCTGCTGTCCACGCTGTGTGGCCTGGCCGTGACGGCGCTGGTGCTCAAGCGCCTGCTGCCGGCCCGAGAGACGCCCTGAGCGCCGCCCGATGAGCAGCTTTGTCGAACTCTGGGTCTACCTGTCGGCCACACCGCTGTTTGGGCTGACGGCTACCTTGACAGTCTATGTGCTGGCCGTGGCCGGCTACGAACGCCTGGGGCGGGCGCCTTGGGCCAACCCGGTGCTGGTGTCGGTGCTGCTGCTGGGCGGGCTGCTGGTGCTCAGCGACACGGCCTACCCCACCTACTTTTCCGGGGCGCAGTTCATCCACTTCCTGCTGGGGCCGGCGGTGGTGGCCCTTGCCTGGCCGCTGTGGCAGAAGCGCGACGAGCTGCGCCAGCGCGCAGGGCCGCTGCTGGCCGCCGCACTCGCCGGCGGCCTGTGTGCCGCGGGCAGCGCCGTGGGGCTGGGCTGGCTGCTGGGGCTGCCGCCCGAGGTGCTGGCCTCACTGGCGCCCAAATCCGTCACCGCGCCCGTGGCCATGGGCCTGGCCGAGCCCCTGGGTGGCATCGCCGCGCTGGCCGCGGTGTTTGCCGTGCTCACCGGCCTGATCGGCGCCATCTGCGCCAAACCCCTGTTTGACCTGCTGGGCATCCACCGCCCGGAACTGCGCGGTTTTGCCATCGGCACCACCTCACATGGCCTGGGCGCGGCGCGCGCCTGGCAGGTGCACCCCGACGCCGGTGCCTATGCCTCACTGGCCCTGGGGCTGCAGGTGCTGCTGACGTCACTGCTGCTGCCGCTGCTGTACCGTTGGCTGGTTGCACCTTCGGCCCACCCCTGACACCGCATTGAACGATTTGCCCCCATGCAGACCCAACTGAGCCCCGAGTTCAAGGCCACCCCCGAGGGCGAGGCCGCTGAAGCGATCCTGCGCAAGTGTGTGCACTGCGGCTTCTGCACCGCCACCTGTCCCACCTACCAGCTGCTGGGCGACGAACTCGACGGCCCGCGCGGCCGCATCTACCTGATGAAGCAGGTGCTGGAAGGCGCCACACCCACCCGTTCCACCCAGCAGCACCTGGACCGCTGCCTGACCTGCCGCAATTGCGAAACCACCTGCCCCAGCGGCGTGCAGTACGGGCAGCTGGTGGACATCGGCCGCCAGATTGTCGAAGCCCGTGTGGAACGCCCAGCCGGCGAGAAGGCCGTGCGCTGGCTGCTCAAGGAAGGGCTGACATCGCCCCTGTTTGCGCCCGCGATGAAGCTCGGCCAGATGGTGCGCCCGCTGCTGCCGGCGTCACTCAAGCACAAGGTGCCCGCCGGCGGCAACCCGCGCGCCCGCCTGTGGCCGCAGCGCGAGCACCCGCGCAAGGTGCTGATGCTGATGGGCTGCGTACAGCCCGCGATGATGCCCAACATCAACAGCGCCACCGCCCGCGTGCTGGACGCCGCCGGTATTCAGACCCTCGTGGCCGACGAGGCCGGCTGCTGCGGCGCCATCCGCTGCCACCTGAACGACCACGAAGGCGGGCTGGCCGACATGCGCCGCAACATCGACGCCTGGTGGCCCATGGTGGACGGCATCACGTCTCAGGGCAAGGTCGAGGCCATCGTGATGAACGCGTCGGGCTGCGGCGTCACCGTCAAGGAGTACGGCCACGCGCTGGCCCATGACCCCGACTACGCCGACAAGGCCCGCCATGTCAGCGAGCTGACGCGCGACGTGAGCGAACTGCTGCCCGATCTGGTGCCGCTGCTCAAGGGCCGGCTGCGCCAGCAGCCCGCGCCTGCCATGGCCTTCCACCCGCCCTGCACGCTGCAGCACGGGCAGAAGCTGCGCGGCGGGGTGGAAACCCACCTGGCCGCGCTGGGCTTCAAGGTGCAGGTGGCGGCCAACGAAAGCCACCTGTGCTGCGGCTCGGCGGGCACCTACAGCGTGCTGCAGCCCGAACTGGCCTACCAGCTGCGGGACCGCAAGCTCTCGCACCTCCAGCCCCTGGCGCCCGAGGTCATCATCAGCGCCAACATCGGCTGCATCCAGCACCTGCAAAGCGGCACCAGCACGCCCGTCAAGCATTGGGTGGAGGTGCTGGACGAGGCGCTGGGCACCTGAGGCACCGGCGCCGCACAAGCTGGGCGCGCGCAGGGCCGCAGACCCTCAGGGTGCCACCCGAACCGGCTTGATGCGCAGCGCCCACAGCACCCCGGCCACCAGCAGCGCGATGCCCAGTGCCGTCAACGGCGCCGGCCACTGGCCACGCAGCAGGAAGGCATAGGCCAGGGCGGCCAGCGTCTCGAAGACGATGAGCTGGCCCACCATGCTGGTGGGCAAGCGCTGGCTGGCCTCGTTCCAGCACAGCGTGCCCAGCCAGGACGCCAGCAGCCCGATGGCCAGCATCAGGCCCACAAACAGCGCCGGCTGCGGCCCGAAGGGCATGGGAAATGCGCTGCCGCTGGCCGCCGTCCACAGCCAGAAGGCTGCAAAGGCCAGCGCCGACAGCGGCAGCGTGGCCACACCCTGGGCCGTGGCCCAGGCGCGCGGGCTGCGGTCGGGATGGGCGCGCAGCCAATCGGCATTGCGCAGCGGGTACCACGTCCAGCAGATCACCGCGCCCACCGCCAGCAGCGCGCCGGTGGCATAACGCTGCAGGTCAGCGCCACCATCCGCTGTGGCCTGGGCCTTCCACTGCGTCAGTTCCGAGTGGTTGACGCAGCCTATGCCCAGCGCGATGACCGCCAGCGAAGGCAGCAGCTTCAGCCAGGGCAGGCGGCCGTCGCGCTGTGCATCCCGCAGGTTGGCGCAGATGGCAATCACCACCGGCAGCGTGCCGATGATCATCGTCGGCAGCGGCCCGCCGGCGCGCTGGATGGCCGCCGCCAGGCACAGGTAGTACAGCAGGTTGCCCACCGCCGAGAGCTTCAGCGCTTCGCGCCAATCGTCCCGCGTCAGCTGCGACAGCGCACGGCGGTCCAGCCAGGCCAGCGGCAGCGCAATCAGGCCGAAGGCCAGGTAACGCGCCGCCGACTGCATCGCCGCCGGGTAATCCGGCAGCATCAGCGGCGCCACAAACACCAGCCCCCACATCAGGCCCGCGGCCAGGGCAAAGCCCGTGCCGCTGAGCAGGCGCAGGGGGGCGGGCGGGGAAGCGAGGTGCTTGGAGGGGGTCATCGGGGCAGCAACGGCATCGGCGGAAAAGCGGCCCATCACAAAGACCTCTTGACGCGGGGTGCAGGAGACATGGCCCTGCACAGCTTAACGCCCCGCGCGTGCCCAACGCCTCGGTGGCGTGCCCTCGCTCAGTGCCGTGTGCGGCCGGCGGCAAGCTCAGGGGCTTCAGCAGCGGCCGAAGACACCGCCGCGGCTGCACGCGCCAAGACCGACGCGACGGCATAGGGCATGGGCTTGCCGAAGTGGTAGCCCTGCAGGTGAGAGATACCCAGGGCCTGCAGCTTCTCGGCCTGCTCGTGCGTCTCGACCCCTTCGGCAGTGACCTGCATGTTCAGCCCCGAGGCCAGCTGCGCGACGGCCTTGATGATGGGCAACGCGGTTTCGGTGCTGGACAGGTCGGCCACAAATGAGCGGTCGATCTTGATGCGGTCCACCGCGACCTTGTTGAGGTAGCCGATCGAGCAATAGCCGGTGCCAAAGTCGTCCAGGGCGAACCGGATGCCCATGGCGCGCAGCTGGACGATGCGCTCGATGACGCCCACGGCCTGGGTGAGGAAGACGCTTTCTGTGATTTCGAGCTCAAGGCGTCGAGGCGGCAGCCCCGTGGCCGACAGAATGGCAGCCACACGGGTGCACAGGTTGGGGTTGTAGACCTGCACCGGCGAAAGGTTGACAGCAAGGCCAAAACTGTCAGGCCATGTGAGCGCGTCTTGACAGGCCTGACTGAGCACGAGCTCGCCAATGTCTGCGATCAAGCCCGTCTCTTCAGCAATGGTGATGAACTCGCCCGGCGGCAAGAGCCCCCGGATGGGATGGTTCCAGCGCACCAGGGCCTCGAAACCCACCAGCTCGGCCGATGCGGCCGACACCACGGGTTGGTAGTGAACCACAAACTCGCGGTGCTCAACGGCATGGCGCATGTCCAGCTCGAGCTGCGCGCGGTCGGTGTGGCGCTCGTCCAGCGCGGCGTCGAAGTGCATGACGCGACCGCGGCCTGCGGCCTTGGCACGGTACAGAGCCCGGTCGGCACGCGCCAGCAACACCGTGCCATCGGTGCCATCGCTAGGGGCCTGCGCGATACCGATGGACCCGCTGGGCACCATGAAGTGGTCACCCAACTGGATGGGTTTGCCCAGGGCTTGACAGATGTTCTGCGCCACCTGAGTGAGGTTGTCGCAGGCCCGGCGCCCCTCCACTGTGATGATGAACTCGTCGCCGCCCCATCGGGCCACCATTCCGCAGCCGTCGGCAGCCTCGCGCATGCGGTCGGCCATGGTCATGAGGTAGGTGTCCCCCGCGCGGTGACCCAGGGTGTCGTTGATGAGCTTCAAGCGGTCGAGATCGATACACAGCACGGCATAGCCCGCGCAGGCCAGGGAGGGCTGGGAGAGGTGCTCCAGATGCTGCTGCATCATGGCGCGGTTGGGCAGGCTCGTGAGCGAGTCCGTCATCGCCAGGCGGGTGATGTCCTCGGTTCGTTGCCGGACCTTTTCCTCCAGATCATGCGCCAACCGGCTGGATGTGCGCTGTGACCGCTGAAAGTTAACCCAAATGGCGGCGGCCAGGCTGGACAGCACCGCGATCACGGCCAAGCCGATGTACATGAACGTCCGAACGGCACGCGCCTCATACGACTCAAAGAAGTCGCTGTTCGGGCGGCCCACCCAGACGGACCACGTCCCCCTGGCGTCGGCAATGTCCAGGTCGAAACTGGCGGAAAACTTGAGCGCTGGGTCCGCCGTGCCGTTTTCAAAGAACACCCGGGAGCCTTCGACATCGGCCATGTTGGCGTGCACCAGAAAACCGTAGACCTTGTTCAACAACACGGCGTTGCGTGCGGGCAAGGACGCCGCAAGGGCACGGTTCAGCACCACGGCGGCCACCAGGCCCTTGAGGTTGCCGTCGGGGCCGTAGAAGGGCACGGACAGCAGCACCCCGGAACGGTCCGCATCGAGCCCGGTGTGCATGAAGTGCCGGTTGTCGCAGGTCACCAGGCTCTTGGAGCCTATGAAGGGCACGTTCATGCCTTCGATGGTCTCGCGCCGCGGGTAGTGCTGGGCCATCCAGCGAACCTGCTGCGCGAACTCGCGGTATTCGTGGATTTCGATCTCTTCGTGCGCATCAGCCACCAGCATCTCCCGTTCTTCGGGCTTGGCGCGACTGGCCGAATCAACGATCAGCTCGTCGAACATGACGATGGGCTCTTCTGGCTTGCCTGTGGCGGGGTCTGTGCGCTCGGGGTCGAAGTCGCGCGGGATGAGGTAGACCTCTGAAACATCGACCGCGCTGGCCAGGTTGTTGTAGATCTGCTGAAACGTCTCGCGGCTGTCGCGCACCAGCAGTTTGCCGTGACGGTCAACCGCCCGCACGCCGGGCAACGCGGCCAGGGTGCGCAGGTCTTGGTAGACCTCGTGGAAGAGCCGGTTGACACCTTGTACGGCCAGCCGCGCCTCTTCGGCGGAGCTTTGGGCGTAGTTGATGACGGCGCGCTCCTTGCGCCGCTCGACCTCTGCCATCACCAGCATCACCAGCAACGCGGCCACTGCCGCGATCAGCAAGAGGCCCAGCGCCGTTTCGCGGCCCGTGCCGCGGCCCCCGGGCTGGGCAGCATGGGCTGCGGGCCCGCCGAGGCCTTGGGGTCTGGTAAGGGTTGAGGGATGCGGGCTCATCTCACGCGACATCTCGTTGTATGGGGCAGCTGGGTGTCGGGCAGCCCCGTTGAAGTCCGCCGATCGGCCGTCTGGACGAACACCCTCCCAGCGAGGTGCCGACGGGAGTGTGTCGGCTCTCGGCGCCCGCGATTGGCCGAATGAGCATGGGGTTGGGCCCGCAATTCCTGCAGCAGGGCTTGCGGCAGGGCGGTGTCGCGGGCCACCCGCAGCGAGCGTCTCGAAGACGATGGGCTGGCCGACCCGGCTGGTGGGCAGGCGCAAAGGGGCGGCACAGAGGCGGCAGAAGAACGTGGAGTGCGCGATGATCCGGCGAGTGACGGGTCACTTGAGCTTGTAGAGCCTGTCGGTCTCTGCCGTGATGTTCTCCCTCTTGGCACACGGCATGGCCACCGCCGATGCGGTGGTAGACCATTGAGCCAAGTGGATTGATCGCACAGACCCGGCGTCTTACCGGCGATAGGTACTGCTTGGGGTTGCAAACCGACGCCAAGCCCCTACCCCGCCGCCCTCGCCGAAAACCCTAAACTCTGCACCCAATGCTGCGTCAGCGGCGTCAGTGGCTTGGCCAGCAGGCGTTCGTTGATCAGCGCGCGGCCCAGGGTGG
>JAJTDE010000144.1 GCA_021298085.1 Rubrivivax sp.
ATCGGCTGCCGTGGCCTTTGGCAGCGACGACATGGCCCCCAGCGTCAACAGCAGCAGTGTGGCCCACCGCAGCAGCAGAGCAGCCTTCCGGCGTGAACAGGGGCCCATGGTGGCGAACGGTACAGGCCCTTTCGGCCTTCACTCCGCCTTGATGCCCGCCCGCGCGATCAAGGCCTTCCAGCCCTCGTGCTCTTCCCGGTACAGCTTGGCAAACTGTTCAGGTGAGCCGCCGCCCGGTTCGGCACCGAAGTTGCCCATGCGCTCGACGACATCGGGTTGACGAACCAGCGCATTGAGCTCCCGGTTCAGCCGCTGCACGATGTCCTGGGTCGACAGCACCAGGTTGGGCACACCCACCTCGGCCATCGTCGGCACCTGGGGCAGCGACGGCGAGCGGCGGGCCCCGGTCACGGCCAGCGGCCTGACCTTGCCGTCCTTGATGTGGGGCTGCGCGCTGACGATGCTGTCCATGAGGAAGGCAATCTGCCCGGCCACGAGGTCGGTGATGACCAGGCCCGTACCGCGGTAAGGAATGTGCACCACAAACAGGCCCCCGGCGCGCCACTTGAACATCTCCGCCGACAGGTGCGGATAGGTGCCAATGCCGCTGGAGCCGAAGTTGTACTTGCCCGGGTTCTTTTTCAGCAGGGACACCAGTTCCTGCGCCGTCTGCGCTGGAAAGTCCTTGCCCACCACCAGCACGCTGGGCGCGCTGGCCACAAAACCCACCGGGGTGAAGTCCTTGAAGGCGTCGTAGGGCAGCTTGGGGTTCAGCGCCGGGCCGATGCTGTGCGTGGAACTGGTGGACAACAGCAGTGTGTAGCCGTCGGCCGGTGCCTTGGCGACGATGTCAGCCCCCAGCGAACCGCCGGCACCGGGCTTGTTGTCGACCACCACCTGCTGGCCGAGCGCGGCACCCAGCTTCTGGGCAAACAGCCGGCCCAGGATGTCCGTGGCGCCACCCGCGGGAAAGGGGATGACCAGGCGAATGGGCTTGCCAGGCCAGGCGCTGCCCTGGGCCTGCGCCCAGGGGCTCACGGCCAAGGCCGCCGTGGTGGTGAGGGCCGACAAGGCCTGACGTCGTTGCATGCTGGAAAGACCCCGCTGGACAAAGGTCAGGAGCCTACCCGCAGGGCGTGGGCGGCTGGCTCGGCAATGTCCCTGAGCCCAGCAGGGGCGTGGCGATGGCCAAGCGGCCATCAGCACCTGCTGACTCCGCGACTCGCAGGTCGGCTCAGCGCCGACACACCCGCCAAGGGGGGCCCGTCAGCCAGCCCGGGTCCGGCTCAGGCCCGGCTCAGGCCCGGCTCAGTAGCGCTCGGGCACAAACATCTCGGCCGGCACGGGGTTGCGCACGTAGTCCGCATGGCGCTCCCGCGGGGGCAGCACAATGCCAGGTCGCTCCACCTCCTGGTAGTCGAACTGGTCCAGCAGGTGCCGGATGCAGTTCAGGCGCGCACGCTTCTTGTCGACCGCCTGCACCACCCACCACGGCGCCTCGGGGATGTGCGTACGCTCCAGCATGGCTTCCTTGGCCTTGGTGTAGTCTTCCCAGCGGCGGCGGGATTCCAGGTCCATGGGCGAGAGCTTCCACTGCTTGAGTGGGTCGTGGATACGGCGCAGAAAGCGCAGGTGCTGCTCGTCGTCGGTGATGGAGAACCAGTACTTGATGACACGGATGCCGGAACGCACCAGCATGCGCTCAAACTCTGGAACTGAGCGGAAGAACTCCTCGACATCGTCCTCTTCGCAGAAGCCCATCACGCGCTCGACACCGGCCCGGTTGTACCAGCTGCGGTCAAACAGCACGATCTCTCCGGCGGCCGGCAGGTGAGGAACGTAGCGCTGGAAGTACCACTGCGTGCGTTCACGGTCGTTGGGGGCCGGCAGCGCCACCACGCGGCAGACGCGTGGGTTCAATCGTTGGGTGATGCGCTTGATGGAACCCCCTTTGCCGGCAGCATCACGCCCTTCAAACAGGATCACCACTTTCTGCCGTGTGTGCACCACCCAGTCCTGCAGCTTGATCAGCTCACGTTGCAGCGCAAAGAGGTTCTTGAAGTAGGAGAGCCTGTCCGCGCGTCCCGCCTCCGCCGCGCCGCCGGCGTCCAGCAGGACATCGGCATCGCGGTCCTCGATCTCCATCTCCAGCTCTTCGTCGTAGCCATCGAGCAGCTCGTCTCGGATGCGCTGGATCAGTTCATCGGGCACGGTCTTGTCCATGGTGCGGGGCTCCTGGCAGCTGCGGGGGTCGTGAGGCGACCATCCTCCGCGAGGAACGTGAAGAGCCCGTGACAGGGCGGAAAACCGCCCACCCCTGCGCCCCTCAGCGTGTCGCAACCCACGCGGGAAGCACCGTCGCCAAGTCAGGCACAAAGGCGATGACCAGCGTGCCCACCAGGATGGCGAATGCACCGGGAGCCACCGCACGGGCGACCGTCCAGATCGGCTTGCCGAACATCGACGACGCAAAGTACAGGTTCATGCCCGCCGGCGGGCACAGGAAGCCCATTTCCATGGCGGCCAGGAAGATGATGGCAAAGTGCAGCGGTTCGATGCCGTAGGCCTGGGCCAGCGGCAGCAGCAAGGGCACCAGGACGACGATGGCCGCATAGATCTCCATCAGCGCCGCGGCCGCCACCAGGAACAGGCACAGCAGCAGCAGGAAGACCCAGCGGTCGCTGACAAAGCCCTGGACCCAGCCCGTCAGCACATCGGGAATGCCCGCGTCGATCAGCCAGTTGGTCAGCGCCAGCGCCATGCCCAGGATCAGCATCACCCCGCCAATGATCATGGCGACATCGGCCAGACAGCGGCCCAGGCCCTTCAGGCCCAGCTCGCGGTGAATCAGCCCCTGGGTGAACACGGCGTAGGCCGCCGTGAGCGCCGCGCCCTCCACCGGTGTGGCCAACCCGGACAACAGCGAACCGACCGCCACCAGCGGTGTGGCCAGCTCCCACCGCGCCGCCCACAGGGCGGCACGGCGTTCGCCGCGTGCTCGCGGGGCATCGGGCGCGCGCGACGCCGACGCCCGGCCAGGCACCCAGAAACGCCCGACCAGCAGCAGGCAGGCCACCATCAGCACCGCCGGGAGCACGCCCGCCAGGAACATGTCGGCAATCGGCACACGAACGATCACCGCCACCATGATCAGCGGCACCGACGGCGCCAGCAACATCCCTAACGCACTGGCACTGGTGACCAGCCCGATGCCGCGGTCTTCGGGGTACCCGGCCTTGATCAACATCGGCAGCAGCAGCCCACCCAGCGCCAGGATCGTCACGCCACTGCCGCCCGTCAAGGCCGTGAAGGCCGAACACAGCACGGCCGCCGAGACGACCGTGCCGCCCACCCCACCGCCAACCAAGGCCTGCAGCACACGGCTCAGGCGCTGTGCCGCGCCCGTCCTGGCCAGCACCACCCCGGCCAGCGTGAACAGCGGCAGCGCCGGCAGCGACGGGTTGACGGTGATCTGGTAGTGCGACAAGGCCACGCTGGCCAGGGGCAGCCCATCGCTGGCAAACAGCAGCAGCGCCAAGGCGCCCAGCACCGCAAAGATGGGCGCACCGGCCAGCGCGGCCGCCACGATACCCACCCCCCAGGCCATGGACAGCACCTGTCCATCGACCCAGAGCGCCAGTGCCGCACCCACCGCCGCCGGCACCAGCGCCAGCACCGCGTGCAGCGCCACGGGGGCCGGCACAGCCGCCACCCAAGGCCAGGCCAGCCGCACCGCCAGCCACGCAAACCCCAAGGGCATGGCCAGCTGCCACCACCACAGCGGCATGCCGTAGGCCAGGGCCTGCCCGGCCGTCCGCTCAGCCAGCACCAGCTGCACGCTCGCCGCGGCCAGCATGCCGCCAACGGCGGCAGACGCCACCGCCGCCCCGCCGGCCAATGCCCGTCGCCAGCCCGTTGCGCCCGGTGTGGCCAGACCCTGGCCAAGGCTGATCAGGTGGCCATGTTGCGCAGCGGCCACCGCGCCGAACATGGTCATCACCAGCCCCAGGTGCTGGATGAGGACCGGCGCGTTGTCCACCCCACGCCCCAGCGAGGGCCGCAGCACCATCTCGAGGCACGCCAGCACGATCATCAGCAGCAAGGCTGCACAGGCCAGCCACAAGGGCCAGTCGCGGCGCGATGGCGTCATGCCCTGCACCGGCAGGTCAGGTGGGGTCACCATGGTCTCAGCGTCCCGGCCGGCTGGCGCGGTAGGCCCTGAGGTGGGCAAAGACCTCGTCAAAGGTGTCGGCCGGCACCATGCTGCCGCGGATGCGCGGGTACAGGTTCTCCGCCAGTTGCTGCCACTCCTGCAGCTGCTCCGGGGACGGGCGATGAACCGTCAGCCCACGCTTGACCATGGCCTGCACCGCCTCGTCCACTTCCTGGCGGGCCCGGGTGCGCATCTGCACACCGGCCTTGTCGCCGGCCTGGCGCAGGGCCTCCTGCCCGCTGGGCGACAGCGCGTCCCAGGCCTTCTGGGTGACCACCAGGGCGCCGACGATGGGGGCCCAGTTGATCTCCAGCATGTGCGGCACGCTCTCATACACCTGGGACGCCAGCGCGAAGTAGGGTGTCGAGGGCAGCACCTCGATCATCCCTGTCTGCGCGGCCGGCAGGATATCGGCCGTTTCCAGTGGCACGGGCGTGTAGCCCAGGCTCTTCATGATGGCCTGCTGCTCCGGCTCTGAGCCCCAGGCAAAGAACTTCATCCGCTTGAAGTCATCAGGGCGCCGCGCTGCGCGCTTCGAGAAAAAGCGCACCCAGCCCGCATCACCCCAGCCGAGCACCACAAAACCCTTCTGCAGGAAACGCCGCTCCATGCCCGGGCGCATCTTCTCGCGGACATGGTCCAGTTCGTCCCAGCTGCGAAACAGCAAGGGCAGGTTCTGCAGGGCGGCCACCGTTGGCTCGATCTCCCGCAGGCCAACCACCGACATCAGCCCACCCTGCAGCTGGCCGATGCGCATGCGGCGGGCGATCTCGGCTTCGCCGCCCTGGCTGCCGTCGGTGAAGACCACAAAGCGCGCGCCGCCACCCTGCGCGGCACGCCAGGCCTCGCCCATCTCCAGCAGTTGCTGGTGGTACAGCGAGTTCTTGGGCACCACCGTGCCGATGCGCAGCGACACCGCCGCCTGGGCCTGGGCCATCGAGAAGCAGCCCAGCCCGGTGCCTCCAGCGAGCAGTGAAAAGCCCAGAGCGCGGCCTGCGGTACGTCGGTTCAACATGGTGGTGGGGTTCGCCTAGAAGAGGTCATCCGCAGAGTCCAGCAGCCAACGCGCACGTTGCTGCATGACCTGCACATCGGGTGGCAGCCGCTGGCCTTCGGTGCGCAGTGCGCGGCCGAGCAGCGCCTCGAACCGGGCGCGGTCGCCGGCGGGTTGGGCCAGGCTCTCGGCCATGGCCACCAGCACGCCGGGGGCGTCTGCACCGGCCGTCTGCAGGGCCTGCGCAAACAAGGCTTCTGCCTTGGGCAGCGAGCCGCCGGGACGCGAGGCCTCCAGCGTGCCCAGCAGCGAGGCCAGCGCGCCCTTGCCGTGATCAGGCGCGGCCGCATGGGCGAGCCGCGCCAGGCCGACTGCCAAGGGCAGGTCAGCCACCACATCGGGTTGGTGCTTGGACAGGGAGATCCACGCCGCCCACGACGCCGCGGCCCAGTAGGCCACACCCACTTCGGAAGGCCGCAGCACCAGGCGCGGCGCACCGGCCGTGCCCGTGGCCGCCAGCGCTTCGCGCAGCTGCGGCTGGTGGTGCAACAAGGCCGCCATGGCATGCCGATGGGCCCGCTCGTACAGCCTGGCCGCCCGCAGCTGCAGGCGCTGGGCTGAGCGCGGGTCAGCCTGCTGGACACGTTCGGCCTCAAACGCCACAAAGGCAAAGCTGTATTGGGTAAAGCCGCCCGCCACGGTTTCTGCCAAGGCCAGGTGGTCTGGCACCCGCTGCAGCAAGGCCTCGGACGCCATCAACATCACCGGGGCGGCATCGCGCGCCAGCTGGAGGTCTTCCTCGGGCTGCGTGCCGGCCTGGGCCACACCATCGGCCACGCGTGTCAAGGCCCTGTGAACAGCCCAATCGGGGGCTGATGCACAGCCGGCCAGGGCCAACGCGGCGAGCAGCACCCAGCAGCGCACCGCCAGTGCCGGGCGTGTGCTTGAACCTGTGTGAACCATCACGTCCACTCTAGTGAGCCTTGTTGAAATCTCCGTGACACATCGGCTGGCGCGTCCTGTCGTGCGCGACATCCGGCTGTCACAGGTCTTGGTCAACATCGCGCGATGCACGACACCCACCCTCACGCCCACCCCGCCCTGGCCGAGATCCAGGCCCTGTTTGACCGCCGCGGCCACCTGGTCTACGGCGAGGCCATCACCCAGACCGACCATGCACTGCAGTGCGCCACACTGGCTGAGCAGGCCCAGGCCCGGCCGTCGCTGGTCTTGGCGGCCTGGCTGCACGACATCGGCCACCTGCAGCACCAGGACGCCGCGGCGGCGGTGGCCGAAGGCCGTGATGACGCCCACGAGGCATTGGGGGCCAAGTTCCTGCACCGCTGGTTCGGGCCCGAGGTGTCAGAGCCGGTGCGGCTGCATGTGGCCGCCAAACGCTACCTGTGTGCGGTCGACGCCAGCTACGTGCACGGCCTCTCGCCGCTGTCGCAGCGCACGCTGGCGATCCAGGGCGGTCCGATGGGTCCTGCCGAAGCAGCCGCCTTTGCGCAGAACCCCTTCTGCGACGACGCCGTGATGCTGCGCCGCTGGGACGACACCGGCAAGCAGCTCGGCCAGACCACGGCGCCACAGGCGCACTTCATGGCGATGGCCGGCCACTTCCTGCAACGCAGCTGAACGCCGGGGACGGCGCCCCAGCGACACCAGGTGAAGCCCCTGGCGCTGGAAGCCGTTTCACACGCCTGTCACAGAGCGTGCACAGCATGGCGATGAACAAATCACTCAACGCAAGACGCCATGGCCAAGGACTTCTCCCGCATGGAGGACAGCAACACCTCCAATAACCTGAGCATCCACCAGGTATCGGATCCCTCGCGACGCACGCTGCTGCGCGGCGGCCTGAGCCTGGCCGCCACCGGGCTGCTGGCGCCCTTGGCCGGCTGCGCCAGTGCCCCCGACGCTGCTGCAAGGCCTTTGCTGGGCTTCAAGAGCGCGGCGGTCGGCACCGCCGACACCGTGGTGGTGCCTGAAGGCTACAGCGTCCAGGTCATTGCCGCCTGGGGCGAACCGGTGGGCCTGTCGGGTGAGAACCATGCCTTCCACTTTGATGCCAGCAACAGCGCCGCCCACCAGGAAACGCAGCTGGGCATGCACCATGACGGCATCCACTTCTTCCGCCACCCCATCACGGGCGGTGACAGCCGCACAGGCTTGCTGGTGATGAACCACGAGTACGCTGACGACGGACTGCTGCACACCGACGGCATGAAGACCTGGAGCGCCGAGAAGGTGCAAAAGGCCCAGGCGGCGCACGGCGTGTCGGTGATCGAGGTGGAACAGAAAGAGGGCCGCTGGAGCATCGTCAAGCCCAGCCCCTGGGCACGGCGCTTCACAGCCTACACGCCGATGACCGTGACAGGGCCGGCCGCGGGCCACGCCCTGATGAAGACCAGCGCGGACCCCAGCGGCCGCCGCGTGCTGGGCACGCTGAACAACTGCGGCAGCGGCATCACGCCCTGGGGCACCTACCTCACCTGCGAAGAGAACTTCATCTTCTACTTCAAGGGCCCCGAGCAACCCGACGCCCACCAGGCCCGCTGGGGCCTGCGCAAGGGTGACCCGGTGGGCTACCGCTGGCATGAACACGATGAGCGCTTCGACGCCGGCAAGCACCCGCAGGAACCCAACCGCTTCGGCTGGGTGGTCGAGATCGACCCCTACGACGCCAGCAGCACCCCGGTCAAGCGCACAGCGATGGGGCGAGCCGCGCGTGAAGGCGCCACCGTGGCCGTCACACGTGACCAGCGCGCCGTGGTCTACATGGGCGAGGACGCCCGCTTCGAGTACATCTACAAGTTTGTCAGCCGCGACCGCATCCAACCCGGCAGCGCCAAGGCCAATGCCAGCCTGCTGGACAACGGCACCCTGTACGTGGCCCGCTTTGATGCCAGCGGCAAGGGCCAGTGGATGCCGCTGACCCACGGCGTTGGCCCGCTGACCGGCGCCAATGGCTTTGCAGACCAGGGTGAGGTGCTGATCAAGTCGCGCCAGGCCAGTGATGCGCTGGGCGCCACCAAGATGGACCGGCCGGAGTGGATCGATGTGGACAAGCAAGGCTGGGTCTACTGCACCCTCACCAACAACAGCAACCGCGGTGGTGACAAGCGGCCAGCGGCAGACGCTGCCAACCCGCGCAGCAACAACACCATGGGCCACATCATTCGCTGGAAGGAAGCCGGTGATTTTGATGGTTTGAGTTTTGAGTGGAACCACTTTGTCCTGGCTGGTGACCCTGCGCTGGAACGCGTCGACGCCAGGGGCAATGTCAACGGCGACGCCTTTGCCTGCCCCGACGGCCTGTGGACCGATGCCCGTGGCGTGCTGTGGATCCAGACCGACATGTCCACCAGTGCCATGGGCAAGGGTGACCTGAAGAACCTGGGCAACAACTGCATGCTGGCGGCCGACCCGCGCAGCGGCGAGATCCGCCGATTCCTCATCGGGCCGGTGGGCTGCGAAGTCACGGGCGCCACGGCCACGCCCGACGGCCGCACGATGTTCATCAACAACCAGCACCCGGGTGAAAGCCCCAGCGAACGCAGTGACCCGGCACAGCCCCGCCGCTTCAGCAACTGGCCCGATCAGCGACCTGACGGGCGCCCCCGCAGCGCCACGGTGGTGATCCGCAAGAACGATGGTGGCGTGATCGGGACCTGAATGGCCCGCTCGGGCTAACCGCCCGAGCGCACCTTCTCGGCCTGCTTTTCCACCGCCCTGACCTGTTCCAGACACTGGCGGTAAGCCGCCATGTCCGGCAGCTTGGCGCAGGACTGGCGGTCCATGCCGACCTTGGAGTCATAGGCCAGTTCACTCAGCGCCATGCAGCCAACACTGGCCACCGACAAGGCCAGGGCCGCGGAGCGCGCCAGCACCGGGAAGAGTTTCATGCCGCCAATGTACTCAGTTTTTCGGGCTCGGCCCAGGCCTGCTCCTGGGGCGCCTCGAGCAGGCGGGCCAGCAGGGCCGGCACCTCGAAGACGGCCCGGTTGTCGATGGCATTTGCTGCGCGCTGGAACGCGCCGAGCTGCGCCACCATCGCCTGCGCCGCTGCCGGTAGGGCCGACAGCGACGGCACCACCAGGCCGACCCCGTTGTCCTTCACCCACTGCGCGTTGTAGCGCTCCTGCGGCATCGTCCAGGCATTGCGCAGGGTGATCACCGGCAGGCCCAGCCGCACTGCCTCAGACAGGCACCCTGGCCCGGGTTTGCCGATGAAAAAGTCGCCCAGGCGCATCAGCGGGGCCACCTGGTCAAGAAAGCCCAGGGCCACGTGCGGTGCCGAACGGGTCATCGTCGAGAGCTGTTCCTTCAGCGCGTGGTTGTGCCCGCACAGCAGCACCAGTTGCACGCCGTCCAGCAGGCGCGCCACCCGCAGCATCTGGCGGCTGCCCTGCCCACCAAACACCACCACCGCGGTCGGCGCCTGCGGGTGCAGCCCGTGAGCCATTCGGGCGGCCTCACGCGGGGTGGCATCGGGCACGTAGAACGACGGCTTGATGACCATGCCCGACGTCTGCGCGATGCGGCTGTCGGCATAACCCGCGGCCCGGGCCTGCTGCACCGCTCGGTCAGACCCGCAGATCAGCCATTGGTCCTGGTCGGGTTCGATCCAGAAGTGGGGCGGGTGGTCGGCCATGTCGGTGAGCACCGTGACATACGGAACCCCCGGCAGTGCCATGGCCACCGATTCGCACAGCACACGGTTGAAGTTGGGCACCAGCGAGACGACCAGGTCAGGCTCGGTGTGCGCCCAGTGGCGTACCAGGGGCTTCATCAGCGCAGTGTGTGCCAGCCGGATGGCGGCCTGCAGCACCTTCAGTTCCTGCGCCAGGCCCAGCGTCCAGCCACGCTGCAGCCGCAGGTTGTAGAACTGTTCGGGGTC
>JAJTDE010000311.1 GCA_021298085.1 Rubrivivax sp.
GACATCGGCCAGGCCGGTGCCCCCGTAGGCCCGGTTCACCACGAGCGTGGCGCTCAGGTCGGTGCCCTGGCGGCTGATCACCACCACGGCGCCATCGCTGCCGCCTTCCTGGGCAAAAGCATCGGCGGCGGTGAGGCTGAGCAAGGGGCGGCTGTTGGCGAAAGGCGTGAGCGTGCCCACGGTGACCGGCATGGAGGTGGCCGCCGTGCCCACCGCGATGCCTGTCTCCACCACACTGCTGCCGCCGCGCAGATCGGAGACCGTGAGCCTGGCGGTCACCGTGGCCGCAGCCGTCTGGGTGAAGCTGCGGGTGCAGATGGGACCGCTGCCCACCACCCCATCGCTGAACCACCAGAAGTAGACCAGCCCATCCCCGTTGGCATCGCTGGCGGTGGCGGTGAAGGTGACGGAGTCGTGCGCCATCACCTGCGAGGCCGAGGCAGTGAAGCTGGCGCTGGGGGCCACGTTGCCGGGGAAGGGTCCGTTCTGGACGGCCACGTCGAGGAAGCCGTCTCCCTGACTCAGAACGGTCACGAAGATGTCGCTGCCGGGAACGTGCCAGGTTCGGCCGATGTCGATGCCGGCATCGACCTTGACGTTGACGGTGTCGGGCGTGGCATCTACCAGGGCATTGCCGCTCTGACGCACGATCAGGAGGGAATCGCTGATGCGACCCTGGGGCGTCAGCGCACGGTGTTCGAAGGTGTAGGTCTGGCCACCGGCGCTGATCGTGAATCCATAGAGGTGATCGTTGAGCTGCACCCCCCGATCATGCGCATCGATGCGATAGATGCCGCTCGCAGGGTTGGTGAGCACCCGGTTGGCGGCCAGCCAGCCTTTGCTGAGCTTGGCGGAGAGACCGTAGTGGGCGGTGCTGTCACCACCATTGCCCATCACATCGAAGTCGTTGCCGTATTCACTGACGCTGCCGCTGGCATCGAGCCAGTTGGCATGACCGAGGCCGATCTCATGCCCCCCCTCATGGGCGATCAGGGAAAGCCCCGTCCAGCCGTTGAAGATGAAGTCGCCTCCACCCCAAGAGGCGCCACCGCGCGTCCAGTCATTGTTGCCGACGGCAATGCCCTGATAATTGGCGCGCACGTATCCGAGCTGCAGTGCCGTCGCGATGCCGAAGTTCCAGGGCGCGGCATTGTTGTTGCCGCGATCCGTAGCGAAGCCCGCATAGCCGTCGCCGGTGTCGAGATTGCGCATCCAGTCTGTGGTCTGCGCGAGCGTGATCAGCGGTGTGAAGGTGGTGGAGACATGCATTTTCCCGTAGGAATTGCGAGCCCAGAATGAATCCAGTGCCGCCATATCATCCAGCCAGACCGACTCCGCCCAGGGCGCATTGAGTTGATCCGCATAGGTGGTGCGGATGAACAGCATGCGATGGTCGCCGATCGCTTCGCTGCTGGTGCCCGCAAACGCATCCAGCGTGAATTCCTCCGCATCATTGTTGGAGGTCTCAACCCCCGTCTGGAAGCTGAGCGACGTGTTGTCGAGGATACCGGCAAAAGCATTGCCTTCCAGATCACGAATCGCCCCCTCATCGATGCGCACGTAGTGCGGCGTGCTGCTCTGCAACCACCAGGTGGGATTAATCGAGAGGGTTGAGCCGCTGAAACGGATGCGCGGACTGTTGGTCAGATCAAAGCTCTCCACCAACTCCCCATCACCGCGATAGATCTTCAGCAAGCCGCTGCCCGCCTGCACCGCCTCCGAAAATTCGAGTCGCAGATCCTGGCTGATTTCAAATTGCGTGGCATCATCGGCTGGATTGCTGCTCAGCAGTGTCAGTGCTCCCACGGGGCCTTCCGGCACATCGGTGACGCTGACCACAACCGCCTGGGTGGCGGTGTTGCCAGCGGCGTCGGTGGCAAGGATGCTGACGCTGTAGCTGGTTCGGGTCTCGAAGTCCGGGCTGGCCTTGATCGACAGGGCGCCACTGACGGCGTCGATGGCGAACGCGGATGCATCCGTCCCAGCGAGGCTGAAGGTCACGGCACTGCTGTCGCTGCAGGTTGCCGTATACACCACGGTGCCTGCCGGTTCGTTCTCGTTCACGGCAGCGCTGCCACCCGAGGTGAAAACAGGCTCGGACGAATCGACGAGATAGGAGGGATTGCTGCCGATGGCCGCATGGAGGAGATTCGCATCGATACCGGCCCGATCGCGAATGCTGCCGCCATTGAGACGAAGACTGCTGGCATCGATCGAGATGCCATCGGCATCGTTCTGGCCGGGCTGGATGGTGTAGGAGAAGGTGAGCACACTGGTGCCACTGCCGCCGCTGAATCCGGCCTGGACGATGCTGCCGTTGATGTTGAGGCCGAGGCTGGGCGTGCCGGTGACGAAGACCACCTCACTCAGGTTGACGCTGACGATCACCCCATCGCCGGCGTTGAGTCGGTTGTTCTGGGCCCCGCTCGCCGCCGTAAGCGCCACCGCCGTGACCGTCGGCACCGTCGTGTCCACCATGGCGGTGTAAGGAGTACTAGCGGGAGCGAAATTGCCCGTGGCATCGGCCACGAGAGCCGTGTAACTGACCACCTGGCCATGGACGAGGATGCGGCTGTCAATGAAGGTCCAGCTGTTTCCGGTGACAGTGGATGTGCCGAGAAAGGTCACGCCGTCATAGACGCGCACGCTGTCGTTTGTTGCGAGGGAGCTGCTGAGGCTGCCGCTTAGGCTGAGGGAATTGTCATCCGTGTCGCCGCCATTACTCACCGTTCCCTGTATTCGTCCGACGTTGTCGCTGATGCCGCTGATCGTGACGGTCTGCAGGGGTGCCACCGTGTCGAGAATGAAGGAGCGGCTGGTGCTGAGGGGTCCCTGGTTG
>JAJTDE010000312.1 GCA_021298085.1 Rubrivivax sp.
AGGTTGATGATGTGATGGCTGACCTGCAGGCGCGGCTTGACAGCGCCAAGGACGAGGCAACGCGCCGCCCCAAGCTGTGACCAAGGTCTACACCGTATTGCTGCTGCAAGAAGCGGTGGACGATCTGCGACGGCTCGAAGACTTTGCGATCGAGCGAGCGCTGGCCAGTGATACGCCTGACTGGACTTTGCCGCAACGGGCACTCGACGCCATCCGTGAAGGCATGCGTCTCTTGTCCTGGTCGCCCCATACCTGCCGCCGTGCAGAGCTCGGCAATGGGCGGTCACGCGAACTGGTGATCCCGTTCGGCGCGACTGGCTATGTGGTTCTATTCGAGGTCGTTGGCGATGACGTGGTTGTGGGTGCCGTTCGTCACCAGCGACGCGCCCAGAGGTCGACGATCGGCAGGTGCCAGTGGCGGTGCTGCGTCAAACGTGCGTGTTACCTGGCGAAGCGAGCGGATGCAGTGTTGCTTCTGCCGTGTCCCTGAATGAGCAGGCTGCGTCGGTGGCAGCCTGCAACGAAAGCATTGGAGCGCTTACCCAGCCCATAGGCAAACCGCGCAGGCTAGAGGGGATAGCGATAGCCCGATCCAAGATTGGCTCCGTCAATAGTGGTCCAGAGTTGGGCGAGATGGCCGGCCGCGCCACGTTGGCTAGCGTCCTTGCCTTGTCTTGCCTGGGTTCAAGATTCCAGCTGCGCGCGCGCGGGCTCAGCAATCCCCCTTTCTCCCCCGCCCTGCCCGCCAGCGGGAAGGGGGCGAGTTGCCCTCTGTCGTCAGGGTTGCTGGCCGGCGCGGCGTCCGTCAATCCTGACTGGAGCGTGAGGGGGTTTGTCGCCGTCAAGGCCAAGCCCTGCAGGTGCCCGGTGGGCAGCCTTGACGGGGGGCGCAGACGCCTTCAGCGTCTATCGTTTGCTAGGTAGCGTTAAGCAAATGTGTGACCCTGGCTGTGGGCATAGGGGTGATCGAATCTCGCCGTCAAGGTGCACAATGCTTCTTGACAGTCTCGCACCCGAATCCGGACCTACCCGTGGCCAGCTCAGACCAACTCAAGGCACTCATTAGGTCGCACATCAGTCGCGATGATGGGCAGTTCTTGTCGGTCGCCATGCAAGTGGCCGCACACGAGGCAAAGTTGGGGCATGGCAAACTGGCCGTAGAGTTGCGCGACATGATCGACGCGGCCAAAGCCCGAGTAGGCCAGGACCCGTCTGGAAAGCTGGTCGCCATCAGCAGCGCAGCCAAGCCGCGGGGAGAACTTGCCAACCTGTTGACCGTGTCGCACCCAGCCAGCCGGTTGGGCGACATGGTGCTCGACGAAGTGGCGCAGGCTCAGCTCCAACGCGTCATCAAGGAGCAACGTCAGCTTGCCCGTATCAAGGAGCACGGCCTGGCGCCGCGCCGCAAGCTGCTGCTCGTCGGCCCGCCAGGTACAGGCAAGACCCTCACCGCGGCAGCGTTAGCTGGAGAGTTGGGTATCCCACTTTTTTTGGTCCGGCTGGATTCGCTCATCACCAAATTCATGGGCGAAACTGCTTCTAAGCTTCGACAAGTCTTCGACGCTGTTACCGATGTTCGTGGCGTCTATTTCTTTGACGAGTTTGATGCCATCGGTACGCAGCGCGGGGCACCGAATGATGTTGGCGAGATTCGCCGTGTCTTGAACAGTTTCCTGCAAATGATCGAGCAGGATATGTCGAACAGTTTGATCATCGCGGCGACCAACCACGCTGAAATTCTCGACTACGCGCTGTTCCGTCGCTTTGACGATGTAGTTGAGTACCGCCTCCCGTCGCCGGCTCAAGCGGTGGATCTCATGCGATCCCGCCTCGGCCACTTCGCGCCAAAGCCCTTTCGACAGGAAGCGCTTCAGGGGCAAGCTGAGGGCCTGAGCCACTCTGAAATCTGTCGCGCGGTCGATGCGTCCATCAAGGACGCCATCTTGAATGACCAGACGAAAGTGCAACCAGCCGAGCTGGGGCGAGCGTTAGGGGAACGCCGCCTGATCAGTGAACGGTTGGCACAAAACGCCAAGCACGCGTCCAACCATGCCGGATCAACCACTCGATAGACGCCCGCACCTCGTTCTAGCGAAAACATCAACCGCACAGGCGTTCACGGCGCCGTCGTCTCGCGGGAGGCCACGTGCTGTTCCGGTGCCCGACCGCGTCCAACACGGCAACGCCCTCAGGGCTCAGCTTCTCGCTCTACGGCCCATCGCTCAGCAGGCAGTCGCCGCCCAGAAGGAGCAAGGGCTGGAAAGCGGGCTCGGTCTGCAGGTTCAGTTCGTTGGGCAACCCGACGTGGCGCTTGCATTTGAGAGCCTGGGCTACGAGGGTGGCAAGGACCCGCAGAAGAAGATCGAGGTGCTGAGCGTGAGTGTCGTTGGCGACACGACCTACGCCAATGTCTTCGTCCCAGACGGTAAGCTGGCTCACTTCGAGAAGTATGTCGAGGACTATCTTGCAGAGCGCAAGAACGTCAGTGGACGGGCGCGCGATCATCATGCGCTGTTGAACACGATCTCGGCGATCCGCCGCGCCGAGGTCCGCGCCCTGTGGACAGACGATCCGACGCTGCTGCCGCAAGACCCGAACGAAGCCATCTGGTGGGAGGTATGGCTGCCGGTGCGTGGGGACTGTGAGGCAGTGCTTGCGGACTTTCGAAAGCTCGCTGCGCTGGCTGACTGCCAAGTCAGCGAGCATCACATCAGTTTCCCCGAACGCACCGTCGTGCTGATGTTCGGCTCAGAACAACAGTTCTCGACTTCGGTCATGACGCTGAACTGCGTGGCCGAGTTGCGCCGAGCCAAGGAGACTGCCGCCTTCTTCGACGGAATGGAGCCGGAGGAGCAGCAGCAATGGACCGAGGAAGCCCTTGGACGATTGACAGCCCCGCCTGAAGACGATTCAACACCTCGGGTATGCCTGCTCGACTCGGGCGTCAACCGGGGCCATCCGCTTCTGTCGCCCTTCATGGCGACCGCCGACCTTCACACCGTCAATCCAGCATGGGGCGTCGACGACACCGCAAACCATGGCACTGGCCTTGCTGGTCTGGTTTCGCTGGGCGATCTGGCCGATGTCCTCGAATCAGCCGG
>JAJTDE010000145.1 GCA_021298085.1 Rubrivivax sp.
GCCATCGTGCGCCTGGGCATCACCATGTGCCCGGAAGGCCGACAGGTATTCCCCGACATGTCGGTGCGCGAAAACCTCGAGATGGGTGCGCACATCCGGCGCGATCGCCAACAGGCCGCCGACCTCGAGGCCATGATGGACCTTTTCCCCGTGCTGCGCTCCCGCGCGCGCCAGAGCGCCGGCACCCTGTCCGGTGGCGAGCAGGAAATGCTGGCCATCGCGCGCGCGCTGATGTCCAAGCCCAAGCTGTGCATCTTTGACGAGCCATCCTTGGGGCTGGCGCCCAAGATCGTGGCAGAAGTCGAGCAGACGCTGGCGCGCATCAAGGCAACCGGTGTCACCGTGTTGCTGGTTGAGCAAAACGCCTCCATGGCCTTGCGCTTGGCCGACCGGGCTTACGTCTACGAGGCTGGAGAGATCGTGCTGCAAGGCACAGGGGCAGAGTTGCAAGCGCACCCTGAGGTCAGCAAAGCCTATCTCGGCTACTGATCGGGGTGATCGGTTCAGAGTTCCCATGGCGTGGCATCCCACACCTTTCAACCAGGAGACAGACACATGAACAGGTACTCGAAGTCTTTGGTCGCGGCCACGGCCGCGCTGGCCTTTGCAGGCGCCATGGCGCAAGACAAGGAGCTGCTGCTCGGCGTCAACGACTCGCTCACCGGCCCAGGTGCTGTCTACGGACTGCCGCAGGCCAACTCGGTGAAGATGGCGGCCGACGAGATCAACGCCGCCGGCGGCATCAAGGCCGGTGGCACCACCTACAAGCTGCGCGTCATCACCAGCGACGACAAGGCCAACCCGACCGAGGCCACCAACAGCGTTCGCAAGTTGATCGACCGAGACAACGTCAAGTACATCGTCGGCTTTTGCTGCTCAGGCCCGACCGGCGCGGTGGCATCATTCATTGAGAAAGAAAACGCGCTCATGCTGGTCGGCAACGCGGCCGAGCGCTCCATTACTGCCCGTGGCCTGACCAACCTGTTCCGCACACGGCCGCCGGCTGACTTCACGGGCGCCGCTGCGGGTGCCTTCGTCGGCAAGCGGGGCGCCAAGAACATCGCTGTGATTGGTGCGCTCGACGTGAGCCTCTATGCGCAGTATCTCGAAGCCTTCGAACGTGAGTTCGCCAAGAGCGGCGGAAAGATCGTGGCCAAGGAAACCTTCGGCCTGAGAGACCGCGACATGACGCCCCAGCTGACCAAGGTGCGGGCACTCAACCCCGACGCGCTGCTGGTGCTGGGCTACATCGAACCGGCTGCCTTCGTCTATCGCCAGGCCGTTGAACTCGGCATGAAGATCCCGCGCTACGGTTTCACCAGCGGCAGTGAGGAACAGTTCCTGCGCGTGGCCACCAGCGAGCAGATGGAAGGCGTGTGGGATCTGCGCCCCACCGAGCTCACGGTTGAAGCGCTGGCCGACAACGCCAAGACCTATGTGGCCAACTACACCAAGCAGTTCGGTGCACCACCGTCGCCCAGCTCGCCCTACGCGTACGACCAGGTCTATGTGCTGAAGCAGGCCATCGAGCGCGCCGGATCGCCCGACGACCCCAAGAAGGTTGCGGCGCAGGTGGGTAAGGTGACGATTCCGAAGGAAGCCGTCATGAAGTACCTGCCGGTCAACGGCACCATGTTCGACGGCAACGGGCAGGCCTACACCTCTAACGGCGCTTTCCAATGGCAGAAGGGCAAGTGGACCTACGTCTCTGACCTTCCGTCTGAGCCCGTGGCGTACTCGCAGTTCCTGCGCAGTCTGCGCAAGTAGGCGCAGCCGCCTGGAACCCCAGCCGCCACCGACCGCTGCTCCAGCCGCACCACGGACCACACGCCCATGATCGAGATCCTGCAGCAAGTGCTGAACGGCCTGGCCATCGGCTCGGTCTACGTCATGATTGCGCTAGGCTTGACGGTGGTGTTCGGCATCTTGGGCATCGCGCATTTCGCGCATGGCTCGGTGTCGATGTCGGGTGGCTACCTCACGTTCTTCTTTGGTGGGGCGCTGGGCATCGGCTTTTTCCCGGCCATGGCGCTGGCCATGGTGGCGGGCGCAGTGATCGGCTTGCTCATCGAGCGGTTGGCCTACCGGCCCGTGCGCGACGCGCCACACATCAACGCCTTCATCATCGCCCTGGGTTTGACGATGATGGTCGAGGGCTTGAACCTGCTCTCCTTCGGCGCTGACCAGGTCGTGATCCAGACGCCCTACAAGGACGTCTACAACATCGGCGGTGTGGCCGTGGCTGAGCTGCGCCTGGCCGTCATCCTGACGGCGATCACGCTGGTCGGCGTGGTCGCCGTGTTGATCAGCCGCACCAAGACCGGCAAGGCGATTCGTGCTGTGGCGCAGAACCGCCCGGCTGCCGTGCTGATGGGTGCCAATGTCAACCGCGTCTCAGCCATCGTGTTCGCCGTGTCGTCCGCTCTGGGCGCGTCAGCCGGTGCCTTGGTCGGCGCCTTGCTGGCCATCTCGCCCGGCGTGGGTGAAGGCTTCGCCGTCAAGGGCTTTGCGGTGCTCATCCTGGGCGGGCTGGGCTCGATTCCCGGCGCCATCGTCGGTGGCCTGGTGCTGGGCATCAGCGAATCGCTCGCGGCAGGATTCATCTCCTCGGCCTACAAGGACGTCATTGCCTTCCTGGTGATGATCGTGGTGCTGCTGTTCAGGCCCGAAGGCCTGCTGGGTAAACGATGAGATCGAACACGGTTCGTACCTTGGGCCTGGTTGCGCTGCTGCTCGCCGCGTTGGCGCTTCCGCTGGCCGTCAAGACGCCCTACTTCCTGCAGCTGATCATCCTGGCCTTGATCTGGGTCGTGCTGTCGCAGGGGCAGAACCTGATCCAGGGCTTTACGGGCTATGTCTCGATTGCACAGGCGGGCTTCATGGGCCTGGGCGCTTACAGCTCCACCTTGATGAGTGTGAAGCTGGGCTTTCCGGTGTGGCTCACCATGCTGGCAGCCCCTGCCATGACCGCCGTGCTGGCCCTGCTGGCGGGCTACCCCAGCCTGCGTGTCAAGGGGCATTACTTCGCGATCGTCACGCTCGCCTACAACATGGTCATCCACATCGTGCTGGTGACCTGGATCGCACTGACGGGCGGCGAAGCGGGCATCCCCGACGTGAAGCGGCCCGCAAACATCGCCATTGGCGGCCTGGTCTGGGACTTCGGCACCCGCGCGGGCTACTACTACCTGGTGCTGCTTGCCGCGGTGCTGGCAACGGGTCTGTGCGCGCTTGTCCTGCACTCCAGGGTCGGGCGCGTGCTGCTGGCCATACGCCAGAACGAGGCCTTGATCGAGGCAGCCGGCGTGCAGGCGTGGCGCTACAAGCTCTTTGCCTTTGTGCTGAGCGCGAGCCTGGCCGGCATGGCCGGTGCGCTGTATGCCCACTTCATCGGCTTCATCAATCCCGATGCCTTCGGTGTCGACCAGTCCTTGAACGCCATATTGGCCGTCATCCTGGGCGGCAGCGGCACACTGTTCGGGCCCGTGGTCGGCGCCTTCGCGGTCGTGTTCCTGCCCGAGTACCTGCGCATCGCCGATGAGTACCGGCTGGTCGTGTATGGCTTCATCCTCGTCGTTGCCACGATCTTCATGCCACGCGGGCTGGTGCCGCTGGTCACGCAAGGCTTTCGCGCCGTGGTGGCGCGCTTGACGCGCACATCACGATGAGTCGGCTGACCGCGGCTGAAGACCGCATCGTCGAATCGGCACGGGACATCCTGGCCTCGCAGGTGATGCCCCGGGTGCGCGCCTGGGATGGCGGCCAAGCCGACAGCTGTGCGGTGCTTCCCGCATTCGGGGCGGCCGGCCTGTTAGGGATTCAGGTGCCGGTGGCGCACGGTGGTCTGGGTCTGTCCTTCCACTGCAAGCGGCAGGTGGCCGAGATTCTGGCGGGCGCGGATTTCGGGCTGGCGATGTCGGTGGTCAACACCCATAACGTCGCACACCATCTGGCGAACTCGGCCACATCCGATGTGGCGCGCCGCTATGTGCCGGCACTGCTCTGCGGTGAACGCGTTGGTTGCACCGCGCTGACCGAACCCGGCGCCGGCTCGGACTTTTCAGCCATCACCACGGTGGCGCGCCACGTTGGCGACGAATGGCAGCTGGACGGCGGCAAGGCCTGGATCGTCAACGCAACACATGCCGATGTGATCGTGGTCTACGCGCAGACCGAGCCGGGCAGCGGGGCTCGGGGCATTGCCGCCTTCGTCGTCGACGGCCGCCGCAGCGGCTTTGTGCGGCAGGCGCGCGCGGACACCGCCGCAGCACCGGGCATCGGTGCCGGTGGCTTTGAGCTGCAGGGCTACCGGGCCCAGGCAGATGAGTTGCTGCACCCACCAGGGAAGGCCTTCAAGGCCGCGCTGGGCTCCATCAACGGCGCGCGCACCTATGTCGCCGCCATGTGCTGCGGCATGGTGCGCGAGTGCTTGCGCGTGGCCAGCGCCTATGGGGCGCAGCGGCATACCTTTGGCAAGCCGCTGCACGAGCACCAAGGTTGGCGCTGGAGCCTGGCCGACGCGGCCATCGACCTCGAGGCCGCACGCTTGATGGTCGATGCCGCTGCCAACGTCATTGACGCCGGCGGCGATGCCCAGACCGCCGCAGCCCAGGCCAAGGTGTTTGCCACCCGAATGGCCGGCCGGCACATTGCGGCGCTGATGCACGCCATGGGCGCCGAAGGCTTGCTCGGGCAGCATCCCTTCTTGCGGCACCTGGCGGCGGCACAGGTGGCCACGCTGACCGATGGCTCGACCGAGATGCTGCTGGACCGGGTGGCCAGAGGGCTGCGCAGCGCCGAATAACCCAGCGAACAACCCTCCAGCGAGGCAGCGATGCGCGTATTCCAGATCGAAGGTGAGTGGGGCATGGACCACCTGCGCTTGTCCACGCGGCCCGAACCCCAGGCAGGGCCGGGACAGGTGGTCGTGCAGATGAAGGCGTCCTCGCTGAACTACCGCGACCTGGTGGTGCCCAACCGGGGCTACGGCAGCCACACCGGCACCTTGCCCTTGATTCCGGTGTCCGACGGCGTGGGCGTGGTCACCGAGGTGGGCCCGGGTGTGCGGCGCGTGGCCGTGGGCGACCGCGTCTGCCCGACCTACTTCCAGCGCTGGGTCAGCGGTGAGCCCGATCTGGAGCGCCTGACGCAGTCGCTTGGCGGCCCCATCGACGGCACCATGACCGAGTACATGTGCCTGTCAGAGGAGGGTGTGTGCAAGGTACCGGAGCACCTGAGCGACGTGGAAGCCGCGACATTGCCCTGCGCCGCGCTCACGGCCTGGAGCGCGCTGGTCACCTGTTCCAACACCCAGCCCGGCGACCGCGTGCTGGTGCAAGGCTGCGGCGGTGTGGCCCTGTTTGCGGTCGCCTTCGCCAAGATGCTGGGGGCGCATGTCACGGTGATCTCGTCGTCTGACGAACGGATCGAACGTGTGACGCAGATGGGGGCTGACGCTGCCATCAATTACCGCATCACGCCGGAGTGGGCCAAGGCCACGCGTGACGTGACGGGTGGCCGCGGCTACGACCTGATTCTGGAACTCGGCGGGGAAAAAACGCTGCCGCAGTCGCTGCGCTGCATCCGACCCGGCGGTACGGTGGCCATGATTGGCATCCTGTCGGGCAGCGCGATGGCCACCTCGCTGGGCCTGATCATCACCCGGCAAGTGCGCCTGCAAGGTGTGACCGTGGGCCACCGCGACGGCTTCGAGGCCATGTTGCGCGCCATCGCGCAACACCGGCTAAGACCGGTGGTGGACCGCGTATTCGCCTTCGAGGAGCTGAAGGAAGCCATGGCTTACCTGCAAAGTGGTGTGCAGTTCGGCAAGGTGTGCCTCGCGCACTGAAACACTGAAGCACACACGCACGAAGCCTTCTTTCGCTCACGCTCGCAGACCATGACCCTGCTCTTTCCGATCGAACCCGTCAGCGGTGATGCCGAACGCCTGGCCTTCCAGATGTGCGGGAGCGGCGAGTCGGTCAGTTTTGGCCAGCTCGATGCACGGGCGAATCAAGTCGCCCAGGTGCTCAGGCGCTGCGGCGTCACGCGCGGCGCGCATGTGGCCTTCCTGATGAAGAACCAGCGCCGCTTCCTCGAGGCCTGCTTTGGCGCCGACCGCGCCGGCGTCTACTACACCACCATCAACACCCGGCTGCTGGCTGACGAGGTGGCCTACATCGTGCGCGACTGCGCCGCACAGGTGCTGGTCGTCTCTTCGGGTCTCGATGAGCTGGTCCTGCAGTTGCAGCCGCTCCTGCCGGCGGGCCTGCGGTGCTTCATGGTCGGCAGTCCGTTGCCTGGCTTCGAGAGTTGGGACGCCACGGTGGACGCTGCGCCGTCATCGCCGATCGCAGACCCCTCGCAGGGTCTGGACATGCTGTATTCGTCGGGCACGACCGGACGCCCCAAAGGCGTCAAGTGGCCGCTGCCGGCCACCCCGGCGGGGGGCCGGACGATGCTCGTCAATCTGCTGGCGCCACTGTTCGGCTACGGACGCGACGCACGTTATCTCTCGCCGGCGCCGCTGTACCACGCCGCACCGCTGCGCCATTGCATGACCGTCATCAAGCTCGGGGGCGCCGTGTTTGTCATGGAGAGCTTTGATGCCGAGCGCGCCTTGCTCAACATCGAGCGATACCGCATCACACACAGCCAGTGGGTGCCGACGATGTTCGTGCGCATGCTGAAGCTGCCAGCTGAAACCCGGATGCGCCACGATGTCTCGTCGTTGCAGGTGGCCGTGCACGCGGCGGCCCCGTGCCCCGTGGACGTGAAGCAGCGGATGCTCGATTGGTGGGGCCCCATCGTCCACGAGTACTACGCGGGCACCGAGAACAACGGCTTTTGCAACATCACGCCGCAGGAATGGCTGCAGCACCCGGGTTCGGTGGGCCGGGCATCGCAAGGCGTGCTGCACATCTGCGACGAAACGGGTCAGGAGTTGCCAGCCGGTGAAGCCGGCTTGGTCTATTTCTCTGACGGCCCCGAGTTCGAATACCACAACGACCCTGTGCGCACGGCGCAAAGCCGCAATGCCCAAGGCTGGTCAACCCTGGGCGACGTTGGCAAGCTGGACGACAAAGGCTACCTCTACCTGGTCGACCGACGCGCCTTCATGATCATCTCCGGTGGCGTGAACATCTACCCGCAGGAGGCCGAGAATGTACTGATCGGTCACCCCAAGGTGGCAGACGTGGCGGTGATCGGCGTGCCCAGCGAAGACCTGGGCGAAGAAGTGAAGGCCGTCGTGCAGTTGCTGGACCCTCGTGATGCCGGGCCGGCGATGGAAGCCGAACTGCTGGCCTACTGCCGACAGCACATGGCGGCCTTCAAGAGCCCCCGCAGCGTCGACTTCGACGCCGCCCTGCCCCGTCAGCCCACCGGCAAGCTCTACAAGCAGCAGGTCCGGGCGCGTTACTGGCCGGCTTGACGGCGGGTCATGACTGGCCGAGCATCCAGCACCGCTTCCTGGCGTGATACAGCGCAGGAGCCTGAATCCCCGGAGGTAAACCCCATGACCCTTGCCGACCGCCTGCACGCTTGCCACAGCTCCGTGGTGCACGACGTGATGAAGGACCTGGGCCTGCCTTTGCGCGTGCTGCCGCGAACCATCGTCGGACTGGAGCCCACGATGAAGACCGCCGGCCCGGTGTTCACCGTCCGCGGGCGGCCGGATCCGACGATGGACAAGCACACCTCGCTGTACGAGTGGGCTGGCCTGCTGTCGCGCGCGCCGGCCGGACATGTGGTGGTGTGCCAGCCGCAGGACGACACGCGCGCGCTGTTCGGCGGCTTGTCGGCCGAGGCGCTGAAGCTCAAGGGCGTGCGCGGCTACATCGTCGACGGCGGCTGCCGCGACATCCAGGCCGTGGCCGACCTGGGATTCCCCGTCTTCGCGCGCTACGCCACGCCCATCGACATCGTCTGCGCCTGGCGCGCCGAAGCCTTCGAACAGCCGGTGGCCATTGGCGGCCTGCAGGTCCTGCCGGACGACCACGTGCTGGCCGACCGCGACGGCGTCATCCTGATCGGTGCGGCCGACGTGGAGGCGGTGGTGGCGGCGGCTGAACGCAAGATGGCCACCGAGGGCGACATGGTGCGCGCCATCCGTGCCGGCGAGGACCCCCAGGCCGCCTACCTTCGGTACCGGGTGTTCTGAACCTTGCTGGCCCCGCTGCGCACGCGCGCCTTTCGCACGCAGTGGTATGCCGACCTCTGCACCGCCTGGGCGCTGGAGATGGAGATACTGATCCTGGGCTGGTACGTGCTGGTGGAGTCGGGCTCGGTGCTTCAGCTGACGATCTTCGGCGCGTTGATGTACGTCGGCACGCTGCTGTCGCCCGTGCTGGGCACGCTGGGCGACAGGCTGGGCCTGCGCCGTGTGCTGGCGGGCATGCGCATGAGCTACGGTCTGCTGGCCTGCGTGATCCTGCTGCTGGCCGCCACGGGCCAGCTGAGCCCGACCGGCGTGTTGGTGGTGGCCTTCCTCGTGGGCTTGATCAAGCCCTCGGACATCGGGCTGCGCACGGCGCTGGTCACGGCGGTCGTGCCGCCTTCACAACTGGTCGCGGCAATGGGCATATCGCGCACCACGGGGGATTCGGCGCGCATCGGCGGCGCCTTGGCCGGGGCTGGTTTCATGGCCAGTCTTGGCATGCTCAGTGCGTACGGCGTCATCGTCACCCTCTACCTCGTCGGTGTGGTGCTGACGTGGCGATCGGGTCCTGCCGGCGTGACGACGGCCGCTGCCGCGCCGGCCCGCCCGTCGTCACCGTGGCGCGAACTGGTCGAAGGCTTGCAGCATGTCTGGCACACGCCTGCGCTGCGTGCCGCGATGGCGGTGGCTGCCCTGGTCAACCTGTGCGCCTTTCCGTTCAGCGGCGGCTTGATGCCCTACATCGCGCGCGATGTCTTCGGCCTGGACCAGAAAGGCCTGGGCTGGCTGGTGGCCAGCTATGCCAGCGGCGCGTTGCTGGGCTCACTGGTGATGAGCAGCCACGGCGCCGCACTGCGCCCGGCACGCACGATGCTGGCCTCGTGCGCTGCCTGGTACCTGTGCCTGCTGGGCCTGGCACTGCCCATCACGGCGTCCAGCGCGATGGCGCTCTACCTGGCCGCAGGCTTCTGCCAGAGCCTGAGCATGCTGGGACTGGCCATCTTGCTGATGCGCGGCAGTGACGAGCGGTTTCGCGGGCGGGTGATGGGTGTGCGCATGCTGGCCATCTACACCCTGCCCCTGGGCTTGTTGTCGGCAGGCGCGCTGATCCCGGTGCTGGGCTTCCACGGCCTGGTGATGGGCTATGTCGGGCTGGGCCTGATGATGGTGGCGGCGATCGCCTTGACGTGGCGATCGGTGCTGCTGCCGCGCAATGCGCCCGCCAACGCAACCGGGTGACTGGGCGGGGCACGGCGGCGGCGGTCGTTTGCAGTTGACCCGCATCGACTGGGATCCTGAAGCCTCGATCAAAGCTCACGAGGTGCTCACCGTGGTGCGTCACGGCAGCCGACAACCAGGCATCGGGCAAATCGTTGTCGCTGAGCTGCTTGTCGAGGCAGAGTAGCCTGAAGCTCGGCCAGTCCGGGCCCAAGGGTGAGAGCTGCACACCGGGCGAGTCCAACAGGGCGTCGATTCAGGATCCAGCGCTACCGCGTGATCAGGGTCCGTGTGCTGATCCGGCACAGCCGCTGGCCGGCGCCGCACGGGGCGAAGGGGCGCTTCGTGGCGGAGCGTCGTACTGACGCTCACGGCCAAGATTCGCCGTTCATGACCGGCGGTTCCTGAGCGGGCTGCGGGTGAAGCCGGATGCCAGATCCGGGTCTGCCTTCAGTGGAAGT
>JAJTDE010000313.1 GCA_021298085.1 Rubrivivax sp.
TGGCGCACCACCGGCTCCAGCGTCAGACGGTGGTCGGCGCTTTGCAGGCTGGACAGAGCGCCCGCCTGGTGTTGCCATTCCTGGTGGCTGCGTTCTTCCACGAAGCGCTGCAGACCGCGGCTGGCTGCGTCGAAGTCGCCCCTGCCAAGGGACGCCGAGCGGTTCAGTTCCGTGACCACCGGCTGGGTGTGGGCGATGAGCCGCTGCAGCATCTTCGCGTCGGTCTGGGCATAACCGCTGGCATGCTGTGCCAGCTCGTTGATGAAGCGCCAGGCAGGGTGCCGGGTCGATGCCAGGAGCGAGGGGTCGCTGCGAGCGGCCTTCTGCAGACTGGGCTGCAGCTGGCTGATCAGGGCCCTCACCCCTGGCGGCACCTGCGCATCGGCATCCAGTTGCTGGAACAGGGCGGCCATCATGGCCTGGATCTGGTCATCGGTGGCGGGCTGGGTCGGGCGCAGGAAGCTCGGGTCCCGGGGTTCGAGGTCGATGGACTTGAAGGTGATGCTCAGGCCGCTTGGCGGCGCCGGTGCGGGCGGCGCGCCCGGCACGGTGGCGGTCAATGCCGCCGCCGGCGGAAACTTGTGCAGCAGGGTCTGCAACGATGCGGCAGCGGCGGGGGCCGGCGCAGCGGCAGTCTCAGTCGGCTGCACGCGCTGGACCTTGGCCCGGTAGGGCTGGGGCTTCACGCCCGCGCGCTGCAGGCTGGCGCAGGCATTGGCATAGAGGTTCTTCAGCAGGTCTGCCAGCACCACACCGGCCAGACGCAACAGCAGGCGCCTTTCCTCAGGCCCCAGGCCGAGCGTGGACAGGCTGGCCGACAGCGCGGCAGCAAAGCGCGCCGGCTGCAGAAAGTGTTCACGCGGCGCGCCATCGGGCAGTTGCATCAGCGTGGCCATGTAGGCGTCCATTTCGCGCAGTTCCCAATCGGCCCGCAAGTCGATCATCTGAACGATCTGCGCCAGCAGGATCTCGGTCTCGGCCTGGTGCTCATCGACCAGGCCCACATCGTCCAGACGCCACTCGGCCGGCTTGCTTTCGGCGTCGCTGCGGCGGCCCGTGCCCTCCAGCTGGGCCTGCAGTTCCTTCGTCAGGCACGCCTCGAAATGCCGGGAATGCTTCAACAGCGTCTCGGCCACCAGAAAGACCTGCGCCCGGTCCTGCGCCATCGCGAGGTCCGTGGAGGAGTGGCGCAGCGCATCCCGGGTGCGCGTCACACACTCGACGGCCAAGGCGGGCATGGCGGCGATGAGTGATTCTTTGAACGACTGCAGGTCAGAGGCTGTCATCGCCTTATTGTGGAGAGGATGCCCGGGGGGCATGGGCGGAACAGGCCTGAAAGGACGGCGCTCTTCCGCCAACGGAACGCAGCCCTCACGCCCCGGCGGCGGCGTCCCCGTTGCCCGCCACAGCACATCGAGAAGGCTCACCGGCGGCACCGTGGTGTCCTCGGTCCCGTACAGGCCATACGACACCCGCACCGAGCCATCGGCGTTGGTCACACGGCTGGTCTCCAGGCTGGTGCTGCTGATGTTGAGCAGGTCGCCGTTGCCTGGCGCTCCAGGGACTCCGGGTGCTCACCCAGCACACCGCTGACGGCTGACGGCTGACTGCACGGTGTCGCTGCCGCCCTCGGCGTGGCCGCCTTCACCAAAGAGGACGTCATGTCCGACACCGGCCTGCACATCGTGCTTGCCGCCAACGGCGTTGATCTTGTCGCCCAGGCCTCGCGTGGCAAACACCATGCCTGGGAAGGAAGACGGAAATCGCATACCCATGGCCCTGCCACGAGGCAGGGTCACTGGATGGCCCGATGTTGGGAACGGGGGGGCGACGAAGCCCCGATGAGGCCGGGTTCAGCCCCATACGCCACCGTGCCAGCGGCGTGGCCGATGGCTGCAGCCGGTGCCGACAACGGGGACGGCGGTAACTTCTCACCCCCCGCAAGAGCGGCGGCCGCCAAGGCTGGCCGCCGGCGGCTGACTCACTGCGGCGCGATCTTCGCGTCGCGGATGGCCTTTTCCCACTTGAGCGTTTCCGCGGCGTTGCGGCGCGCCAGGGCGTCGGGTGTGCCGGGGTCGATGGAAAAGCCGATGGCCTCGAACTTGTCCTGCAAGTCCTTGGCGCCGGCGGCGGCGTTGATCGCGGCGTTCAGCCGGGTGATGGCCTCGGGCGGGGTGCCGGCCGGGGCAAACACCGCAAAGTAGGCGATGAGCTCGTAGTCGGTCAGGCCCAGGGCCTCGTTCACGGTGGGCAGCTCGGGCACGGCCGCGGCGCGCTTGGTGGACGTCACCGCCAGACCACGGATCTTGCCGGCCTTGTGCTGCGGCACGGTCACGCCAAAGTCGGCCGTGAACATGTTCACCTGGCCGCCAATCAGGTCAGTCATGGCCGCGGGGCCGGCCTTGTAGGGGATGGCGTTCATCTTGATGCCCGCCATGGCCGCCAGCATCTCTGACGACACCTGCTGCGAGGTGCTGGCGTAGGCAAAACTCACCTGCCCGGGCTTGGACTTGGCCAGCGCCACCAGCTCGCGCAGGTTCTTGACGGGCACGTCATTGTTCACCGCCACCATCAGCGGCACCGAACCGAGAAAGCCCACCGGCGTGAAGGCCTTGTCCTGGTCGTAGGGCAGCTGCTTCATCAGGAACTTCAACGCTGCATTGGTGCTGTTGGTGCCGATCAGGATGGTGTAGCCATCCGGCGCGGCCTTGGCCACGAGATCGGCCCCGAGCATGCCGTTGGCACCGGGCTTGTTCTCGATGACGATGGGCTGGCCCAGCGTGGCCGACATCTTCTCGGCAAAGGCGCGGCCGATCTGGTC
>JAJTDE010000030.1 GCA_021298085.1 Rubrivivax sp.
CTGCGCGCCGGCAAGCACGTGCTGTGCGAGAAGGCCCTGGTGGCCACGGCTGCACAGGCCCGCGAGCTGATCGCCCTGTCGCATCAACACCAGCGTTTGCTGATGGAGGCCCTGTGGACACGCTTCCTGCCCGGCCTGGCCCAGGTACAGGCCTGGCTGAACGCCGGCGCCATCGGGCAGCTGCGCAGCCTGAACTCCAGCTTCTGCTTCAACCCGCCCTTTGACGCAGGCAGCCGGCTCTTTGCGCCGGCCCTGGCCGGCGGTGCCCTGCTGGACATCGGCATCTACTGCATCAGCATCTCGCAGTGGGCGGTGTCGCAGGTGCATGAGGCGCAGGTGCATGAGGCGCAGGTGCTCAGCGTGCAGGTGGCCGGCGAACGGGGCCCGACCGGGGTGGACCACCGTGTGCATGCGCAGCTGGGCTTCGCCGGGGGCGAGGTCGCGCAGTTTGTCACTGCGCTGGACGGCGAGGCGCCCAACGAGTTCTGGCTGCTGGGCACCGAAGGCAGCATCGTCATCGAGCAGCGCTTCTGGCACGCGGAACACGTGCGCCTGGTGCGCAGCGGCCGCCCGGATGAACGGGTGCACGCCCCCCATCGGCACAACGGCTTTGAGTACCAGATCGAGGAGGCCCAGCGCTGCATCCGCGCGGGCTGCCTGGAAAGCCCTGGCATGACACACGCCCAGTCGCTGGCGACGCTGGAGGTGATCGACGAGATGCGCCGGCAGATTGGCGTGCGGTATCCGTTTGAGACGGGGCCCTGACGAGGGACCGAGACGCCCGGCGCTGCAGGCCACCAAGACTTTGCCTGCGCTCGGATAGGGGGAACTGGTCAGCCCGCGAGCACCGCTACAGTGGTGCCTCCTTCACCGATTCACCATGGACACTCACCCACCGCCCACCGGGGTTGCGGCCATGGCGCAGCCCGACCAGACCTTGGCCGCCGAGCTTCAGCGGTGCCGCGATCTCCTCAATGCCGGGCGCTCTCAGGACGGCGAGGCAGCCGCTCGGCTGTTGGCGGAGGCGGCCAGCCACCAGGGCAGCCATGACACCGCGGCCCACGCCGCCTTGCTGCTGGCGCGGCTGATGGCCAACAGCTCTCGGGCAGGCGCTGCCATCGAATGGGCACGCACCAGCCTGCAGTGGGCTGAACGGGCCGGCGCGCGCAACCTCCAGGCGCGGCCTGGCTGGTGCTGGCCGGGGCCAGCGCCGAGAGCGATCTCCCGGTGGTGGCGCTGGACGAGGCCTTTGAATCGGCATTGGCACGCGCAGACAACTTGATGCACGGCGCGAAGTCGGCCGGGCGCAACCAAGTGCACGTGGCACCAGCATGATCAACTATCCATCACTATCGTTCCGAAGATAAACTATCCGTTTTCGGATAGCAAAAGGTAATGGCATGATCGCGTACCGCCGCACCGCACTGGCGCAGCAGCTGGTGCAGGCCCTTCAGGGGAACGCGCTGCTGGGTGATGCGCACAACGGCCTGTTCTTGGCCGCGCCGCGCCGCACCGGCAAGAGCACGTTCCTGCAGGGTGACCTCACGCCCGCCCTGCGGCTGGCCGGCGTCGAGGTGGTGTATGTGGACCTGTGGGCCGACATTCGCCGCGACCCCGGCGCGCTGATTGCCGAGGCCATCGGCCACGCCTTGCAAGCCCACCTGGGACTGGTCGCGCGCACCGCCAAGAAGGCTGGCCTGAAAGCCGTGAAAGTGGCGGGGACGCTGGACATCGACACCAGCACGATCGGCCAGATCAACGGCCTGACCCTGGTGGATGCCCTGCGCAGCCTGCAACAGGCGGCGGGTCGCCCCGTGGCATTGATCATTGACGAGGCCCAGCACGCGCTGACCAGCGATGCCGGCGAGGCGGCGATGACGGCGCTGAAGTCGGCCCGCGACCAGATGAATCGGCCGGGTGTCGTGAACCTGATGCTGGTGATGTCCGGCTCCGACCGCGACAAGCTCTTGCGGCTGGTGGTGAGTGCCGCGGCCCCGTTCTACGGTTCGCAGATCCAGGCGCTGCCACCGCTGGACACCGACTTCATCGCCCATGTGGCCGCACTGGTGGAGGCCCAGCGACCCGACCTGGTACCGGTGGACCGTGCCGCGTTGCAGGAAGCGTTTACCGTCTTTGGCCACCGGCCGCAGTTTTTCATGGCGGCCATGGGCGCCGTCCTCAGCCCGCTGTCCGGCCACGCCGGGCGCTTCGAGCGCGCGCTGCAACAGGCGGCCCGAGATCAGCAGGCCCAGGACGAGGCGCAGATGGAGTCCGACTACCGGGGCCTCAAGCCGACTGAGCAGACCGTGCTGTGGCGCATGCTGGACCAGGGGCCGCGGTTCAGGCCCTATGACGCGGAGGCGCTGCGGTTCTATCGCGAGAAGCTGGGCCGCCCGGTGAGCGTTCCCCAGGCGCAGAAGGCACTGGAGTCCCTCAGGCAGCGCACGCCGGCGATGGTGTGGAAATCAGCGCGGGGTGAGTACGCGGTGGAGGATGTGGCCATGCACCGCTGGTTTCAGGCGCGGCTGGCGGCTGGACGTTGGCCACCCGCATCCCAACCAGGTAGCCTGCCGCTCGATGACCGCTGAGTGGGAGTGGGTCACTCACTGGAACCCAACCAGGCCACACTGTTCAGAAAGATGCGGACCAATTCGGTCTGCCGGCGCACACCCGTCTTGGAGAAGATGGAACGCAGATGGGCCCTGGCGGTGTTGCGCCGGATGTTCAGCGCCTCTGCTGCCTCTTCCAGCGACAAGCCGTTGGCCAGCTGGATGGCCAACGAGGTTTCAGCGGGTGTGAGCTGGAACAGTTGCTGGGCCAGTTTCACCGGCGGATGGGCCTTGCCTTCGGCGTCGCGCACAAAGACGGCCACGCTGGGGCGATGCTTGCCTTCGGTCCACTGGTCGGGCTCCATGGACTGCACGACCAGCCCCCAGCTGACCTTGCCAGATGGCCGGCTGGCCGCCATCGCCTCCACCATCGAGACCTGCGTCGTGGCGCGCGGTGCCAGTGCACCGCGGATCATCTGCTGCAGCTTGCGGTTGTCGTTGGCGTAGGTGGCTTCGACCTGGTTGCCCACGATGCGCAGCCCGTCGTTCAGGTCGACGATGGCCCGCGCCATCGGGTTGCATTCCATCACCTCGCCACGCTCGTCCAGAACGATCACGCCGACCATCAGGTGCGCCATGGCCTGGCTGTACAGGGTGTTGACCTTGCGGTCCTGGTTGACGGCCAGGTGAAGGTTGAGTGCACGCTTGAGGTGGGGCAGCAGCCGCTTGCACAGCGCCTGTTCGGCCGGCGAGAAGTCTGCGCTGCCTTCGGGGCGCGTGATGCGAAAGCCATAGATGCCACCGTCACGGGTACCGATGTCGACGGCCATCACGTGAAAGACGCCGCGCGGCGCACACCAGTCGCGGTAGTACTGCGAGGCGCGCCAATCGGTTTCCGACAACAGGTCGCCCAGCGTGACCAGCTTGTCCGGGACGAGCCCCGTGAACGGCGACATCTCGAGGTACGGGTTGCCCGGGTTGACGATGTGCTGGCCGCCAGAAGCCGAGACGATCAGGCCCAGATCGTCTCCCGTCCCGTGGCGGACGATCAGCGACACGTAATTGCCCGCGAACTGCGCGCGGATCAGCTCCAGGCAGTGCACCCAATGGGCCGGTGACAGCGCCGATTCATAGATGGCTTCGAGCAGCCCGCCAAACTGGTCGAGCGTCAGGTCGCCACCGCGAACCGCGGTGTATCGTGCAGGGGCAGACAGTACGCTCATGGCCAAACCAGTGTAGCGAGGCAGCGTCTGCAGCCATCCTCGGAATACCCCCGCTGCCGTGCAGGCGTCATGCCTTGCAGCCGGCGTCGCACGCCGTCTGCACATCCATGCTGTCGGCAAGGGCGCTTAGCCTCAACCGGAGCCCTGTGATGCTCATCCAACGCCTCCTGCCACCCGATCTCTTCGCCACCAAGACGGTGTTTGTCACCGGCGGCGGAAGCGGCATCAACCTGGGTGTGGCCAAGCACTTTGCGGCGCTGGGTGCACAGGTGGCCATCTGTGGCCGCACCCAGGCGCGGCTGGACGCGGCGGCGGAGGAACTGCGCGCCCTGGGGGCGCGGGTCTGCCCGGTGGCCGCTGACGTGCGCGACATGGCGGCCCTGCAGGCGGCCCTGTCGCGATGCCGCGAGGAGCTCGGCGATGTGGACGTCCTGGTGTGCGGTGCGGCCGGCAACTTCCTGGCGCCTGCCGAGCAGTTGTCCGCCAATGCCTTCAAGACCGTGGTCGACATTGACCTGCTGGGCAGCTTCAACGCTGCCCGAGCGGCCTACGATCAGCTGCGCCGCACACAAGGCAGCATCCTGTTCATTTCTGCCGGCATGGCCTACATGCCACACGCCTTTCAGGCTCATGTCGGCGCGGCCAAGGCCGGCATCGACATGCTGATGAAAAACCTGGCGCTGGAGTGGGGCAGCCACGGCATCCGGGCCAACTCGATCGTGCCGGGCCCGATCGACGGCACGGAGGGCATGAAGCGCCTGTCAGACCCCGGCCAGCAGGCACAGTTTGTCGGAGGCATTCCGCTGCAGCGCATGGGGACGGTGGATGACATCGGCCAGGCCGCGGTCTTCCTGGCATCGCCACTGGCCAGCTACATCACGGGCTGCGTCCTCGTGTGTGACGGTGGCCAGAACCTGGCTGGCTCGGCCTTCTTCAACCAGGGCGCACAGCAGATGCTGCGCGCACAGACACGAACCTGACGCCCGACGGCGGGTGCAGTTGCCCGTTCACGCCGTGATGGCGCCGCCGTTGAGGGCCATGGTCTGCCCGGTGTACCAGCCAGCCTCGGCCGAGGCCAGCCAGGCCACCGCCGCGCCCACGTCGTCGGGTGTCCCGCAACGACCCACCGCCGTCGAACTGCGGCCGATCTCCTCATAGCCGAAGTTGTTCATGGTGCCCAGCGACAAGGCATTGACGGTCACCCCCTGACGCCCAACCTCATGGGCCAGGTGGCGCATGAAGCCCAGGCTGGCCGCCTTGGCTGCCGCGTAGTTGCTCAGACCGAACTTCAGGCCGGCACGCCAGGACTCGGAACTGATGATGACGATGCGGCCCCAGCCTCGTTCCGTCATCGGCCCCACCGTGAGCCGGGTGAGCCCGATGACGGCCCGCAGGTTCAGGTCCAGTTGCTGCTCGAAGTCGTCATCGGACAGTTCCTTGAACGGCCTCAGCTGGTGTTCCATGCCGGGCGGCACGCCCGCGTTGTTGACCAGGATGTCGATGGGGCCATAGGCCGCAACAGCCCTGCCAACCACGGTTTCCCGCACATCGGCTCGGGTGATGTCGCCGGGCGATGCGCCGGCGCTCAGCCCTTCGGCACTCAACGCCGCCACAGCGGCATCGGCACGCTCGGCGTACAAGTCGTTGACCACCACGCGGGCCCCTTGTCGGGCCAGCATGCGCGCCACACCCAGCCCCATGCCCCGGCCCGCGCCGGTCACCAGTGCAACACGCCCGTCCAGTCGAAAGCTCATGGTCTCTGTCCGCAATGGCTTTGGATGCCGTGAGCATGCGCCGGCGCGCGCGACAGGACATCGACCAAACGGACGGCGTCAACGACGGCGGCTTGGCGCAGGATGCGGGTGAACCACCGGAGCTGCCTGGCCATGAACTCGCCACCCTGCAACCAGTCCCCCTCGAACGGTCCGCTTCAAGGCCTGCGGGTCGTCGAGTTTGCCGGCATCGGGCCCGGGCCCTTTGCCGGGATGCTCCTGGCCGACATGGGCGCTGACGTGATCGTCGTCGACCGCGCCAGCGACGTGCGCAGCGGCAGCCCTCGGATGCCCCTGCAGCGGGGCAAGCGGTCGCTGGCCCTGAACCTCAAGCACAGCGCCGGACGCGAGGTTGTGTGGCAACTGCTGGAGCGTTCCGACGCGCTGATCGAGGGTTTCAGGCCCGGGGTCATGGAGCGGCTGGGTTTCGGGCCTGAGGCGGTGCTGGCCCGTCAGCCAAGGATGGTCTACGGACGCATGACCGGCTGGGGCCAGGCCGGACCGCTGGCGCAGGCGGCTGGACACGACATCAACTACGTCGCGCTCACCGGGGCGCTGGACACCACCCGCCGCGAGGGACAGGCGCCGGTGCTGCCGGCCACGCTGGTGGGCGACATGGGCGGGGGCGCGATGTTCCTGCTGTTTGGCCTCCTGTGTGCACTGCATGCTGCGCGGCAGACCGGCCGCGGCCAGGTGGTCGACGCCGCCATCGTGGACGGTGTGGCCACGATGGGCGCCTTGGTGTCACAGATGCGGGCCATCCGCTACTGGTCGGACGACCCTGCCCACAACTTCTTCCTCCACCGGTCACCGTTCTATGACGCCTTCGAGTGCGCCGACGGCAAGTTTGTCTCCCTCGGCGCGATCGAGCCAGCGTTCTATGCCGAGATGCTGCACCGGCTGGGCCTGACCGACGTCGATGCCCAGCGCCAGTACCGCACCCAGGACTGGCCCGCCCTGCGGCGGCGCGTGGCTGAGCGCATCAAGACGCGCACACGCGACGCATGGTGTGCCGAGTTGGAGGGCACCGATGCCTGCTTTGCGCCGGTCCTCAACTTCGACGAAGCTGCAGTCCACCCACACAACCTGGCCCGGGGGCTCTTTGTGGAGGTGGACGGCCACCGACAGCCCGCGCCTGCGCCCCGGCTGTCGGCCACGCCGGCACGCGCGCCGGCGGCCGGGGCCCGCATCGGCGAACACACCGACGAGGTGCTGTCGGAGCTGGGCCTGGACGCCGAGGCCATCGCCCGCCTGCGGGACGACCAGGCCTGCGCCTGATCGCCGGACTCAGAGCACCTCGAACAGACCGGCGGCACCCATGCCGCCGCCGACGCACATGCTCACCACCACAAACCTGACCCCGCGCCGACGGCCCTCGAGCAGCGCATGCCCGACCAGGCGCGCACCGGACATGCCAAACGGATGGCCGATGGCAATGGCGCCGCCGTTGACGTTCAGCCGGTCATCCGGGATGCCCAACCGGTCACGGCAGTAGAGCACCTGGCAGGCAAAGGCCTCATTGATTTCCCACAACCCGATGTCCTGCATCGTCAAGCCGGTGTTCTGAAGCAGCCGGGGCACCGCAAAGACCGGGCCGATGCCCATCTCGTCGGGCGCGCAACCGGCGACGGCCAGGCCGCGGTAAGCCCCCAGCGGCCTCAGGCCGCGCCGCTGCGCTTCCGCCCTGCTCATCAGGACCGATGCGCTGGCGCCATCGGACAACTGCGAGGCGTTGCCGGCGGTGATGCATTGGCCCACGGGAACCCACTGGCCATTCTTCCAGACCGGCCTGAGCGCTGACAGGCTCTCCAGCGTGGTGTCGGCCCGGTTGCCTTCGTCGCGCTGCAACGTCACGTCTTCGTGGCCGGCCGGCTGGCCCTCCTTGTCGAACAAGGCCTTCCGGCTGGCGAGCGGCACGATCTCCTCGTCGAAGACACCCGCCTGCTGCGCCGCCGCCACCCGCTGCTGGCTGCGCAGTGCATACGCATCCTGCGCAGCGCGCGCGATGCCGTAGCGCTGGGCCACGATCTCGGCGGTTTCGATCATGGGCACATAGGCCGAGGGGACCGCTTGCAGCACCGACACGGACTGCGCACGGTAGCTGTTCTTGTGGGCATTCTGGGTGAGCGAGATGGACTCCAGCCCGCCGGCCACCGCCACGCGGTGCTCACCGGTCATGATGCTCTTGGCCGCGCTGGCGATGGCCATCAGGCCAGAGGCACACATGCGGTCGATCGTCATTCCGCCAACGGCCAGCGGCAGTCCCGCGGTGTAGGCGCACAGGCGCCCGAGGTTGTAGCCCTGGTTGCCCTGTTGGGCGGCAATGCCCAGCACCACGTCCTCCACCTCGTGGCCATCGACACCCGCGCGCGCCAGCGCCGCGCGAATGACATGTCCGCCGAGCACCGGGGCCTCGGTGTCGTTGAAGGCGCCGCGGTAGGCGCGCCCGATGGGTGTGCGGGCGGTGGAGACGATGACGGCTTCGTGCAGGCTCATGGGCAGCTCCTGGGCAAGGGTTCACGCAAAGAAGAGTCGGCTGATGGTGTCCACCACACAGCCGGGGCGTTCGGCGCCGTCGATCTCCACCGTCACCCGGATGGTGACCTGCACACCGCCGCCCTGGATGGCCTCGGCCGCCAGCACATGGCCGCGGCCGCGGATGCGCGCGCCAACCTTGACAGGGGCCGGAAACCTGACCTTGTCGCAGCCATAGTTGATGCCCACCGACAGCCGCTCATACCGCAGCAACTGCGGCAGGAAGAAGCTGGCCAGCGACTGGGTGAGGTAGCCGTGCGCCACACAGGCGCCGAAGGGGCCGGCAGCGGCCCGCACGGGGTCGACGTGGATCCATTGATGGTCACCCGTCGCGGCGGCGAACTGGTCGATGCGGTCCTGGGTCATGGTCAGCCAGTCGGTGGCGCCCAGGTCCTGACCGACAGCGCCAAGAACCGCCGCAGCGGAGTCGAAGAGGGTACGGTCTGTCATGCGCGCTGCGAGCTCACCGAGACCACCTCGCCGGTCATGTAGCTGGAGTAGTCGCTGGCCAGGAAGACCATCACGTTGGCCACCTCCCAGGGCTCGGCGCCACGGCCAAAGGCCTCCTTGGCGGCCAGGGCGTCGAGCAGCTCCTCGGAGGCCGACTTCTTCAGGAAGGCGTGGATGGCGATGGACGGCGCCACGGCGTTGATGCGGATGCCGTCGTCGGCCGCCTCCAGCGCAGCGCAGCGCGTGAGCGCCATCACACCCGCCTTGGCCGCGGCGTAGTGCGCCTGCTCGGTCTGGGCCCGCCAGCCCAGCACCGACGCGTTGTTGATGATCACCCCCCGGCCGCGTGGCCGCATCACCCGCAAGGCCGCACGGGTCATGCGGAAGGTGCCCGTCAGCGTGACATCGATGACCCGGTGCCACTCGTCGTCGGTCATGTCGATGACGCGCCGGCTGGTGCCCAGGCCCGCGTTGTTGATCAGCACGTCGACCCCACCCAGCAAGGTTTCGGCCGCCGTCACGAGGCCATCCACCTGGTCCTGGCGGCTGACATCACACAGCTGCCCATAGACGGCCTGCAGACCGGTCTCTCGCTGCAAGGCCGTCACCGCTTCGCCCAGGCGTCGCTCGTGCACGTCGGAGATCATCAGCGCGCGGCACCCCTCCTCGGCGGCCCGCCGGGCTGCCGCAAAGCCGATGCCGGCGCCGGCCGCGGCGGTGACAAGCACCGAGCGTCCCTTCAGCAGGCCGTGGGGTGGAACGTAATCGGGCGGGGGTTTCAGGGCCATGGTGAGGTCTCGCGGTCGGTGGGATGTGGGCAGCTCACGGGGAATGCGCCGTCAGCGCGGCAGGCCGAGCCCACGCTCGGCAATCAGGTTGAGCTGAATCTCGTTGGTCCCGGCGTAGATGGTGTCGGCGCGGCTCTCCAGCCACAGGCGCTGCAGCAGCCCCACATCGGGGTCGCCCGGTGGCATCGGCGTGCCGGCACCCAGCACGTCCATCGCCAGCACGCCCAGCTCGCGACGCCAGTTCGACCAGGCGTACTTGGACACCATGGCCGGCGGGCCCGCGGCGGATGCATCGTCACCCAACACACGCCAGGCGTGGTGTCGCAAGGTCTGCAGGCCCAACACCGCATGGGCCAGGCGTTGCCGCAACACGGCGTCGCTGGACGCGCCACTGCGCCGCGCCATGGCGATCACGGCCTCCAGCTCCTGGCGAAAGTGCGCCTGCTGCCCGAGCGTGGAGGCGCCACGCTCATGGCCCAGCAGCGCCATGGCCACCTTCCAGCCGTCGCCCACCGGGCCCAGGTGCAGCGAGGCCTCGGTGCGCGCACCGTCCAGGAACACCTCATTGAACTCGGCGCCGCCGGTGATCTGGCGAATCGGGCGCACCTCGATGCCGGCCTGTCGCAGCGGCACCAGCAACAGGCTCAGCCCCTGGTGACGCTGTGACCCTGGCTGGGTGCGGGCCAGCACAAAGATCCAGTCGGCCACGTGGGCCCAGGATGTCCAGACCTTCTGGCCATGGATCACCCACTGGCCAGCGGCCTCGTCGAGCTGGGCACGCGTGCGCACCGCGGCCAGGTCGGAACCGGCGCCAGGTTCCGAGTAGCCCTGGGCCCAGAACTCTCGGGCCTCGCGAATGCCGGGCAGGAAACGCTGCTGCTGCGCGGCATCGCCATGGTCGATGAGCGTGGGGGCCAGCAGCTGCTCGCCGATGTGGCCCAGGCGCGCCGGCCCGCCCAGGCGGGCATACGCTTCGTGGAAGACCATCTGGCGCTGGATGCTCCAGCCCTGGCCGCCATGGCTCACCGGCCAGCCCAGCGCCGTCCAGCCGCCTTGGGCGAGGCATTGCTCCCAGCGACGCGCCAGGGCGGCGTCAAAGCGGGGGTCACCCGGCCCCTTGCAGCCGCGCAAGGCCTCGAACTCGCCCCGCAGGTGCTGCTGCATCCAGGCGGCCAGACGCTCGCCCAGTGTCGAGTCGCCGTCAGCGGCGCTGTGACGGTCAGGCCGCGTCATGCCGTCGTCCACCGGCCCGGGTGATCCAGCCACTGTGCGGCCACCCGCTCCAGCCAGACCGAAGGCAGGCCCAGCCAGTGCCGGTTGGCCTGGGCACGACGCAGGTAGAGGTGGGCGTCGCACTCCCAGGTGTAGCCCATGCCACCATGCAGCTGAATGGTCTCCTGCGTGGCCATCGCCGCGGCCTCGTGTGCGGCCACCAAGGCTTGTGCGGCGGCCTGCTCCAGGTCATGCGCCGTGGGGCGCGCGTCGGCCAGGGCGGCGGCGCCGCGCACGGCCGACCGGGCCAGCTCGATGGCCACCAGCATCTGCGCGCAACGGTGTTTCACCGCCTGGAAACCCGCCACCGGACGGCCGAACTGTTCACGCTGCAGGGTATGCGCACAGCTGAGCGCCAGACACTGGCTGGCCACCCCCACCTGTTCGGCCGCCAGCGCGATGGCCCCGTGCAGCAGGGCCGCCTGCAGCGCCTGCTCGGCCGCCGCACCCCGGGCCACACAGGCGCCATCGGCCATCCAGGCGCCTTGGGCCACCACATCGGCCGCGCGACGTGTCGCGTCCACGCCCTCACGCGGTACTGCGTGCAGCCCCGCCGTGTCGCGTGGCACCCGCAGCAGCAGGGTCTCACCGGCGTGCACGGGCAGCAGCCAATGGTCGGCCAGGTGGGCCGAGGGCACAACCGGCCAGACGCCATCCAGACGCCAGCCCGGCCTGCCATCGCGACAGGCTGGCTGCGCAGCCACCACGCTGAAGCTCAGGGCCACGACACAGCGGCCGTGGCTGATGTCGGCCAGCAGATCCAACGCCGCGCTGCCGTGGCGCAGCGCCGTCGCCGCGATGACCGCCGTTGGCAGGTAGGGCACGCAGGCCAGGTGAGCGCCCATCGCCTCGAGCACCGGAACCGCGTCCAGCCAGCCCAAACCCTGTCCGCCGGACTCAGGCGCGGTCAACAGACCGCACCAGCCCTGTTCGCCCAGCTGCTGCCACAAGGCCGCATCGTGGCCATCGGGGGTGTGCATCACGGCCCGGGTGTGCGCGCCCGAGCAATGCCCCGCCAGCAGCGCGCAGGCACTGTCGGCGATCAGCCGCTGATCGTCGGTGAGAGCCAGTTGCATGGGTGTGCCCGACGCCCGTTCAACGGTCGGACCATCAGGTACCGTAGACCTTCTGCGGCGGCACGGCGTCGTCGAGCAGCTGGCCCACCACCGCCGTCAGCTCCGACGGCACCCAGCGAGCGCCCTTGTCGATGACGGCGCCGGTGCGCCATCCATCCGCCACCGACAGCTCACCGCCACGGCTCTCGAAGCAGCGACCCGTGACACCGTCGGACAAGGGGCTTCCCAGCCACACCACCAGCGAGGCGACATTCATCGGGTCCCAGACATCAAAGCCCGAGTCGGGCTTCCTGACGAGTTCGGGCATCGCCCCTTCGGTCATCGCGGTGCGCGCGGCCGGTGCCAGGCAGTTCACGGTGATGCCATAACGCGCCAGTTCCGCGGCCTGCACCAGGGTCAGGCCGGCGATGCCGGCCTTCGCCGCCGCATAGTTGCTCTGCCCGATGGAGCCCTGCAGCCCGGCACCCGAGCTCGTGTTGATGATGCGGGGGTGGTCCACCGGCATGCCGGCCTTGCGGGCGTCGCGCCAGCGGCGGCCGAGCACATTGGCCAGGCAGTAGTGGCCCTTGAGGTGCACGCGCATCACGGTGTCCCAGTCGTCCTCGGTCAGGGACAGGAACATGCGGTCGCGCAGGACACCCGCGTTGTTGACCAGGACATGCACTTCACCAAAGGCCGCGACGGCGGCGTCCACGATCGCCTGCGCACCGGCCAGCGTGGTGATGTCGCCGCTGTTGGCCAGGCCTTGGCCGCCCGCGGCCAGCACCTCATCCACGACGTCCTGGGCAGCCTCGGCGCGGATGTCGTTCACCACCACCTTGGCCCCTTCAGCCGCAAAGGCGAGCGCGTAGGCGCGGCCCAGGCCGCCGCCGGCGCCGGTGATGAGGATGGTTCGGTCTGTGCAGATCGGCATGGTGGGTTGGCAGTGGGGGGCGGCGGCAGCAGGCACGCGGCCCGTTGCGGGTCAGGCGGGTCGGAAGAAGGGGGCGTCGCCCATCACCGTGGCGCGATGCATCACGCGCCGCGCAGGCAGGTAGTCGGACGTGGCGTAGTGCTGGGTCAGGCGGTTGTCCCAGAAGGCCACGTCACCCAGCTTCCAGCGCCACCGCACGGTGAATTCGGGCTTGCTGACATGGGCAAAGAGCTGCTTCAGCACCGCGTCGCTCTCGCTGGGGTGCAGCTCGACGATGCGGGTGGTGAAGCCGTCGTTCACGAACAGTCCCTGGTGACCACTCACGGGGTGCGTGCGCACCACTGGATGAAGTCGCGGCGGATGATCGGCCCGTGCCTTGTCCCAGCGCAGCTTTTCCTCAGGCGTTCGGGCAAAGCGCCAGGCCGGAAAACTCTTGAGGATGTCATGCTCCGCGTGCAGGCCGGCCAGCATCCGTTTCCAGGGGTCGGACAAGGCATTCCAGGCCGCCACACCGCTGGCCCACAAGGTGTCGCCGCCACTGGGAGGCAACTGCTTGGCCGCCAGCAGGGCGCCCATGGCCGGCTCCGCCAGAAACGTGACGTCGGTGTGCCAGTTGTCGTTGTCGGGCGGGTTGTCCAGGCTGGTGTCCAGGATGATGATCTCCGGAACGTCGGCCACGTGCGGGTAGATCGGGTGGATGTGCAGCGGCCCGAAGCGCGCGGCCACCGCACGCTGGCTGGCCGGGCTCAGGTCCTGGCCCTCAAAGAACAGCACGTGGTGCCTGAGCAGCGCAGCCAGCACGGCGTCGCGCTGGGCGTCTGACAGCCCGTCCTTCAGCTGGAGCCCGCTGACGCGGGCGCCGATGGCCGGGTTGAGCGGCTCGATGGTCATCGACGGGGTCACGGTGTGCGTCATCCTCGGGGCCTACAGTCTTTCCACGATGGTGACATTGGCTTGTCCACCACCCTCACACATGGTTTGAAGTCCATAGCGCCCACCGCTGTGTTCCAGTTCATGCAGCAGGGTGGTCATCAGCCGGGCGCCGCTGGCACCCAGGGGGTGGCCGAGTGCGATGGCACCGCCGTTGACGTTGGTGCGTTCGTGCGGGTACCCCGTTTCCTTCAACCAGGCCATGGCCACGCTGGCAAAGGCCTCGTTGATCTCGACACGGTCGATGTCCTCGAGGGCCATGCCCGCCTTCTTCAAGGCATGCACGGTGGCCGGGATGGGTGCGGTCAGGTGCCAGATGGGGTCGTCGGCGCGCACGCTGATGTGATGGATGCGGGCGCGTGGCGTGAGCCGGTAGCGATGCAGTGCGGTGGCGGAGACCACCAGCACGGCCGCGGCCGCGTCACCGGTGCTGCTGGAGACGGCGGCCGTGATGGCGGGATAGGCGGGATCCACGGGCTGCAGGCTCGCCATCTTCTCGAGGGTGCTCTCACGTGCGGTCTCGTCACGGTGGAAATCCCCGACCGGGATGATCTCCCGGTCAAAGTGCCCCCGCGCGATGGCGCGCAACGCGCGGTCATGGCTCTCCTTGGCAAAGGCTTCCATGGCCTCACGCGTCAGGCCCCAGTGGTCGGCAATGCGCTGAGCCGCGTAGAACTGGTTGACGGGCGCATCGCCAAAGCGGGCCTGCCAACCCAGGCTCTGGGCAAAGGGCGTGCTGAACCCCAGTGGCTGGCCTGCCAGCATCGCCGAGCCGATGGGGATGCTGCTCATCGTCTGCACACCGCCGGCGATCACCACATCCTGGGTACCGCTCATGACCGCCTGCGCCGCGAAGTGGATGGCCTGCTGGGAACTGCCGCACTGGCGGTCCACGGTGGTGCCGGGCACGTTGAGCGGCAAGCCCGCCGCCAGCCAGGCCGTGCGCGCGATGTCACCGGCCAGTGAGCCGATGGTGTCCACACAGCCGAAGATCACGTCGTCATAGTCGGCCGCGGGGATGTCGTTGCGCTCCACCAGGGTGCGCAGCACGTGGGCACCCAGGTCGGCGCCATGCACATGGGCCAGGGAACCCTTGCGCTTGCCCGTGGGCGTGCGCAAGGCATCGACGATGAAGGCTTCTGCCATGGTGTGTGTTCCTGAGCCCGCCCTCAGCAGGGCCATGTGGCCGCGGGTCCCAGCGGCGCCGTGGGGTTGAACAGGGCGTCGGCCAGCCGGCTCTTGTGGAAGGCACGGTCACCCCATGCGGCGTCCAGCACCCATGCCCGTTTCATGAACATCTGCAAGTCCACTTCCCAGGTGTAGCCCATGGCGCCGTGCACCTGGATGCCCTTGCGTCCGGCCTGCCACGCAGCGTCGCCGCAGACCAGCTTGGCGTGTGACACCAGGGCACTGGCCAGAGGGTCGCCACTGGCGAGCGCCGCTGCCGCGCGGTACAGCACCGGCTTGGCAAACTCGATGCGCGTGGCGACTTCGGCCAGGTGGTGCTTGACGGCCTGGAAGCTGCCGATGGGCTTGCCAAACTGACGACGCTGCGAGGCGTAGTCGACCGACAAGTCCAGCATGCGCTGGGCCAGGCCGACCAACTGCCCGGCGGCATTCAGGGCGCCGCGGTCCAGTGCCTCGTCCCAGGCCTGCTGGGCGGCCTCGCCCGACAGGAAGGCGCTGTCCTGCGACGGCGACCACTCGACGGTGGACAGCCGCCGCGACGCGTCGATGCTGGCCTGCGGCGTCAGACGCAACGACGGCGCGCCCACGGCATGCAACTGAAACTCGCCCGCCGGCGTGCGGCACGCCATCAGGAGCAGGTCCGCCAGATGGGCATCGGCCACCCATGGGTTGACACCGTGCCCCACCGCCAGGCGCGCGCTGCCGTCCACCACCCGCGGCAGCCACTGGGCGCGCAGGGGATGGCCGGCGGGCAACCGGGCCAGAACGCCCACCGCGACATAGGCGGTGTCGGCCAGGGAATCAGGAATGGCGTAGTAGCCCAGCTCCTGGGTCATCAAGGCCCAGTCGACATCGCCCAGGCCCAGGCCACCGTCGGGCTCCGGCACCGACAGTGCTGTCAGGCCCTGCCCCGCCATCTTGGCGCGCAGGCTGGCCGAGCGGCCGGAATCGGTCTCCCAGATCTCGCGCAGCAGTTCGGGGGCGGCTTCCGTCATCAGAAAGCGGCTGACGCCGTCGCGCAGTGCGAGCTGGTCTTCGGTGAAGGTGAAGTCCATGGGTCTCAGCCCTTGGGCAAGCCCAGCATGCGCTCGGCGATGATGTTGCGCTGGATTTCGTTGGTGCCCGCATAGATGGGACCGGCCTGCGCAAAGAGGAAGCCTTCCAGCCAGTCGTGAACCTCGGGGTCGTCGCGCAGCTCGGCGCGCGCGCCCAGAATGCGCATGGCCGTCTCGTGCATGTGCAGGTCCAGCTCGCTCCAGAAGAGCTTGTTGGTGCTGGACTCGGCACCCACGGTGGCGCCCTTGGCGAGACGCCCGACGGTGTGGTAGCTGGCCAGGTTGTAGGCCTCGGCGTCCATCCAGGCCTTCAGAACGGCATCCCGCACGGCGGGGTCGCGGTCTGCGGTGTCGCGGTGCGCCTGGTAGAGCTGCACCAGGCGCTGCGCCGTGCGCTGGTAGCGGGCCGGTGACCGCAGCAGCAGCCCGCGCTCAAAACCCGCGGTGGCCATGGCGACATGCCAGCCCTGCCCTTCATCGCCAATGCGGTTGGCGACGGGGACCTGCACGTTGTCGAAGAAGACCTCGGCAAAGGCCTGCTTGCCGTTGAGGGCCTTGATGGGGCGGATCGTGATGCCGGGGGCATCCAGGGGCACCAGCAGGTAGCTCAGGCCATGGTGGCGGGTGGAGGCCGGGCCGCTGCGGAACAGCCCGAACAGCCAGTTGGCAAAGAGCGCCCGTGTGGACCAGGTCTTCTGGCCGTTGATCACGTAGCCATCGCCCTCCGCGAGGGAGGTCCGGATGGCCTTGCTGGTGATGGCCGCCATGTCCGAGCCGGCGTTGGGCTCGCTCCAGCCCTGCGCCCACATGTCGTCACAGCGCGCCATGCGCGGCAGGAAGCGCGCCTTCTGCTCGTCGGTGCCGAACTCCATCAGCGTCGGGCCCAGCAGCAGGATGCCGTTCTGGTTGACGCGCATCGGCGCATCGGCCCGGTAGTACTCTTCCTCGAAGATCAGCCATTCGATCAGGTCACAGCCGCGCCCACCCAACGCCTGGGGCCAGGTCACGCTGCTGTAGCCGCCCTCGGCGAGGGTGGCCTCCCATTGGCGATGTTCCTCGAAGCCTTCGCGCGTGTCGTAGCTGCGCAGCGGCGTGCCCGGCACATGGGCCTGGAGCCAGCGGCGCACCTCGGCCCGGAAGGCCTGCTGCTGTGGGGTGAAGCGGAGCTGCATGCCTTCCTCTCAGAACCGGGCATCGCGCTTGTCGACAAAGGCCTGGCGCGTCTCGGCCGAATCCGGGCTCATGTAGGCCTGCAGGGTGAAGCCCTGCTCCCAGCGGTACTTGGCTTCCAGGTTGCCGTCTTCGATGCCGGTCAGGGCTTCCTTGGCGATGCGGATCATGGCCGGGCTCTTGGCGGCGATCTTGCCGGCGATCGCCAGCGCCGTGTCGCGAAGCTCAGCCCGGGGCACCACCCGTTCCACGGCGCCCAGACGCCATGCCTCGGTTGCGCCCACCATCTCGCCGGTGAAAAACAGGTACCGCGTCTTCTGGACACCAAACATGCGCTGCAGGTGGGCCGCACCGCCCATGGCGCCCCGGTCCACCTCGGGCAGCCCGAAGCTGGCATCGTCGGCGGCGATCACGATGTCGGCAGCGCCGCAGATGCCGATGCCGCCGCCCAGCACAAAACCGTGGACGGCCGCAATCACCGGGACCTTGTTCAGGTGGACCGCCCGGAAGGTGGCGAAGTTGCCGGCGTTGACACTCACGATCAGGCTCTGATCGGCATTGAGCTCCTTGATGTCCACACCGGCGCAGAAGCCACGTCCCTCGGCTCGGATGACGATGACCCGCACCTCGTGACGCTCGCCCAGTGCGTGGATCTCGGCGGCCAGCGCGTGCCAGCCGGCCGCATTGAGCGCGTTGACGGGTGGCCGGTTGAGCACCACCTCGGCCACGCCGTTGGGGTGCTGCTGCGTGGTGAACTGCGGGTCGGTGCTCATGCGGGATTCCCCAAGCGGTGCAAGGCCTGCAGGCGCTGCTCAGCACCCGCCACGATGCCCCCGATGACCTCGCTGCACGACTGCAGCTGCCCGATCACGGCGGCCACCTGGCCTGACGACATCACGCCTTCTGATGGCCGGCCTTCCACCATGGAGCGCTCCAGCAGCACGGGGGCATTGGCGGCCATCACCGTCTGCGCCACGCTGGCCGGGTCTTCACGCAGTGCCTTGAGCAGCACCGCGCCCGCATGGCCCAGCGTCATGCCGGTCTGTGCCTTCCACTGCAGCGCGCTGCCGATGGCGATGCGCAGGCGTTTCAGCCCCGAAGCCTTCTCCAGCATCTGCAGGTATTCGTTGTCCAGCATGCGCTGCGGCATGCCATCGACCAGGTGAGAAATGCGGATCTTCTCGGCATCCCGCGCCTTGACATAACGCTCCAACGTCGCTGCCGGCACGCCCGAATCGGTGGTCATCAGGAAACGCGTGCCCATGGCAATGCCCTGGGCACCATAGGCCAACGCCGCCACCAGGCCACGACCATCGTAGAAACCACCCGCAGCCACCACCGGTACCTGCACGGCATCCACCACCTGGGGCAGCAGCACGGTGGTGGGCACGCTGCCGGTGTGGCCACCACCCTCGCCGCCCTGGACCGTGATGACATTGGCGCCAAGCTCGATGGCTTTCTGGGCATGCTTCAAGGCGCCCACGGTCGGCATGCAGACGATGCCGGCCTCGCGCAGACGGCCGATCACCTTCTTGTCCGGCCCGCGCCCATAGCTGACGGCGCGGATGCGGTGCTTGACCGCCAGGTCGAGCAGCTGCTGCGCGTTCGGCTGGAAGAAGTGGAAGTTCAAGCCAAAGGGACGGTCATCGGTGAGCTCGCGCACCTTGACGATGTCGGCCTCGATGCGATCAGCTGCGATGGTGGCGCCGGCCAGAAAGCCAAAGCCACCGGCCCGTGTGGTGGCGGCCACCAGCTGCGGACCCGCCACCCAGCCCATGGCGGTCTGCACAATGGGGTAGCGACAGCCCAGCAGGTCGCACAGCGGGGTGTGAAGCGGTGCAGGTGGCGCCGCAGGAGCGCCCGCCCGCGCATCGCCCGACAGAAGGCCAGTGGGCTCAGCGTTCATGGTCGCGCTTGTTCTCGGCCACCATGGACTTCGCGTCCTGCCCGCCCAGCGTGCCCGCGCCCAGCAGCTGGCTGTGCGTGTGGGCGAAGTGGTGGTAGCCAAAGGCCACATCCATGGTCGTGCGCAGACCCTGCAGTTCCTCCACCCGGTTGATCACGGTCTTGGTCAGCGCCAGACCCATGCGCGGCTGCTGCGCAATGCGCGCCGCCCATTCGTAGGTGCTGGCCTCCAGGTCGGCGCGCGGCACCACGCGGTTGACCATGCCCATCTGGTAGGCACGCTCGGCCGGCATGCGCTCACCCAGGAAGAGGAACTCCTTGGCGATGCGCGGGTTCAGCTCATGGGCATGCGCAAAGTACTCGACGCCCGGAATGCCCATGCGCACAACCGGATCCTGGAAGTAGGCGTCGTCGCTGGCCACGATGAGGTCGCACACCCAGGCCAGCATCAGGCCTCCGGCAATGCAGGCGCCCTGGACCATGGCGATGGTCGGCTTGGGCAGGTCGTGCCAGCGCCGGCACATGCCCAGGTACACCTCCTGCTCACGCACGAAGTACTGTTCACCGCCAGGCTTGTTGGTGTGGTCCCACCACAGGGCTTGCCGCTCGAAGGGCTTGTTGATGTCGCGGCCCGGCGTGCCGATGTCGTGGCCTGCGCTGAAGTGCTTGCCTGCCCCCCGCAGCACAATCACCTTGACCGCATCGTCGTCGACCGCGCGCCGGAAGGCCGCGTCCAGCGCATAGGTCATCTGGGAGTTCTGCGCGTTGTTGAACGCCGGCCGGTTCATCGTCACCGACGCGATGCCGTCCTGCACCGCGTACAGCACGGGTTCAGTCGTCTCGTAGACGGCCGTGTCCTGCCGCTGCACAAAGTTGTCGCCCGGATCGGCCATGTTCAGGCTCCCAGCACGGTGGCGCGCAGGTTGTGGGGGTCCAGCCGTGCCAGCACGTCCCGCTGGACCGCAGTGGGCGCGGCGGTGACGGGCACCTGCGCCGGCGTGTCGATGGCAAAGCCGGTGGCCTGCTGCACCTGATCAGCGGTGACGCCCGGGTGCAGGCTGACCAGCCGCACCTGGTGGCCAGGCCCGTTGAAATCCATCACACACAGGTTGGTGACGATGAGTCGGATGTCGATGTCGTCCAGCTGCCAGCCGCGGGCCAGACGCGACGGGTTGTAGCCCGCCGAGCAGACCATGTCCACCTCACCCGGCACAAACACCTTGCTCGAGTGCTGCGGCACGAAGAAGGAGTTGGCATGGTTCATGGAGTTGCCGGGAAACCCGCGCGCGCCAAGCATCATGGACCGGGGCCGCTGGTAGTCGGTGCCGATCATCGAGATGTTGGCCTGGCCGAAGCGGTCGATCTGTGTCGGCCCCACCATCGCATGCCGCCGGCCGCCCCAGACGTTGTCGAAGATGCGTGCAAAGCCCATGTGGCTCTCGCGCTGGACCTCGAAGCCGCCGCGCGGGCCGATGGGCACGGGTTCCCGCACGATCCAGGCCTCGGAATCGGTCATCATCAGGTCAGGGTTGACGGTGCTCATGCACAGCCCGGCGGCCAGGCGCGGCACGATGCCGATGCCTGTGGCCAGCACCTCCCTGTCGTCCTTCCAGGCGGCGGCAGCGGCGCAGATGATGAGATCGACCAACGTGGTGTCAGGCATCACGACCCCGCTCAGAAGACCGGCAGCGGCAGACGCCGGATGGCCGTCTGGCCACCCACACGCTCGAGGTACTCGGCCTCGGTGCACGCCACATAACGTTCGACATAATGCTGCCAGCCGTCAGGCTCCCGGGCACTCGCGGCATAGGCCTTGAAGTGCGCGACATCGAAGCCGTAGAGCGGCGCACAGGCGCTCGGGTGCGCGCCACAGGGCAGGTGCACCACGCCGGTGGTCTGGGCGCGCTCCCAGGGCACAAAACGCGCCTCGTCGCCCTGCGAGAAGTGGCTGCTGTCCACCAGTTCATCACAGCTGACGAAGGTCCTGGCGGCGGCGCGGGCAAAGAGGTCATCCATGTACAGGTCCGGGCCCTTGACCTGGCAGACACCCCGCACATCCGCCCGGTCCACGTGCAGCAGCGCCGCATCCAGCGGCAGCGCCGGCATCGCCAGCCACTGACGCTGGTCATAGGGCGAATCCACCAGCTGGAGCTGCGGGCTGTGCCGCAGCACATCGGTCCCCAGGCCGACCCGGGTGGGGATGAAGGGAACCCGCATGGCGGCCGCCTTCAGGCCCAGCATGAACAGCCCTTCGTCCAGCTCCATCACCTCGATGGCCCCGCGTTGGCGTGCCAGGCGGAAGTAGGGTTCCAGCGGGATGAAGTCCAGCGAGACAAAGGCAAAGACCAGCTTCCTGACCTTGCCGGCGGCGCAGAGCATGCCGACGTCCGCCCCGCCGTACGACACCAGGGTCAGGTCCTTCAAGGGGCTGCGCAGGATTTCGCGCACCAGGGCCATGGGCTTGCGTCGAGGACCCCACCCGCCGATGCCCAGCGTCATCCCATCGTGCAGACCCGCCACCACCTCGGCGGCACTCATTTGCTTGTCGCCCATGTCGGTTCAGCCCTTGGGCTCCAGCAACACTTTCTGCGACACGCTGAAGTCGTGCCCCCACAGGCTCACCCGCGTGAACTCATGCACCAGGTGTTCGCGCCAATCCACCACCGCGCCCCCGCACCCGTACTCCACGTCGAAGTTGGAGGGGCTGCGCATGTAGAAGGAAATCATCCGGTCATTGGTGTGCTGCCCCAGGGTGGCCGTCTGCACCACACCGTGGGAGAGCATGCGGTCCAGCGCGCGGCCCACCTCGGGCACGTCGTCCACCTCGACCATCACGTGCACGCAGCCCGATTCGACGGGAAAGCCGGCCAGCGCCAGGCTGTGGTGACGGCCGTTGCCGCAGTGGAAGAAGTGGATGGGCAGCACCACACCGTCGGTGCCCGGCGGCCTGAAGTTGAAGAGGTCGGACAGACCGAATCCCATCACGTTCTGCACGAAGGAGGCCGTCTCTGCAAAGGCCGGTGCGGGCAGCACGGTGTGGCCCATGCCGATGTCGCCGGTGACAAAGCGCGGCACACCCACCGGCGAGGCAAATCGGGAGAAGTCGGACTGGAAACCCCAGACCACCTCGTGGCGATTGCCCGACGGGTCGGTGAAGTGCACCAGCTGCTGCACACAGCGCTGGGCGCACAGGGCGGCATCGCCCAGGCGGTGCGCCACGTCGTGCTGTTCCAGCACGGCCAGCGCCGACTGGAAGGCCTCGGGGCCCTGCACCTCCCACCCGGAGGCCACGTAGGCATCCCGCGCACCGGGTTCCACCGCGATGCGGAACTGCCGCTCGTCCATCTTCAGGCGCAAGCCCTCGGCAGGGCTGTCCTGAACCATCATGCCCAGCACGTCCTGCCCATAGCGGCGCCATGCCGGCAGATCGGTGCTCTCGGCCACCACATAGGCCAGTCCCCGGATGTCCATCATCGTGTGCGTGCTCCTGTGGCGCGGCGGCAGCCCACCGACCCTGCCGCCATGGTGGCCGCGCTGGACGGCAGGGGCATCGTCCTAAGGGACTAATGCCGGCGCGGCCTCAGGCCTCGGGGTAGTCGCAATAGCCCTGGGGGCCCGCCGTGTACAGCGTCTTGCGGTCGAAGCGGGCGAGTGGAAGGCCGTCGCGCAGTCGCCGAGGCAGGTCAGGGTTGGCGATGAAGTGCCGCGCAAAGGACACGGCCTGGCCGAGCCCCATGGCAACCGCCTGGCCAGCCTTCTCCGCGTCAAAGCCATCGTTGAGGATGAGCCTGTGGCGAAAGTGGCGACCTGCCAGTGCAAAGGCATCGATGTCGGGGACTGGCGACCGCATCACGTGCAGGTAGGCCAGATCGAGCGCGGATGCCTGGTGCATGAGCTCGGCATGCGTGGCGGCCGAGTTGTCGTCAGCGGTGTCGTTGTAGGTGTTGCCGGGGTTCAGCCGCAGGCCGACGCGGCCGGATCCGATGGCCGCGGCCATCTCGCGCAGGCACTCGACGGCAAAGCGCGCGCGCGCGCTGGCGGGGCCGCCATACTCATCGGTGCGCTGGTTGGTGCCCGAGCACAGGAACTGCATGGCGAGGTAGCCACTTGTGCCATGCAGCTCGACACCGTCGAAGCCAGCCTCGCGCGCGCGGATGGCGGCCTGTCGATGCTCCTGAACCACCGCCCGGACCTGTTCCGTGCTCAGCGCCTGCGGCTCGTCGTAGGGCTGCAGGCCGGCACTGTCGGTGAAGACCTCTCCCGACGCCCGGATCGCCGATGGCGCCACCGAGGGCACGCCCGCTGGCTTGATGCAGCGGCTGCCGATGCGCCCGCCGTGCATCAGCTGCAGCACGATGACGCCGCCGCGGGCATGCACGGCATCGGTCACGCGGCGCCATCCCTGCACCTGTGCCGGGGTCTCGATGAGCGGCTGCCGGCAATAGGCCTGGCCCGTGACACTGGGCGACGTGCCTTCGGCCACGATCAGGCCCGCGCCGGCACGCTGGGCATAGTAGTCGGCCATGATGGCTGTGGGAACACCATCCGGCTGAGCCCGGTTGCGGGTCATCGGGGCCATCACGATGCGGTTGCGCAGCGGCAGCTCGCCCAGGCGCAGCGGTTCGAACAGCGAGGACAGCATCAGCAGCTCCCGGGGGATGGCATCGACTGCGCCCAACGGGTGCGCAGGACCTTCTTGTCCACCTTTGCCGAGGCATTGGTCGGCAAGGCATCGGTGAAGCACACCTGCCGCGGAACCTTGTAGTTGGCCATCTGACCGCGCGCCCAGGCGATGAGCTCGGCCTCGCTGGCCGCGGCACCCGGGCGCAGCACCACATAGGCGCACCCGACCTCACCCAGGCGGGGCTCGGGCACACCGATGACCGCCACCTGGGCAATGGCCGGGTGGGGCGCCAGCAGGCGTTCGATCTCGGCGGGGTAGCAGTTGAAGCCCCCGGTGATGAACATGTCCTTGAGCCGGTCAGTGATGCGCAGGTAGCCACGTTGGTCCATCACGCCGATGTCGCCGGTGTGCAGCCAGCCCTCGTCATCGATGGCCTCGCGGGTGGCTGCAGGGTCCTCGAAGTAGCCCTGCATGACGTGATAGCCCCTGAGCAGCACCTCACCGGCCTCGCCGGGCGGCAGCGTCCGCCCCTCGGGGTCGGCACAGCGCAGTTCGGTGCCCGGCAGGGCCTTGCCGCAGGTGGTGGCGATGGTCTCGACACTGTCCGAAGGGTCACACACCGTGGCACAGCCGCCGCACTCGGTCAGGCCGTAGGCAGTGGTCACGTTGGCGATGCCCAACTCGGCGCGCATGCGCTCGATCAGGATGGGCGGCACGCTGGCCGCGCCCGTGACGGCGGAGCGCAGCGAGGAGATGTCGAAGTCACGCAGCCGCGGGTGGGCCAGCATGCTCAGGAACAGCGTGGGCGGCCCGGGCAGGAAGCTGATGCGCTCCGTGGCAATGCGCTGCAGCACCGCCTCGGCATCAAAGACCTGCTGCGGAAAGACGGTGGCCCCGCGCAGGAAGGCGGCCACCCACCCGGCCTTGTAGCCGAAGCTGTGGAAGAAGGGGTTGATGATGAGGTAACGCGCGCCCTCCTCCAGCCCGACCACGCGCGACCATTCACGGAAGGCGCGCAGGGTGGGTTCATGCGCCGCCATCACGCCCTTGGGGCGGCCGGTGGTGCCACTGGTGAACATCAGATCAGCCGTGCTGTCGGGCCGCACGGCCGCCTCCTGGGCCCGCAGCTGCTCCGGCGCAACCGAACGGCCGGCCTCCAGGAAGGCCCGCCAGCCTTGCTCGCCAGGGCGCGCGTCGGTGCTGTCCAGCAGGACCAGCTGCTGCAGCGTGGAGGGCCTCAGGCCGTCGAGCATCGTGGGGTAGTGGGTGCCCAGGAAGCTGCCCACGCAGAAGAGCACCTTGGCGCGGCTGCGCTCGAGCACGTCGGCGGCCTCCGGCCCCTTCATGCGGGTGTTGATGGGCACCAGCACGCCACCGGCCATGTGGGTGCCGCAGGCCGCCAGGATCCACTCGGCCTGGTTGGGCGCCCACACGGCCACGCGATCACCGACACCCACGCCGAGGGCCATCAACGAACGGGCCACGGACTCGCATTGGGTGACGAGTTCGGCATAAGTCAGGGTGAGGCCACCGTCCACGATCGCCGGTCGCTGCCCGTAGCGTTGCCCGGCCCAGCGGATGAGCTGCGGAAGGGTCCGCGGAATGTCGTCAGCGTCCGTCACTCGGCAAACCTCACACGCACCTGTGCCGTGACAGGAACCGCCTGGCAGGCGAGGGTCCAGCCACGGGCCAGGTCCTTGTCGTCCAGCGATTCGTTGGCCATCAGCTGCACCTGTCCTTCCACCACCTGGCACATGCACGACGCGCACAGACCCGCTCGGCACGAGTGCGGAAGTTCAATGCCGTGCCGCAGGGCAACTTCCAGGACGGTCTCGCGCCCTGTGCAGCGGATCCGGTGCACCTGGCCCTGGTGGGCGATCTCGACGTCGGCATGGGCCGGCAAGCCCGGTGCGGGCGCTCCTGGCGGCGCCGCCGGTGACGGCTCTGCGGCCACGGGGTCTTCCTCGGGCAGCGAGACAAAGCGCTCGATGTGGATGTCGTCCGGCGCCATGCCCACGGACTGAAGCGCCGCAACGCCCGCGTCCATGAACGCAGCCGGCCCGCAGACAAAGGCCTGGGCACCGCGCATCGGCCGAACCAGTTCGGCCAGCTGAAGCGAGGACGGCACCCCCTGCACCGAGTCCAGCCAATGCACCACCGTCAGGCGCGAGGGGTGGGCCGTGGACAGTGAGCGCAGTTCGTCGCGGAAGATGACCGAGCGCTCGTCGCGGTTTGCATAGACCAGCAGGATGCGCCCCGCGGCCGCCGCGAGCACCGACCGCAGGATGGAGAACACCGGCGTGATGCCACTGCCGCCGGCCAGCAGCAGGAAGTCTCCGTCCAGGCGGCGCGGTGTGAACACGCCGGCTGGCGGCAAGACCTCCAGGCTGTCACCGGCACGAAGGTGGTCGCAGAGCCAGTTGGAACCTCTGCCGGCCGTCACCCGCTTGACCGTGACCCGCAGGCCCTCGTCCAGCGCCGGTGCACTGGACATCGAGTAGCAGCGCGGCAGGTGACGGCCCGCCACTGGCAGCCGCAGGGTCAGGAACTGCCCTGGCCGGTAGCGGAAGCGTTCGGCCAGCGATGGCGGCACGTCCAGGACGATGGACTTGCTGTCGTGTGTCTCGACGCGCACCTCGCGCACGACCAGGCGGTGATGGCGCGTGGTCTGGCTCACAGGCCCATGCCCAGAATGGCGTTGTCGACCTGGATCTCCGCGCCGCTCACATGCACCGCGTCGTCAGAGGCCAGGAAGAGGATGACGCTGGCGACCTTGTCGGGTGTGCAGGCCCGGCCGCCACGGTTGGACGTCGGGTCGAACAGCAGGAATTGGGGGTCCACCCCCGGTGCCGATGCCGCCATCATCGGCGTGTAGATCCCATCCGGATGGACCGAGTTGACGCGGATCGGGTAGCCGCGCTTGCGGCAGTGCAGCGCCGCGGCCCGCGTGAGCGCGGCCACCGCCGCCTTGGTGGCACCGTAGCCCGCGTAGCCCTCGACCGGCATCCACGACGACACCGAGGCCATGTTGACGATGGCGCCGCCGCGCGACTTCATCGCCCTCACACCTTGCTGGCAACCCAGGAATACCGACTCCGCATTGACGTGCAGCAGGCGTCGGAAGTCCTCGATGCGCCCGTCCTCGATGTTGCCCGGCACCAGGATGGCGGCGTTGTTGACCAGGATGTCGAGTGACCCCCAGCGCGCCTGCACCGCGGCCATGACCCGCAGCCAGTCGGCTTCCTCGGCCACGTCCTGGCGCAGGAAAAATGCCTGACCCCCGAGTTCATGCGCGAGCGCCTGGCCTGCGGCGTCATTCAGATCGGTGAAGGCCACCCGTGCACCCTCAGCCACGAAGCGCTGCACGCACTCCCGCCCCACCCCGCTGGCGCCGCCGGTGATGAGTGCCACCTTGTGGGGCAAGCGATCCATTCACACCTCCTGCTCGGCCGCCGCCGCGTGGCCGGCACGGCGGCCGGAGAACACGCAGTCGGCCAGCGACAGGCCGCTGACATAACGCCCCGAGGGCAAGCCGATGGCGCTGCGACCTGCGGCAAAGAGACCTGGGATGTCGGCTGCGGACTCGTCCAGCACGTGCCCATCGTCCTCGTTCACGCGCAGCCCACCGAGGCTGGGCGTGGCCAGCGGAAAGGTCTTGGCGCCGATGGAGATGTTCAAGGCATAGAACGGCCCGTCGGCGCAGACCTGCCGCATGTCCACAGACTTGCCGAAGGGGTCGTCGCGCTCGCCATGGGCCGCCGCATTGGCGGCCTCCACACTGGCCCGCAACCGCGCCGGTTCGGCACCGATCTGCGTGGCCAGGGCGTCGATGGTGGGCGACTTCTTGGCGGCCAGCAGCATCATGGCCAAGGCCGGCAGCGACTGGAAGGCCCACAGCCGCCCGAAGAGGCATTCGCGGATGGCCTGACGCCGCAGGCGTGCATCCAGCACCAGCCAGGCCTTGCCACCTTGGTGTTCCACCAGCTCATGGCCCAGCGTCGCACCGTAGACCTGCTCGTTGCAGAAGCGCTCACCGGCTGCATTGACCACCAGGCCCTTGGGCCAGGCGTACGGAGGGGTGATGAAACGCCAGCCGGAGATGTTGGCCAGCGCCTGTGACGCGCCGCCCACGCTCTGGCCCAGGCGCAGACCACTGCCGTCGCAGCCCGCGCCGCCGATGCGCCAACCCTGCCGGTAGTGCGGGGCATGGGCGTCGATGAGGGCGGGGTTGTAGACATAGCCGCCGCTGGCCAGCACCACCGCCCGCGTGGCACGGATGAAGACCGGCTGGGCGATCTCGCGCTCGATGGCCGCGGCCTCCAGCCGAGCCGCCTGGGCCTTGGCCTGCTTCATGATGCGCCACTTCGCCACCAGGCCGTCGAGCTCGGCGTGGCGTGCCGTCCGGGGATCACCCTCGGGCAGGCGCCAGGCCTGGACACCCAGGATGCGGCCCGGACGGCCGTCAGCGTCGCACGCGCGCACCAGCCGACGCACCGCCGTCTGCACCAGTGGGCGCGCACCCGACGCCCGGGTGGCCGCCTGCAGCGCGGCATACAAGGTGGCGCCGGACTGCCCCTTGGCCACCACACGGTGCCCACGCGGGGCGGGTGGCGCCGTACCGGCATAGGCAGGGACCACTTCGTTGCCGGAGTAGTAGAGGAAGACACCATCCGGCGGGTAGGAGGTCTTGTGCGCCGGCATGCGCGAGCCAAAGCGCACGCCCAGCCCTTCCAGCCACTCCAGGTTGGCCACACTGTGCTGGCAGAAGCGCTCCAGGGTGCGGTCGGAAACGACGCCCTGCACCTCGTGGCGCAGGTAGTCGGCCATGGCCTGCGGCGTGTCCTCAAAGCCGGCTTCGCGCTGCTGACGCGTGCCGCCACCGGCATAGACCACGCCGCCCGACAGCGTGCTGGCCCCGCCCCCGCCGAAGCGGTCAAGCACCAGCACGCTGGCACCCGACTGACGGGCTTCGATGGCGGCGCAGGCACCGGCCGCACCCCAGCCGACCACCACCACCTCGGCACGCTGCTGCCAGTCCACCTCGGCCGCGCTGCGCACGCACAAGGGCGCCTCGATCGGGGTGACGGTATCGGTCTGCGCCGTGCTCATGCGGACGGCACCAGCAAGTCGGTGCGCTCCAGGGCCAGGGGCTGGCCGGTCAGGTGGGCGACGGCCCGGAATGCGAAGGTCATCGCCGGCCCGAGGGTGGAGCCGGCACCGGGATACGCGGGCCCCATCACGGACGCGCTGCTGTTGCCCACGCAGTAAAGCCCTTCGATGACCCGGCCTTCGCGGTCCAGCACGCGGGCGTCGCGGTCGGTCAGGAGCCCGCCCTTGGTGCCGATGTCGCCGGGCCACAGCTTCATGGCGTAGAAGGGGCCCTTGCTGATGGGCCCGAGGTTGGGATTGGGCTTCACGTTGACGTCGCCGTAATAGCGGTCAAAGACGTTGCCCCCGCGGTCGAAGTCCAGATCCTTGCCACTGCTGGCAAAGGCGGTCATGCGCGCGGCACTGGCCTGCAGACCCTGGGCATCCACCTGGATGGCCTGTGCCAGCTCGGCCAGGGTACTGCCCTTCCAGACCAGCTGGTTCCACCAGCTCTTGCGCACCTTGTGGTCGGGCACGGCGGACGCCGGCATCAGCGGCCCCATCGGGTACTTGGCGCGGAAGCCCGCGTCGAAGACGATCCACGCTGGCACGGCGCCGCCCGTCAGTGCGTGGTTGGCCAGCATCGCCTGCTGGAACTCGGGGTAGGGGCCGGACTCGTTCAGAAAGCGTTGGCCCAGGGCATTGACCACCATGCAGCCCGGCATCGAACGCTCGACAAACAGCGCACGGAACTTCTCTTCGCGCGGCACGTCGATGGTCGGCGCACCCCAGGTGTGTGCCATCAGGTGCAGCGCTGCGCCAACGGCCGCACCGGCCTGGATCGCATCTCCCGTGTTGCAGCCGGGTGGGGTGGCTGTCCAGGCGGCGTCGGTGGGCTGCGGCAGGTGCTCGGCCCGCAACGCCGGATTGCGCTCGAAGCCACCGGCGGCCAGCAGCACACCCTTGCGGGCCGTGACGCTCACGGCCTGCCCGTCACGCTCGACGACCACGCCCGTGACCCGTGTGCCGTCGCGCACGAGTTCGCGCAGCGGTGACCCGAGCCACAGCGGCACCTGGCGCTGGCGCAGCGCGTGGAACAGGCCCCCGATCAGCGCCTGCCCCCCGGTCAGGTGGCGGTCACGGCGGGTCTTGCGGCGCCAGGGGTAATCCAGCGCGTAGCGCAGCATCAGGCGCGCCAGGACCCAGTGGCCGCCGCGTTCCTTGGCCAGCAGGGTGCGTGCATCGAAGGCATTGATGTTCATGCGCCCCAGGATCAGCTGCCCCGGGTTGGTCGGCCGCAGCTGTTCGAGCACCTCGTGGCCCAGCTGTGCGGCATTGAACGCCAAGGGGTCCATCGTGCGCCCGCCGGGCCTGGCACCCGGCAGCGTCGGGTAGTAGTCGGCGTAGCGCGGCATGCAGCGGTAGGGCACGCCGACCTCGCTGAGGTAACGCGCCATGCGATGCGCCGTCTCCACATAGGCCAGCACACGGTCGTCGCTGCTCAGACCGGCGGCGCAGTGCTTGACGTAGCGAAAGGCGTCGTCCACGCTGTCCTGGATGCCGGCTGAGGCCTGGTCGTGGTTGCAGGGTATCCAGATGCCGCCGCCCGAGATGGCGGAGGTACCACCCAGCAGTGTGGCCTTCTCGACCACCAGCACCGACAAGCCCGCATCGGCCGCTCGCACCGCACCCAGCAAGGCACCGGCGCCTGAGCCAACGACAACAAGATCGACATTCATTCAGACAAACGGGTCGGTGTTCGGCAGGCCGAGCATCACCGCGCCATGCGCGCGCGCAAAGGCGTCGGTGTTGTTGGCGATGTGGCCACGCGCCACGTGAAGGTCCCGGAAGATGCGCTCCAGCGGGTTGCTCTTGTAGACGCCGCTGGCCGCGCAGGTGCGCATGAGTTCATTGACGCGCTCGGCACACAGCTTCGGCACGGCGGCTGACTGGGCGCGCTGCATCAGGCGCTCTTCCACGGGCATCCGCTCGCCGGTCTTGGCGCAGTGGACGATACGGGCATAGTTGCGCATCAGGACCAGCTTCAACTGGTCGGTGGCCATCATGGCCTCGCTCACGGCCAACTGCGCCGTCACGTCCTCGGCCTGCTTGCTGCCGTGCTTGCCCACATGCGACGCAGCCCGCGCGCGGAACAGGCCGACAGCGCCGTCCAGCGCGCCCAGGCACGCCGTCGAGACCGCCCGCTGGAACACCTGGGTGAACGGGATGCGGTACAGCCAGCCCGGGTTGGTGGCGCGCCCCGGGCAACCTGCGTCGCTGTGGTCGTTGGTGCGCTGCGTGCGGTGTTCCGGGACAAACGCGCCGTCGACCACGATGTCGTGGCTGGCAGTGGCCCGCAGGCCCAGCACGTCGAAGTTGTGCACCACCCGATAGTCGCTCTTGGGCAGCAGGAAGGTGCAGTGCTCGAGCGCGCCAGAGCCGTCCTTGCGGGGCAACAGGCCGCCCAGGAAGATCCACTCGCAGTGCTCGACCCCGCTGCTCCAGCTCCATCGGCCGCTGAAACGGTAACCGCCGTCCACCGGCTCCGCCTTGCCAGTGGGCATGTAGGTGCTGGCGATCAGGGTGGCAGGCCGCTCACCCCAGACATCCTGCTGGGCCTGCTCCGGGAACAGGGGCAGCTGCCAGTTGTGCACACCCACCACACCATAGACCCAGGCCGTGGCCATGCAGCCTTCGGCCAGCGCCATCTGGACGCTGTAGAAGACCCTGGGGTCCATCTCGAAGCCACCCCAGCGCTGCGGCTGCAGCACCTTGAAGAAGCCCGCATCGATCATGTCCTGGACGGTCTGCCGCGGAATGAGCCCGTCCCGCTCCGCCTGCGCTGCGTGCTCGGCCAGGACCGGCGCCAAGGCACGCGCCCGCCCGATCAGCGCCTGCGCCTGAGGCGTGAGCCAGTCTTCATTCGAGATGCCCATGCTGATGATTTCCGCCGGTGCGCCCATGACCTGTACCCCCAAGTGAGATCCGCGGACCATGCCGCAGTGTCAGGGCGCATGCTCCCATCGCCAGGGCGGCATACTCATCGTCCTTTCGGACTAACACACCGAGGCCGTCCCCGCGGCGGCCGAGCGGGCGGCGGCCGACAAGCCCAGCGGCCTAGTCCGAGTGAGCGATTCATGACCCCGCCGGCCGCACCAAGCTCGGCAGCATGAACGCATCACCTGCCATCGATCCACGGGACTTCCGCCAAGCCCTGGGCATGTTTGCCACCGGGGTGACCATCGTCACCACCTGCGCCGAGGACGGCTCACCGGTGGGCGTGACCGCCAACAGCTTCAACTCGGTGTCACTGCAGCCGCCGATGGTCTTGTGGAGCCTGGCCAAGACGGCGCGCAGCCTGACGGCCTTCAGCGCCGCCACGCACTGGAACGTGCACGTGCTGGCCAACGGCCAGGAGGCACTGTCCAACCGCTTTGCGCGCCCTGGCGAGGACAAGTTCGCGGGCCTGCCACTGGACCAGGGCAGCACGGCAGCGCCGCTGATCCCGGGCTGCGCGGCGCGCTTCGAGTGCCGCACGGCGTTCCAGTACGAGGGCGGCGACCACATCATCTTCGTGGGCGAGGTGATGCGCTACGACCGCAGCGAACGCGCTCCGCTGGTGTACGTGACGGGCGGCTATGCCGTGGCCTCCAAGGTGGCGGCCGATGTGTCCACCGCACAGACGGCCGATCGGGCATCGGCACCGTACTCGGAGAACCTGCTGGGCTACCTGCTGGGCCGCGCGCATCACCAGTTCCTGGCGGGGTTTCGACCCACGCGCGACGCGCGCGGGCTGTCGGACCCTGACTTCTTCGTGTTGTCGCTGCTGGCGGTACGGGCACCGCTGTCGGCCACCGAGATCGCCGAACACATCGCCTACACCGGCATCGACATCGGTCCGGTGGCCCTGCAGGCGCTGGTGGCGCGTGATCTCCTGCGGGCCACCCCGGAAGGTTATGCCCTCAGCGCGGCCGGCCAGGATGCCATCCTGCACGTGATGGCGGCCGCCAAGGGGGTCGAGGCCGACATCATGGCCCGCCTGGGCGAACTCGACGCCGCCGCCTTGCGCAACGGCCTGAAGCGGCTGATCGCCCTCAGCGACCCTGGACTGCCCACGCTGTGGACGTAGTCGAAGCGGACGATGCCCACGGGGTGCCAGGCGGACAAGATGCCTGCATGAGCAGCACCTCTCCCATTCCGGTCGGGCACTTTGCCGACATCGGCCAGGGCCAGCAGATCCACTACCACGATGCCGGGCCCGCCGCGGGTGAGGCCGTGGTCTTCCTCCACGGCGCCGGAGGCGGGGCCAGCGGCTACAGCAACTTCAAGGGCAACTACCCGTGCCTGGCCGAGGCCGGCTACCGAACCATCGTGATGGACATGCTGGGCTTCGGCTTGTCCAGCAAGCCCGACATCCCGATGTACGACCTCGACTTCTTTGTCGACGGTCTCAAGCGGTTCATCGACACCCTCGGCCTGTCACGCGTCACTCTGCTGGGCAATTCGCTGGGCGGTGCGGTGGCGCTGGGCTACGCGCTGGCCCATCCGCAGGAGGTGTCGCGCCTGATCCTGATGGCGCCCGGCGGTGTGGAGGACCTGGACACCTACCTGGCCATGCCCGGCATCGCCAACATGTTTGCGGTGTACCGGGCCGGCAAGAGTGGCCCCGACGCCATGCGCGAGGTCATGCGGCTGCAGCTGTTCGACCCGGCCCTGCTCACCGACGACATCATCCAGGAGCGCGCGCCGCTGGCGGCCTTGCAGACGCAGGCCGCCCGCTCGGTGATGAAGGTGCCCAACATGACTGAGCGGCTGGCCGAGCTGCGCTGCCCGGTGATGGGGTTCTGGGGTGTGAACGACCAGTTCAACCCAGTGGGCGGCGCGATGAAGCTGGTGCAGCACGCGCCCCAGGCGCGCATCCTGCTCGTCAACCGCTGCGGACACTGGGTGCAGGTTGAGCACCGCGAGCTGTTCAACCGCACCTGCCTGGATTTCCTGAGGAACGGGTGAGATCGATGGACACGGCACTGATCACCTCGCTGGGCGATGCGCTGTACGACGCACTGCGCGAGCGGCGCACCCTGAGCCCGCTGACCACCAGCCACCCCGAGATCACCATTGACGATGCCTACGCCATCTCGCAGCGGTTGCTGCAACGGCGTCTGGCCAGCGGCGAGCGCATCGTCGGCAAGAAGATCGGCGCCACGAGCAAGCCTGTCCAGGACATGCTGGACGTCAAGCAGCCTGACTTTGGCTTTCTCACCGACGCCATGCACATCGCCGACGACAGCACGGTCAGCCTGTCACAGGCCGGGCTCATCCAGCCGCGCGCCGAAGCCGAGATCGCCTTCTGCCTGAAACATGACCTGCGCGGCCCTGGGGTGTCGGCCGACGACGTGCTACAGGCCACGGAATGGGTGGCACCGTGCTTCGAGATCGTCGACTCGCGCATCCGGGACTGGAAGATCCGCATCCAGGACACGGTGGCCGACAACGCGTCCTGCGGGGTGTTCGTGATCGGCCAGCGGCGCATCAGCCCCCACGGCATCGATCTGGCCGCGGCCAGCATGCAGATGTGGAAGAACGGCCAGCCCTGCGGCAGCGGCACCGGTGCCGCCGTTCAGGGGCACCCGGCGCAGGCCGTGGCCTGGCTGGCCAACACCCTGGGCGGCTTCGGCATTCCCTTCCTGGCCGGCGAACTCATCCTCTCAGGGTCGCTGTCAGCCCTGGTGCCCGCCAGCGCCGGCGACCGCTTCACGATGGACATCACGGGCCTGGGCGGCTGCAGCATCGCCTTCAGCGCGTAGGCGCTGCATCGCCGGCCGCAGCGTTGCCCGCGGCGAGCCGCAGCCCCATGGCGAGCAGCACAGGCGCCAGCGAACACGCGCCGGCCAGCAGGAGAACGCCCGTGTAGGAGCCGCCGGCCACCAGCTGGCCCGCCAGGCCCGGACCCACCATGGAGCTCAGGGCAAACACCGCCGGCACCAGCACCACGGCACGGCCGCTGGGGTCGCTGCGCGCGATGCTGGCGGCCTGGACCACGCAGCCGCAGGTGAAGGCAAACTCCCAGCACCATGCACCGAGGGCAAAGGCCCCGAAGCCGCTGCCGGCGTACAGCAGGCTCAGGCCGCACAGCACCCCGGCCAGCACCAGGGTGTGCGCCAGTCCCGCACGAGCCCGGTCCCCGACCCAAGCCACGAAGAAGGCTGCGGCACCGCCCAGCAGCTTGAGCACGGCAAAGACCACGCCCATCTCGGCGGGCTGGATCTGCAGACCCTTGCCAATGCGCTCCAGAAAGGCCCACAACGCGATGTTGCCGGCCAGAAAGACGAAGAACACGGCCATGTGCAAGCCGGTACCGAGGGGCATGGCGCGCCACGGGACGCCGGCGGGCGGCAGCGGCCGCAAGGGCTGTGCCGGTACCCAGCGCGCTGACAGCCCGAGCAAGGCCACCACGGCGGCGAGTGCCAGTGCCGCGCCGGGGTACTGGTGGGTGGCGATGATCCAGGGGGGCAACGCAAACAGCACGGCCGCGGTCACACTCAGCTCCACCCCCTGGCGCACGCCAAAGGCACGCACGGCGTTGGGCAGATCCGCGAGGATGCGCATGCCCAGGCAGGTCATGGTGGAGGCAAAGAAGCCGATCAGGGCCCACACGGCGTACAGGGTGCCGAGATCACGCACCTGGGCGCTCAGGGCAAAGGAGGCCGCTGTGCCGATGGCGCTGATCACCGTCAGACTGCGCCAGTTCAGCCGGTTCATCCAGAACGGCGCACCCAGCGTGCCCACCAGGTAGCCGGCAAAGCAGACCGAGCCCATCAGGCCCACGGCAGCGGCGTCCAGCGAGAAGCTGTCGGCCAGGCTGCCCAGCATCACGGGCAAGGCATTGAAGGGCAGCCCTCCGATGGTCGACGCCAGGCTGGCGGCCAGCATGACGCCGGCCACCCGCTGCTCGGTGGACAGGTGGGCAACCGGCTTCACATGTAGAGCACCACGAGCTCGTTGATCACCGAGGGCCTGTCGTGGCCCACCAGGTGAACATGGATCTCCATGGTCACCTGCACACCACTCTTGACGGGCTCGACGGCCTTGATGCGGTAGCGCGCGTGGATGTCACAGCCGGCGGGCACCGGTGCTGCAAACCGCAGGCGGTCTGACCCGAGATTCACCATGTTGCGAAAGCCGGTGATCTCGTAGTCCAGCGGCAACGTCATGCGACTGATCAGCACCTGGACCAAGGAACCCTGCGCGATGGTCGTCCCGAAAGGGCTCTCCGCCCGGGCACGCACAGGGTCGGTGTGCAGCCAGTAGTCGTCGCCCGACAGGGCCGCAAAGTCGTCGATCAGCGACTGGGTCACGCGCACGCCGTTGGACCAGTCCGAAAACGTGCTGGTCACCAGGCTGCGCATGGCGTCCAGGTCGCGCACATCGATCTGGCGCCTGGCCGGGGCCCTGGGTGCCGCCACCACGGGGGGAGGCGGCGGCACGGCGGCGTCCTCGGACGCCAGCACCGTGGGGAAATCCGAGCTCTGCACGGTGTAGCGCAGCAGGGTCGTCGACCCCGGCCGCGTGTCGAACACCGGCCGCACACGCTGGCCCACCTTCAGTTCGCCAGGATCCACCCCCACCAGCGTGGTGTTCAGATGCGGGCCCTCGTCCAAGGCCACCACGGCCAGCAGCTGGGGCATCTCGTCGCTGAACTCCGGCAGCGTGGGCACCCGTGCCACCGTGAAGCTGTAGAGCACCCCGCCCCCGCCGACGCGTTGCCAGGCCAGCCGACGCGAACCACACCGCGGGCAGTGGCTTCGCGGGAAAAAGACCGCGTGCTGACAGTCGTCGCAACGCTGGATGCGCACCTCATGGGACTTCAGGCCGTCCCAGAACGGCTGTGACAGGCTGGTGGCCTGGGGAAGCGGCTTGATCCACGCCATGTTCAGCCCCCCCGCAGGATCAGCGCACCCTGCTCGCTCATGACGCCACCCGTGCCCGAGACATAGGCCAGGTCATGCCGTGCGAGCTGCCGCTCACCCGCCCTGCCCTGAATCTGCTGCACCGCCTCGATGAGTTGCGTGGCGCCTCCGGCGGTACCCGTCTGCCCGAAGCTCAGCTGGCCGCCGTGGGTGTTCATCGGAAAGTCGCCCCGGAAGGTGAAGTCATGGTCACGGATGAAGGCCAGGCCCTCGCCCTTGGCACAGAACCCGGCATCCTCCAGGGTCAGCAGGACGGTGATCGTGTAGCAGTCGTAGATCTGCGCCATGTGAACGTCGCAGGGACGCACACCGGCCATGGCGAAGGCCCTGCGTGAGGCAGGCCCGATGGGTGTGGACAGCATGTCCTGGGCATAGGTCGGCGACTTGCTCTGGACGTGCTCGCCGCAGCCCACCACCCGCACCGGCCGGTGCCGCGTGCGCGCAGCGATGTCGTCACGCGTCAGCACAAAGGCCGCGCCACCGGCCACGGGCATCACGATCTCCAGCATGCGCAGCGGCTCGGCCACCATCCGCGAGTTCAGCACATCGTCCACGGTGATGGGCTGGCCGTGGAACATCGCGTCAGGGTGGTGGCAGGCGTTGAAGCGCTGCTGCACGGCGATGCGTGCCACGGTGGCCGGGTCCCAGCCGTGGATGGCCGCATAGCGCTGGGCAATCATCGCGTAGCCCGTGTTCTGTGCCATGTGGCCGTAGGGCAGGTCGAACTCTGCCTCCGGTGCACCGAAGCGGGTGCTGTGGCCGCCATAGCGCGAGGCCTTCATGACCGCGGCCATGTGGTCATCGTGCGGCGCAGTGGGTGCCATGCGGGAAGGAATGGCGCACAGCACCGTGCTGCACAGGCCCAGCTCGATGGCCGCCGCCGCGCGCCAGACCATGCCAACGGCGCTGGCGCCGCCCAGATCCACGACCTCGGCAAAGTTCAGGGCGATGCCCAGGTACTCGCCCACCATGGCCGGCACGAACATGCCGGCTTCATGGAACTGCGGGCCGATGAACATCTGCGGCGCCGTGCTGTACTTCTCCGGCTTGTACTGCGCGCAGCCCACCAGCGACGCCCGACCCTGCAACCCCATGACCACCTCCGTCACGTGACCACGTGACCGCCTTGCCTGACCGACGCCGCCGGCTGCACCTGTCAGCCGGCTGCCCTCAACCCCAGATTACCAGCGGTAGTTGTACGACACACCGTAGGCACGCGGTTCGCTCCAGAAACCGACCTGGTAGAAGCCGGAGATGTCCATGTGGGCCACGGTCTTGCGCTGGTTGGTGGCGTTCTTCACAAACACCGAGAACTCGCCCTCACCGCCGCCTGGGCCGGCCTTGATGCCACCGAGCACCAGCTTCAGGTCCAGCAGCCCGAGCGCGGGCATCAGCGACTCCGCCGCGGAGTTGCCCACCGTCGCGTTGGGCACCGTGGCGCTGATCTGGCCAGGGTAGGTGTAGCGCTCGGCGACATAGCGGTAGTTGAACAGGCCGCGCACGCCCATCCCACCGGCGGTGTTGAACAGCTTGGCATCCACGCCAAGGCTCAGGGTGTGCTTGGGCGCGGCCGCCACCACGGAGTTGCTGGCCGCGTCCACCGGCTGGTTGGTGGCCGACAGCGCCTTGTACTCCTTGAACTTGGCATCCAGGAAACCATAGCTGACGGTCACACGGATGTTGTCGGTGGGCGCCACGGCGGCATCGATCTCCAGACCCTGGGTGATCAGCTTGCCGGCATTGACAATGGTCGGGCTGATCGAGCCGGCTGGCAGCAGGCTCAGCTGGTAGTCCTTCACCGACATGCGGAACAGGTTGGCATTGAGCTGCCCCTTGCCACCCATGAAGCTGGTCTTGATGCCAGCCTCCACGGCCACCGACGTTTCAGGCGCAAACGACTTGTTCGGCGCACTGACGCAGGCGGTGGTGCAACCGGTCGGCGTGACCGGCGCTTCGGCCGGGAAGCCGCCGCTCTTGAAGCCCTTGGCGACCCGGGCAAACAGGTTGGTGTCCTTGGTGAGACGGTACAGCAGGTTGACCGAGGGCGTGAACTGCGAGAAGGTCTGCTCGCCGCTCAGGTCCAGCGTGTTGGCGCCCTGCTGGACAAAGGCCGCGTTGGTGCGGTAGCGCCAGGACCGCACGGACTTGGTCTCCTGCGTGTAGCGTCCCCCCAGGCCAATGCCCAGGCGCCCGATGTCGTAATCCACCTGGCCATAGAGCGCCTTGGCATCGGTGCCAATGGTGAAGTTGGAGGCCTGGAAGCCAGGCACATTGGGGTGGAAGGTGAGCAGCCCACCCGCCTGGTTCTGCAGCGTGGTGCCATCTTCACTGTAGAGGAAAGCGCCCGCCACATACCGCAGCGCGCCCGTTCCGCCCACCACCTGCAACTCGTGCGACTGGGCCGTGTAGTCGGTGTGGCGGATGCCGGAGAAGATCAGGAGCGGCGTGCCGTCGTAGTCGGCGTTGTCGCCATAGACCATGTCGCGGACAGAGCCGATGTACTTCAGCGAAGTGTCCTTGTCGAGCTTGTACTCGGCCGTCACGCTGTGACCCTTGAGGTCGAGACGCTGGTACTGCTTGCCCAGCGCGGTGCTGCCGCTGACCGCCGTGGGGTAGTTGGGGTTCTCGAACGGGCGCAGGGCGTTGCCGATGCCCGGGCTGGGAAACAGGCAGCCGCCAGCGGGGTTGGGCGCCAGGCAACTGGCGTTCTGGAAGGCGAAGGTGTTGCCGCCGATCTGCGTGGTCAGCGGGTAGAGCGAGCCGTAGCCACGCGATGACAGCAGCGAGCCGGCGGGGGGTGTCTCGTCAATGTGGCTGGAGTCAAAGGCGTAGTCCAGCGTGAAGGCCTTGCTGGGCTGGTAACGCACGGCGATGCGGCCGGCCGTGCGGTCCTTGCTGCCCCAGGCCGCGCCGTTGGGGTTGGCCACGACACCGTCCTGGGTCTCGTTGCGCAACGTGAACGATGCGCTCAGCGGACCGACCGTGGGCGTGTCCACCGACAGCCGACCCACGACGCGGTTGAAGCTGCCCAACTCAAAGCCGGCTGAACCGCCGAACTGGCCGGTGGGCTTGCGGGTGATGAAGTTGATGGCACCGGCCTCGGTGTTGCGGCCGAACAAGGTGCCCTGCGGGCCACGCAGGGCCTCGAGCCGGGCAATGTCGATCACGTCGAACAACGCGCCCATGTTCTTGCCCACAAAGACGCCGTCCACATAGAGGCCCACTGCCGGATCGGCCCAGATGGAGGGCTGCCCGCTGGCGATGCCCCGCATGCCCACGGCGGCAATCAGCCCGGACACCGGTGCCTGCGCCATGTTCAGGTTGGGCACCACGCCGGTCAGGGCCGCGGGGCCCTCGATGCCGCGGTCCTCGAGGGCGGCACCGCTGATGGCCGTCAACGACAGCGGCACATCCTGGATCTTCTGACTGCGCTTCTGCGCGGTGATCTCCACGACCTGCGCCTCATCCTTGGCACGCGGCTCCTGGGGCGTCGTCTGGGCCGCGAGCTGCGACGCATACATCACCGCCATGGCAATCGGCAGGAGCTTGAGGTGCTGCGTGCGCCGGGTAGTGGCTTGCTTGGACATGGGTGCTATCTCCATTGGGTGGGCTGTTGTGGACGGTCGCCTGTTCAGGCATTGAGGACGCACAAAGACAGAGCGAGGGTAGGAACGCGTCGTCGCCACAACATCGTTCAGTCGGACTAGCGGGAAACACCCGTCAGGGAAAGCCACGCATCGCGCAGTTGCCGCTTGAGCAGCTTGCCCGCGGGGTTGCGCGGCAAGGGCTCGTTGCCCAAATGCCACTGCGCAGGCACCTTGTAGGCCGCCAGCCGGCCCGCCACGTGGTGCGCCAACGCCGCTTCATTGGCCAGGCTGCCGGCACGCAGGACCACCTGGGCAGCCACCGCTTCGCCCGTGGTGGCATCGGGTACGCCAAAGACCGCCACTTCCTGGACATCCGGGTGCATCAGCAGGCAGGACTCCACCTCGACGGCGGCGATCTTCTCGCCATGGCGGTTGATGACGTCCTTGATGCGGTCCACCACATGCAGCAGGCCGTCGTCGTCCAGGTAGCCAATGTCCCCGGTGTGCAGCCACCCCTCGCGCACCGCCTGCGCCGTGGCTTCCGGTTGCGCCCAGTAGGCCTGCATCAGCGAGATGCCGCGCAGGCAGATCTCGCCCTGCGCGCCAGGCGCCAGGGCCTCACCGGCGAGCCCCTCGATGCGGATGTCGATGATGGGTGAGGGCACACCCGCGGCCTGCGGGCGCTGCGCGAACAGCGCGCCGGACACCGCGGCGCCCACGCCGTTGCTTTCCGTCATGCCAAAGCCGATGCCCGACATGGAGTCCGGCATCCGCTGCAGCACATCGTCGATCAGGCGCTGCGGGAGGCCCGCGCCGCCAAAGCCCAGGCCGCCGAGCGTGGTGGCCGCGAGTTCGTCGAAACCGGGCTGGGCGACCAGCTGCATCACCATGGCCGGCGCACCGTTGAACTGTGTCACCTGGTGGCTGCGGATCAGATCGACCGCGGCGGCCGGGTCCCAGCGCCGCATGAAGACCAGCCGACGGCCGTGCCGCAGGGCGCTCATCAGCTGGGCGTGCAGGCCACTGACATGGAACAGGGGCACCGCGGTCAGCGTCGTCGGCGCCAGGCCGCGTGCCATCAGCCGCTGCAAGGCCTGCGGGGACGTGGCAGCGCTGAAGGCGCCGATGAAGTCGATGTTGAACAGGCCCTGGCAGACCGCCCGATGGGTGGACAACACACCCTTGGCACGGCTGCTGGCCCCTGAGGTGTAGAGGATCAGCGCGGCATCGTCGGGCGAGACGGCAACCTCGCGCCTGCGCGGCGCGGGCTGCGAGACGGCCTGCAGCCAGGCAGGACCCCCCACCACCAGGGTGTACAGCGACACCACGTCCGCCAGCCCCTCCACCCGCGCGAAGCGCTCCTCGTCGCACAGCAGGATGCGGGGCCTCAACTCTGACAGCGCCGCGGCGAGTTCATCGCGCTGACCAAAGCTGTTCAAGGGCGCCGGCACGGCCCCGCACAAGACTGCGGCCACCCACCCGATGACCCACTCGGCCCGGTTGCGCATGGCAATCGCCACACGGTCGCCCGCGTGCAGGCCCTGTTCGTGTTGCCAGCGTGCTGCCAGCGCATCGGCACAGGCGAAGACGGCCTCAAACGTCCAGGTCACGCCATCGCTGACGATGAAGGCCTTCTGGCCGTGGCCACGGGCGGCCTGCAGCAGGGCCTGCAGCGTCGGAAAGGCATGGCGATAGGCGCGCTGCCGCTGGCCCTGGACGTCGATGTCCACACATTCAAACGGTGCGCCGGACGCCGTCAGCTGGTCCAGCGTGTGCCGCACGGACGCGCGAAGCGTGTTCACAGCCTGTCTCCCTGGTCTTCAGAAGCCCTTGAGTCGGGCATAGCGGTCGCGGTGAAACAACGCATCGCCAAGGCTTTGGCTGATCGACCGAGCGCGCTTGAGAAACAACCCGAGATCGAACTCATCGGTCACGCCGATGCCCCCGTGCATCTGCACGGCCTCGTTCAGCAGCAGTTCGCCCAGTTCGGCCGCACGTGCCTTGGCCAGACTGGCCAGCAGGGGCACCTCGTCAGGACGATGGTCCAGCGCGTCAAGGCCGGCGGCCACGCAGCTGTCCAGCAACTCCAGACCCACCAGCAGGCGCGCGGCACGGTGCTGAAGCGCCTGGAACGAACCGATGGGCACATCGAACTGCACACGTTCCTTGAGGTAGCGCAGCGTCATCTCGAAGGCCTGACGCGTCAGCCCCAGTGTCTCTGCGGCCAGGCACAGCCGCGCGCGGTCCAGCGCCTGGTCCAGCGCGGCCTGGGCGTCAGACCCGCTGCCCAGGAGTGCGGTGTCGTCCACGCACACAGCCTCCAGGCTGATGGCTGCGGCATTGCGGGAATCGATGCGGTGCAGGGGCGTCACGGTCAGGCCCGGCACACCCGAAGGCACCAGAAAGAGGTGGAGCTGCCCCTCGCAGCGCGCGGCCACGACGTAGCCCTCGGCGCCACATCCGTCCAGCACGTCGCGCTTGCTGCCGTCCAACCGCCATCCCTGCCCGTCACGGCGCACCTGCGTGCCAATCTCACCCGGCGCATGGCGAGCCCGTTCGTCCAGGCCCAGCGCCAGGCGGGCCGTGCCGTCCATGACACGCGGCAGCCACTGCTCGCGCAGCGCCACAGACCCGCCACCCACCAGCAGGCTGCCGCCCAGGACCACCGACGACAACAGCGGCAAGGCACACAGGTGGCGCCCCATCTGTTCAAAGACGGCACCCAGGCCCTTCCAGCCCGCCTCCAGGCCGCCGAGCTGCTCCGGCCACGGTGCCGCGGTCCAACCGAGGTCCACCACCTCGCGCCAGAGACCAGCATCAAAACGCTCGCCGGCCTCGGACCCGCGCCAGCGGCGCTGCGCGCTGACAGGCGAGCGTTCGGCCAGGAAGGCCGCCGCCGCCTCGCGCAGCATCTGTTGTTCGGCATTCAGCAGCAGGCTCATCGTCCGGCCTCCGGCAGGCCCAGCACGCGCCGGGCGATGAGGTTCAGCTGGACCTCCGAACTGCCGCCGGCAATCGTGTAGGTCTTGGACAGCAGCCAGGCCCGCGTGATGTCGTGGTCGCTCGCGCTGTAGCCAGGGCCTTCCCAGCCCAGCCCCTGGGTACCCAGCGCCTGCATCAGCAGCTCGTACTTGGCCACCTCCTGCTCGGTCTGCACCAGCTTCATGATCGAGGCCGGGCCACTCACGTCCTGCCGGGCCAGGGCCAGCTCTGTCACGCGGCGGTGCGTCAAGGCAAACGCATGCGCGTCCATCATGACGGCCGCGAGCCTGTCGCGCAGCACGGGTTCACACAAGGCACCGGACTCATCGAACAGCACCGGCCGCAGGATGGGCAGCGGATCGTGCGAGGGCGCGCCACCCTCGGTGAACTTGCTCATCGCGGCGCGTTCGTGGGCCAGGAGCTTCTTGGCCACGGCCCAGCCGCCATGGAGTTCGCCCACCAGCTGCCGGCGAGGGACCCGCACGTTGTCGAAGAAGACCTCGCAGAAGCTGGACTTGCCGCTGATGAGCTCAATCGGCTTGACGCTGATGCCAGGGCTCTTCATGTCGATCAGCACAAAGCTGATGCCCAGCTGCTTGCGCGCTGAAGGGTCGGTGCGGACCAGCGCGTACATCCAGTCGGACTGGTCGCCATAGCTGGTCCAGATCTTGGAGCCGTTGACCACCAGCGCATCACCGTCAAGCCGCGCCGAGGTCTTCAGGCTGGCCAGGTCGGAGCCGGCGTTGGGCTCGCTGAAGCCCTGGCACCAGCGCATCCGCCCCTGGGCCATCGGCACCAGGTGCTCGCGTTTCTGGTCGTCGGTGCCCAGTTCCAGCAGCACCGGGCCCAGCATCCAGACGCCCAGGTTGTACTGCGGCTGGCGGCAGCCCAGGCGCTGCATCTCCTCATCCAGCACGCGCAGCTGCTGACGGCTCAGACCTGCGCCACCATAGTCGCGCGGCCAGTCAGGCACCAGCCAGCCACGCGCTCGCATGCGTTCGAACCACTGTTGCTGGTCGGCCGAATGGAACACCATCCGCGAGCTCGCCCACAGCATCTCATCGGCCACGATGGGGCGTCGCATCGACAGCGGGCAGTTGGCGTCCAGCCAGGCCCGGGTGTCCTGTCGAAAGGTCTCGAGGTCGTTCATGGGGCTTTCAGGCGGGTGGACGGCGGTGGCAGCGCTTCAGGGCCCCAGGGCACGCGTGACGGCTTCGTCCGACAGCGGCACATAGGCGCGCGCCGCGTCGTCGCGCACGTACAGCGGGTCACGCGTCTGCGTGACATCCCAGCCTTGGCGCTGCAGGTCCACCTTGCGCAGCTTGTAGTTGCCGGTCATGTCGGCCCGGGGGGACAGCCGCAGGAACAGCGGTGCAGCATAGCGCGGCAGGCGTTCGGCGGTCAGCCGGTAGAAGGCCTGCGGGTCGAAGGTCTCGCCCGGCGCAAGAACCAGCGCTGCCATGCCGGCGCGGCCTTCCTGGCCAGGTACCTTGACGCCATAGACCGTGATGGCGTCCAGGCCCGGGTACTCACCCAGCAGATCCGTGACTTCGGCAGTCGACACGTTTTCGCTCTTCCAGCGAAAGGTGTCACCGATGCGGTCGACAAACCAGCAGTAGCCATCGCGGTCACAGCGCAGCAGGTCACCCGAGGACCACCAGGCGTCGCCCTGGCGGAAGACGTTGCGCAGGATCTTGGCCTCGGTGGCCTGTGCAGAGGTATAACCCTCGAAACGACCTGCGGCGACATCGGGGAGATCGACAATCATGCCGATGGCCTCGCCCGGCTCGTCGGTGTCGCAGAGCTGCAGGTAACCATCGGGGCCGCGTACGTGCTGCTGGGTGTGCGGGTCGTAGCGAACGATGCGCAGGTTGGTCTTCTCCCAGAAGGGGACGCGCCCGCAAGAACCCACGCGGTTGTCGACATTCAGCGTGTTGGTGTTGGCCTCCGTCGAGCCCCAGCCCTCGAAGATGTCCATCGGCCCAAACCGCTGGACCCACTGCTCCCAGACCTCGGGCGACAGGCCTGCGCCCACCATCTTGCGAAGGCCATGCCGGTGGTCATCGGCCTGGGCCGGGACGCTCAGCAGGAAGCGACAGATCTCGCCCACATACTGGCACACCGTCACGCGGTAGCGGCGCACGTCGGACCAGAAGTCACGCCGACTGAACTTGCGCCGCAGGGCCAGGCTGGCCCCGGCCGCAATGGCGGTGGCGCCCGCCGACAACGAGGCAGCGCCATGGTAGAGCGGCAGGAAGGTGTAGAAGCAGTCCTGCGGACCGATGTCCATCGTCACCTGCATGACGTCGCCGGTGATCAGCCAGCGGGCATGGCTGATGATGGCCGCCTTGGGCAGGCCGGTGGTGCCTGAGGTGAAGATGTAGACGGCAGGGTCTCCCGCCACCAGCCCACTGCGCCACGCTGCCGGTGGGTTGGTGGTGGCCTGCCCGGCACACAGCGCCTGGATGTCCACGGCGCAGCGCGCGCGCAGGCTTTCCGGCGCGGGGTTCTCCGGGTCTGGCCACAGCCACAAGGGCGGCAGCGGCAGCGCTGCATCAAACAGGGACAGGCACTCCTCGCCGACGATGACGCGCGTTGCGCCGGTGGCGGCCAAGGCATGCTGCAGCGGCTTTCCGCTGACGTTGGTGTTGAGAAACGACGCCACCGCACCGAGCTTGGCGAGCGCCAGCCAGGCGTGGAAGAAGGCCGGGCGGTTCTCCAGGCACAGCGCCACCACGTCGCCGCGCTGAACCCCCAGCGCGCGCAGTGCATGGGCCGCCTGGTTGACACGCGCATTGACCTGAGCATAGGTCAGCTGCTGCTGACCGTCGTGCAGGCACACCGACTGGGCACACTGCTGGACACGTTCCTCGAAGCGTTCAGCAATGCCATAGGGCTGGGACAGCCGGTGCCGCGCGGCGACCTGCGCGCGCCGGTCCAGCTTGGCCTGGGTGGCCTCACGCGAGGGCATGCCCGCCGAGGCGGCGTCCGGGGGCAGGTTCAGGCGCGCGTTCATCTCAGCGCACGGGCCTGGGCAGACCCAGACCAAACTGGGCAATCAACTCGCGCTGGATCTCGTTGGTGCCACCGCCGAAGGTGTTGATCGTGTTGGCACGGATCTCGTATTCCAGCTCACCCATCAGCAGCGCCGCGGCGGACCCGCCGCGCACCAGCGACGACGCGCCGACGATGTCCTGCAGCCGCCGCAGGATCTCGATCACGCTTTCGCT
>JAJTDE010000314.1 GCA_021298085.1 Rubrivivax sp.
GCCGACGCCCAGCTGCGATCATCCAACACCGGACACCGCTCCTGCCATGCCCAAGCCACCGCCCGAAACCCTCAGCGACTTTCTCGCCCGGCAAGACAAGTCCACCCTGGTCAACCTGCTGGTTGAGTTGGCCGATTCCGACAAGACGGTGCTCAGCCGGCTGCAGCGGATGCAACTGGCCGACAAGCCCGACAAACTTGCGGCGGCCTTCAAGAAGACGCTCGTCGCCTGGCGCCGTTCACGCAAGTTCCACAGCTACCGAGAAGCATCCGACTACGCGCAGACTTTGCACGCTTGGCTGGATCAAGTCGCCCAAGAGCTGATGCCACGCCACCCACCGGCAGCGTTGGACCTGTTCGAGCAATTTATTGAATCGGACAACCACTGGTTTGAGCACGCAGACGATTCAGGGGGAAGCATTGGCGGTGTCGTGCGTGCGGCCTGTGTTCACTGGTTAGAGGCTGCGGCACGCTGCGAGACCCCACGATCTGAATGGCCGTTGCGTTTGGTGCGCCTGTTCGACGCCGATGCATACGGCGCGCGCGAAGAGCTGATCCGTCAGGCTCACCGGCTGCTGAGGCCGCAGGAGCTGCAGCAGATGGTCGACCATTACCAACAGAAGATGTGGCAACTGGCACCGAAGCCGGGCGATGCGGCGGCAAGGTATGCGCTGGACAGTGGCGTGTTTCGGACGTCGGCTGCACTGACCCTTCTCTCGGAGTCGTTGCAAGACCCAGATATCGAAGTGCGGGCGGTGCTGACTTACAGCCCTGTGCCCAACGGGCTGCAGAAGCAGTCTTTTGCAAAGGCCTACCTGGCCGCCGATCGGCCCGCTGATGCCCTGCGTTGGCTTGAAGAGCCCTGGGACAGCTGGGACACCTCGCGAAGATCACTACTGGCACAAGCGCTGCTGAAGCTGGGGCGCACCCGCGAAGGGGCCGCGCTACGTCAAGAGGCTTTCGAAAGCACGCGCAGCGCCTTTGACTTTGAGCGGTGGCTGGAATGCTTGCCAGCCCCCGAGCAAGCCGCGGCGCTGGCCCGTGCCCGCGAACTGGCTCTCTCTGAAACAGATGCCACGCGGGCGGCCATACTGCTGCTGCACCTGAATGACGCCGACACCGCTGAGCAACGGATCGTGTCGGCAGCCGCTCAACTGGACGGCAGGGACCATGCCAGGCTGACGACCGTGGCTCAAACGTTTGAGGCGCAAGGCTGCCACCGTGCCGAAGCCGCTGTGTATCGGGCACTGATGCGCGGCATCTTGGACCGAGCCTACTCGGCCGCCTACAGCCACGCGGCGCGCTATCTGCACCGCCTGCGCGCACTGGCCGCGGTCGGCGTCGACATGGGTACCCTGCCCTCGCACGACGCGTTCGAGGCAGAGCTGAGGCTCAAGCACGGACGCAAGCCAGCGTTTTGGGCGGCGGTGAACAAGAGGCCTGCCGCGAGGGGCAGCCAGTCGGACAGCGTGGGCGACGGGGAGAATCCCGAGCGGCCATAAGGATCCATCGCCTGGCTTCTCGATGTGAGGAGACAGCGATCGCGCGGGCGCATCACCGATGGTGTTTTCGGCGTGTGTCAGCCGCTGGCTGGTGCGCACACCAAAGCCCATCCGCAGCGCACCGCCGGCAGCCTAGAAAAAGCCATTTGACGCAGCTTCAAGTGTGCCGACGCGTCAGAAGCCGACCTCTTTCCGGTGCCGTACAGGCAAGATGGTGATGGCTCGGTCGTCCAGGTGGTAGCAGGTGACTTAGCCGCTGCCGCCGAGATCGATGATCCATTCCCGGAATTCACCCGGGAGGTCTTCAAGGGGGCGATGCTGGGTTGGTGGGCCAGCAACGTGACTTCATCGCTGATGGCCTTGACCGCGTGCTGGGCGGCGTCAAGCTTCGTGGTCGCGAGGAAGCAGTAGAGGCGCTGCACATCGGCAAGCGACGCAAGCGACCAGATCAGGTGTGGCACGCGGGCGGCTCGATGTCGTTGCCCTGTTCGAGCTGTTCAAGCCAAGCATCCGCCTCACTGCCGGTCAGATGCAGCCCGGTGCTCCTGTAGTGCTCCCAGGCTGCGAGCGCGTCCTGCCTGAAGGCTTCTCGCTGTTCTTCGCGCACGACATACTGGATGATCGCCTCACGCATCAGCCAGTGTGCGGTACGCCGGCGCGCGGCGGCCAGGCGCTTCAGGCGCGCCTTGGTGGTGTTGTCGATCCTGATGACCACCGGGCGAACGGACGCTGTCGTCATGGCGAGCTTTCCACAGGCTAGAAGAAGTCAACACCTAAGCATAGCGAGGCCGCGTTGGGGTGGCTGCAATACCGCGCGCGGGTACGCGCAGACGCCGCGCAGGGCGCAAACGTCAACCCGTGCGGGGCAAGCGGTCGGGAGCGTAAAGGCCCGCTGTCTGGCCATGCCGGGTCAATGCCGATCGTTCTCTGCTCGCTGGTGACGATCGGCACCCACGACCACTTCATCGCCAACGACCTCGAACAGAACCACACAGCCCCTCGCGCCGAACGGGATCACCAGTTCGCGTGACCGCCCATTGCCGAGCTCTGCACGGCGGCAGGTATGGGGTGACCAGGACAAAAGACGCATGCCTTCACGGATGGCGTCGAGTGCGCGTTGAGGCAAGGTCCAGTCAGGCGTATCGATGGTCAGCTCTCGCTCGATCGCAAAGTCTTCGAGCCGTCGCAGATCGTCCACCGCTTCTTGCAGCAGCAATACGGCGTAGACCTTGGTCACAGCTTGGGGCGGCGCGTTGCCTCGTCCTTGGCGCTGTCAAGCCGCGCCTGCAGGTCAGCCATCACATCATCAACCTCGCCATGCAGCTGCGGCGACCACGGCTTCCTCGATGAACTGTGTCAAGGTCTCGCCATCGCGCAAGACGGCTTCAACCTCGGCCCGAACTTCGGGCTCGAC
>JAJTDE010000146.1 GCA_021298085.1 Rubrivivax sp.
TCCAGGCTGATCTGCTCGGGGATCAGCGAGCCGCTGGCAAAGTTGCCCGGCCGCAGCGACACCGACAGCACCACCAGAAAGGGCAGCAGCACGGCGGCGCACAGCAGCACCAGGAACAGGTGCGCGGCGGCCAGGCGCCAGCGTTGGGATCGGGCTTGGACGATGGCCATGGTGCGGTGGGTGGCGCGGGAAAGGCGCGGTCAGTGGGGCGCGCCGCGGCCCGAGGACGCGTCCGCCTGGCGCGTCAGCCGCAGCTGCAGCAGGGTGAGGGCCGCGACCATCAGAAAGATGATGGTGGACACCGCGGCCGCCAGCCCGAACTGCTGCCCGGAATCCTGGAACGCGATGCGCCAGGTGTAGGACACGAGGATGTCGGTGGTGCCGGCCGGCACGGTGCTGTCCAGGTGATCAGGCCGCCCACCAGTCAGCAGGCTGATCAGCACGAAGTTGTTGAAGTTGAAGGCAAAGGCGCCAATGAGCAGCGGCGTCAGGGGCGTCAGGATCAAGGGCAGCGTCACGCGGCGGAAGTGCACCCAGGGCCCGGCACCCAGGATGGCCGAGGCCTCGGTGAGATCGGCCGGGATGGACTTGATCAGCCCGCTGCACAGCACCATCATGTACGGGAAGCCCAGCCAGATGTTGACGATCAGCAGCATGGTGCGGGCCAGCAGGGGGTCCGAGAACCAGGCCGGCTGGATGCCAAAGAGGGCGTTGAGGATCAGGTTGATCTCGCCCAGGTTCTGGTTGAACAGGCCCTTGAAGACCAGGATGGAGATGAAGCCGGGCACGGCATAGGGCAGAAACAGGATCAGCCGGTAAACGCCCTTGAGCTGCAGCGCCTCCCAGTTGAACAGCACAGCCAGCAGCAGTCCCAAGGCGGTGGCGCCCGCCACGGTCAGGGCCGAAAAGGCGATGGTCCAGGCCAGCACGCTCAGGAAGGGCTCACGAAAGCGGGGCTCGGTCAGCACGGTGCGGTAGTGCTGAAGGCCCACCGACACTCTGAAGCCGGGCTGCAGGGTGGCGCCGTCGTCGCGGGTGAAGAAGCCGGTGGTGGCATCCGGCACCCACAGCGAGCCGGTGGCAGCATCGATCAGCGCGCCGCTGGGCGGCGCGCCCGTGGCTGAGCCCGTGGCTGCGCGGTACAGGGGCCGGAGCTGTGCGTATTCGCGCAGGCCGCTGAGCGCCAGGCGGGTGCCGTCGGGCGCCTGGAGCGGCCAGCTGCGCAGTGTCTCCAGGTGGCTGACGACGTCCCGCAGCGGCCGGGCGGCCGCGCCGATGGTCTCAGGCCCTTCGGCCTGCAGGCCCAGGGGCTCAGCGCCGCGTGCTGCCAGCGGCACGGCGGGCGTCACCCAGCGCCGGCCGTCGGGTGCGGTCAGGCGCAGCCGGGCCGCGGCATCGGTGCCCAGCAACTCGAAAGCGTGCTGGCTGCCGGCCACGGGTTCGGTTTCGGCCAGCAGGGCTTGCCGCACCTCGTCTTCGGTGAACAGGTTGCGCGAGCTGTAGTTGGTGAAGCCCAGCAGCACCGTCACCAGCATCGGAAACACCACAAAGATCAGCGCGGCCGCCACCCCGGGAAAGACATAGCGCAGCGCATGCGCCCGCGGCTGCGTGTACACCCACACCGCCAGCCCACCCAGCAACAGCAGCAGGGTGGCCAGCAGCGGCTGCCCGGCCGCGTGCATCTGCAGCACCGCGGCCAGCACCAGACCGATGGCCGCGGGAATTGCGACGAGACGCGGCCAGCGGGTGCGCATGGACACCAGGGGTGCCGCCGAGGAGGGTTGTACAGAGGGTGTCATGGGCGATGCGTCGACGCTGCTTCAGGTTTGCAGGATGCGCCGCTGGGCCGCCTGCAGGGCCGCTTCGGCACCCAGACGCCCTTCGCTGAGCTGAGTGAGCGAGGTCTTGAGGGCTGCCCAGAAACGCCCCATCTCCGGGTTGTGTGGCGTCGGCTGGCCATCGCGCGCGCTGGCCACGATGCCTGCGATGCGCGGCCCCTTGAGAGGGTCGGCCAACAGCGCCGCCAGGTAGGCCCGGCTGGCTGGCGCGCCGATGGGCTCGGCGTTGTCGATGGCGCGCAGGCCTTCGGGCGAGAGCATGTGGCGCTCGATGAACTCCTGCGCCAGCTCCTTCTGGCGCGATGAACGGTTGATCATCACCCCCTTGATGCCCACAAACGGCGCGGCCGGGCGGCCTTGCACCGACGGGATGCGGGCCACCCCAAAGTCCATCCCCACCCGCTGCAGGTTGACCCAGGACCAGGGCCCGTTGATCATCATCGCCACCCGGCCCTGGGCGATGGCGGCTTCCATCTCGGCGTAACCGCTGCCGGCCGGCATGCGGCCCTCGCGCAGCAAACGTTCCAGCACACGTGCGCCAGCGAGTGCGCCCGGGTGGGTGATGCCCGTCTGGCGCGCATCGAAGCTGCCGTCAGGCCGCTGCAGAAAGGCATAACCCCCCAAAGACGCCAACAGCGGCCAAGTGAAGTAGCCGTTGGTGTAGTCCCAGAGGATCGCGCGCTTGCCCTGCGCGCGCAACTGCTCGTCGAGCAGGAACACCTCGTCGAAGCTGCGCGGGGGGGTCTGGATCAGGGCGCGGTTGTAGACCAGCGTGATCGCCTCGATGGCGTACGGGTAGCCCCAGGTGCGCCCGCCCTGCGTGAAGCCACGCCAGGCCAGCGGGTCGATGTCGGCGCGCAACGCGGCCGATGGGTGCACGGGGGCAATCAAGCCACCGGCGATCCATTCACCGATGCGGTCGTGCGCGTAGACGTAGATGTCAGGGCCCTTGCCGGCAGCAGAGGCCTGCTGGTACTTCTGAGGGCCCTCGTCAGGCGTTTCCACCACCACCGGCACACCGGTGTCGGCGGTGAAGCGTTCGCCCAGGGCGCGCAGGGCCTTGGCGCCCTGAACGGTGAACCAGATGGTCAGGGGCTTGCCCACGGACGGCGTGGACCTCGCCCGCTGCGGCAGCAGCAGCGCTCCGCCTGCCGCCACGAGCCCATCCCGGCGCTTCATGGCGTGGCTGGGCGGCCGAGGTGTTGGGCCAGAAAGCGCTCGACCCGCTTCCAGAAATCCAGCAGGTTGTCGGTCTGGCGCCAGCCATGGCCCTCGCCTTCGTAGAGCACCCAGTCGACCCGCGGGTTGTGGGGCTTGAGGGCCGCCCTCAGGGCTTCTGCATGATCCAGCGGAACGCGGGAATCCCATTCGCCGTGTGCCAGCAGCAGTGGGTTGCGGATGCGGCTGGCCTGCTTCAGCGGTGAGTGCGCGGCCAGCATGGCGGCATCGGCCACGCGGTCACCCAGCAGCCGTGGCAGGCCCAGGTTTCGCGTCTCGGCCGTGGCGTCGCTCCAGCGCAGCCCGTAGAGCATGTCCAGATCGGTGACCGATGCCCAGGCCACGCCGGCCTTGAAGAGCTCGGGTTCCTGGGCCAGGCCCATCAGCGTGGCGTAGCCGCCATAGCTGGCACCCAGGATGCCCACACGCCGCGCGTCGCCCGTGCCGCGGGCGATGGCCCAGCGTGCGGCGTCCACGAGGTCGGTCTGCATGGCCTGGCCCCACTGCTTCCAGCCGGCCCGGAAATGCGCAAAGCCGTAGCCCGTCGAGCCCCTGAACTCGGGTTGCAGCACGGCGTAGCCCCGGCTGGCCAGAAACTGCACCTCGGGGTCCCATCGCCAGGACATCCCGCGCACCCATGGCCCGCCGTGCACCCATACCACCAGCGGCAGCTTCTCCCGGGGCCCGCTGGCGGGCAGGGTCAGCCACACCGGCAGGGGCAGGCCGTCGCGGGCGCGGATCCAGTGCAGATCGGTCTGCCCCATGCGCTTGGCGTCGATGGCCGGCCGGTAGTCGCCCAGGCGGGTGAGCTTGGGCGACTCGCGGTTGAACACAAAGGCGCGGTAGGGCTGCTGGTCGGACGACGACTCGACCAGCACCCAGGGTGAGTCACCGTGGCTGGGCAGGCTCAGCCGGTTGCTGGTCGCGGGCAGTAGGCGGTCGACCTGCTGCTGCAATTGCTGCCAGGCGGGCTCCAGCCACTGGGTGACCTCGGCATCGATGGTGTAGCGCAGGCCCACGACCCTGCCTTGGTGCACCAGCAACCAGGGGCGGACGTCGAACTGGGGGTGGTGTGCGACGGGCTTGGCCGACAGCTCGCCCGTGCGGCCATCGAGCGTGAAGAGGGCGTCGCGCCCCTGGTGCCCGGCAATCACCCAGCAGCGGTTGTCGGCCTCGACATGCAGCGGCACCCAGCCGGGGCCTTCCAGCGCGTCGTAGCGGTTGAGCACCCGCCACGTGCCGTCGGGTTCGCGCCAGTGGAAGGCGGCTTGGGAACCCTCACGGGTGGTCACGGCGCGTACCTGGCCCTGCACGTCAAACGCCCAGCTGTAGGTGTTGTCGGGTGTCTGCACCTCGCGCACCGACTGGGTTCTGACATTCAGCCAACGCACGGCGTAGTGGCCGACACGCGTGCGGCTGATCTCTTCTGGCCGGATGACCAGCACCTCTTCGTTCAGCGGCTTGCTGGGCAGTGGCTTGAGGCTGTGGGTGGGGTGCAGCACACGGCGTTCGACGCCGTCCGGCGGCATGCCCGACGACGACACCACCTCGCGCAGCTGCTGGCCCTGGCTGCTGATCCGGTAGAGGCCCGGTCCGTAGTCGATCTGGCGGTAGCCGGTGAGCTTGAAGGTCGTGTCGAAGACCAGCCACTCGTCGTTGACCCAGGAAAAGTCGTCGATGTCACTGTCGCTGAACGACGCCAGCGCCTGGCTGCGCATCGTGGCCAAGTCCAGCACGGCCAGGCGTGTGGGGCCGCCGTTGGGCGCCGCCACCGTCATGGCCACCTGGCGGCCACTGGGCGCCAGCGCAGCGCCCATCAGCTGCCCCTTGGCAAAGAAGGCCTCGACCGGGACCAGCCCGTCCTGTGCAGCGGCTGCGCCGGCCCAGGGCAGGCTCATGCCGCCGGCCACGGCGCTCAGCGCCTGGCGTCGTGTCAAACGGGTCATCGTCGTCGTGCGTTGAAGGTGAGTAGGGTGGGTGGCGGAACGGCGACGGGTGCTCAGGCAGCCCGGCAGTGTTCGGCGATGTAGGCCGTGTGGTCGGGCATCACGTCGGCGCAGCGGCGCATCAGGTCGTGCACGCCGCCCAGGTAGTCGCGGATGCTGTCTTCCGGCAGGCTGTCCACCAGCGGGTGGTAGCCCTCGGGCATCAGGTTTTGGCCCACCATCACCTGCAGCCAGGCGGGTTCGGAAAACAGCTCGTTGTTCTCGCGGATGATGCGTCCGTGGGTCTTGAACAGCCGCAGCTTCTGCGTCAGGGTCTCGGGCACAGGCATCTCTCGGCAGGCCACCCAGAACGCAGAGTCGGTGCGCTGGTTCAGGTGGTAGTGCAGGATGATGAAGTCCCGGATGCGCTCGAACTCGAAGCGCGACAAGCGGTTGTATTCGTCGATGTCGGTGGCGCTGAAGCCCTGCGCCGGGAAGAAGTCGATCAGCCGCGCGATGCTGGTCTGGATGAGGTGAATGCTGGTCGATTCCAGCGGTTCCAGAAAACCACTGGCCAGGCCGATGGCCACCACGTTGCGGTTCCAGGCCTGCTTGCGCATGCCGGTGACAAAGCGCAGGGTGCGCGGCTCGGCCAGGGGCTCGCCGTCAAGGTGCTGCAGGAGCTGGGCGGTGGCTTCGTCTTCGCTGATGTGGCGGCTGCTGAAGACATGGCCGTTGCCCGTGCGGTGCTGCAGTGGAATGCGCCACTGCCAGCCGGCCTGGTGGGCGGTGCTGCGGGTGTAGGGTGTCAGCGGTGACACCGACGCGCAGGGCACGGCCACCGCGCGGTCGCAGGGCAGCCAGTGGGTCCAGTCCTCATAACCGGTCTTCAGGGTCTGCTCGATCAACAGGCCGCGAAACCCCGAGCAATCGATGAACAGGTCACCCTCGACGCGCTGGCCATCGTTCAGCACCAGCGCCCGCACGTGGCCGGTGTCCGGGCTGAGCGTCACCTCACCGATCTTTCCGTCCACGCGCCGTACACCGCGCGCCTCGGCCAGCTTGCGCAGGTAGCGGGCATACAGGCCGGCGTCGAAGTGGAAGGCGTAGGTGATGTCGTTCAGCGGCGAGTTCTGCACATCGCTGGGCGGGCGCATGAACTTGTTCTGGTAGGCCGCCACGCGGGTGATGGCGTATTCGCCAAGCTCAGGCGCCTGCCCGGCCTGGTGCATCTTCAGCCAGTACTGGTAGAACGGTACCGTCCAGAGGTCCTGGCCGAAGCGGCCAAACGCGTGCATGTAGCGGCTGCCCAGGCGCCCCCAGTTCACAAACTCGATGCCCAGCTTGAAGCTGCCCTGGGTTTCGCGCATGAACTCGTCTTCGTCGATCTCCAGCACGCGGTTGAACAGCTGGATCATCGGGATGGTGGCTTCGCCGACGCCCACGGTGCCGATCTCCTCACTTTCCACCAGCGTGATGGCGATGCGCCCCCGCAGCACCTTGGACAGCGCCGCGGCCGTCATCCAGCCGGCGGTGCCGCCGCCGGCGATGACGATATGTTGAAGTGCGGTTTGGGGTTGCGGTGCGTCCATCGCCATCAGCCTAATGCAGCTGCCCGTGTGTTGCTCGAGTGCTCATGAAAAAGGCCCCAGCACGTGTGGACGCCTGGGGCCTGCGCTCCGCATGCCACGGCCCTGTCAGGCGCGTGGCGGCGGAAGGGCGTCAGAACTTGTAGTTCGCGCCAAAGAGGTAGGTTTTGCCGAACCGCTTGGTGTCGGTCGGCGAGTTCCGGTCTGTCTGGTACTGCTGGAACAGCGTGTCGGTGATGTTGTTCGCCTGGAACAGCAGCGACAAGCCCTTCAGGAAAGACCTGTCCGGGAAGGTGTAGCCCAACTGCAGGTCAACAACGGACTCGCCCTTGATGAAGGTGTAGACCACATCATCCTTGTAGTCGGGGTTCATGCCCAGGAAGTCCGACCGAGTGCGCTGGGCCACAGCGAACTGGAACCCATGCTTCTCGTAGTAGAAGCGCAGGTTGGTCACGCGGCGAGACAGACCCGGAATCGGGATGTCAAGCGCGCCACCCACATCCAGCCCCGGGAAGTTTTGGGGTGTCAGACGCAGGTTGCTCTTCGTGTCGCTGTGGTTGAGCGCAATGCCGAAGCCGTCCAGCGGTTTGGCGAACATGGACAGCGGGACATTCACCGCCAGTTCGATACCCTGGATGTAGCCGCCGCTCACATTGGTCGGCCGTGTCAGGATGCCCATCGTGCCGCCGGCAGGCGGTGTGGTACCCGCAGCCAAAACGCCAGCGAAGTCGTAGGCTTGGGGCAGGGTCAGGATCCAGTTACGGATATCTTTGTGGAAGACCGCCGCGCTGACGTAACCCTTGTTGCCGAAATACTTCTCCACCGAGATGTCGAAGGCGTCTGCACGATAGGGTTCGAGCTCGGGGTTGCCACCGCTGGACACAAAGCGCTGCGGGTTGAGCGGCGGGTTGGGCAGGCTCGGTTGGTCGACGCTGGCGCGCATGAAGCTCATCGTCGGGCGAGACATAGTGCGCGCGATACCCAGGCGAGTGACCAGGTCGTTACCGAGGTCGACGCTCAGGTTCAGGCTGGGCAGGACATCGGTGTAGCTCTTGCCACCCGACTGGCTTACACAGGTCGCCGGCGTGGCGCCGGTGCACCGGCCGGAGTCGTTCACAAAGCCGGTCGCCTTCTGGTCGGTATTGACCACTTGGACACCAACGTTGCCCGAGACATCAAAGCCGAACAGCTTCCCGTCGACATCGGCCTTGGCATAGCCCGTGGTCACGTCTTCCTTGACGGACCAGTTGCGGTTCACCACCGAGCCGTAGAGGTTCGAGCGCAGGCTGTAGATGGAGCCCAGTGAACCACGAGGGTCCCAGGTGGCGATGTTGAAGCCGGCCACATTCAGCGTGGTGCTCCCGGGAATATCGACGGCGGCAAAGGGGCCGGTGCCGCCGTTGATGACCAGGAAGCCTTCCTGCGTGGACGCGGTCTTGGTGCGGTTGACCACGTTCAGACCTGCTTCGACGGTGCTGATCGCACCCCATCCAAGGTTGCGCTTGGCAGAAAGACGCAGAGTGCTGACTTCGTCGGACAGTTTGGGGCTGGCCACGTAGCCGGCTTGCGGAGAATTGACCCCGCCGCCCCAGCCCATCACGTCGGTGAGTTTTACCGTTCCGCGGTTGGCGAAGTCGGTATTGGACGTAAAGGCCAGGTCCGCGTGGTTGCTGCCGGTGAAGTTGGACCAGCTGATCGTGCCGGTGGCGCCCGGTGTCGCGGCTGCGCCTTGGGACTGCGTGCGGTTGCCGTTGCCTGGCAGACCTGCTGTCGTCTCATAGCGCGACGACTCACGCGTGACCTTGGATTGACCGACGTCGCCGATGAAAGTCCACTGATCCAGGTTCAGCTTGGCATTCAGGCCGAAGGCTTCCAGCTTGTCGTCAGCGCCTTCGTTGTGGTTGCGAATGACGCCTTTGAACTGGTCCAGGGTGCCGCTGGTAACGACACCGTTGGCCACTGTGAAGTTGGTCAGTGTCGGGTCGCGCCGGTAGTTGTGGGGGTCGGAGTTGCCGCCGATAAAGCCTTCGATACCCTTCTTGAAGTTGGCGCTTCGCCCCTTCGATTGAAAGATGTCGACCACGGTCTCGAAGTTCTTGTTCGGCTTCCACTGCAGCACTGCCATGCCTGCTTCACGAGACTGGTCGCTGTATTCGATGTCGCGTCCGAAACCACCCGGGACGGAGGCGCAGTTGGCCGGGCGGGGCGTGGCGTCACAGTTGATGGTTGCCAGCCGGCCTGTTGACCTGTCGTACCAAGGCGACCAACCACCCCACGTATTCACCCGAAGCTGCCCGGCACCGGTTTCGGTGAACTTCGTCAAGCCGACCGCAACACCCAGGGTGCGATTGAAGAACTGGTCCACATAGGCGAGCGACATGCGGTCGCCTTTGCCTTCGCCGTTCGGCACGCCATTGTCCACGCCGGTCTTTATGTTCCGGAAGTTCACGGCGACCTGCCGCTGGTTGGAAGCCAGGGGCCGAATCGTGCGCAGGTCAATCGTCGAAGAGACGCCCTGTGAGGACAGGTCAGCCTTCGGCGTCTTGTAGACAAGAACACTCGTCAGCAACTCGGCCGGGTAAGCGTCAAAGTCAACACCGCGGCTGTCGCTCGACGACGCCACTTCACGGCCGTTCAGCAGCGTCGTGTTGAAGTCAGGTGACATGCCACGCACGCTGATGCTCTGAGCCTTGCCAGAGCTTTTGTTGCGCTGGGCTGCTACGCCCGGCAAACGGGCCATCGCGTCGGCCACCGAGGGTTCGGGCAGCTTGCCCAGGTCTTCCGACGTGATGGCCTCAACGATCGTGTCGGCTTCCTTCTTCGCAGCAATGGCCGTCTCGATGGCGCGGCGGATGCCCGTGACCACCACGGTCTGGTCAGCGGCGGGCGCAGCGGCGGGGGCGGCGGTCTGGGCGGCAACGGGGCTGGCACCGAACACCATCGCGGCCACGGCGGCGGCGATGGGGGTGGTCTTCAGCGCCACGCGACGGGCACGGGGGAGTGCGTGTGTCATCGAGACGGTCTCCTGTGGAGCAGATGAGTGGAATGTGAACCGGTCAGAAGGCCCGGCACGCGCTTGCGCACGCTCGTCCGCCGTTGGCAGCCCTCTGATCTGTCACTTTTGTACCAAAACTAGTTCTCCAGAAGATTTTGGGTAAACCCTAGACGCCGTTGCGAAAATGCCGCAAAGCGGCCGTGATTCG
>JAJTDE010000147.1 GCA_021298085.1 Rubrivivax sp.
TGCCGCCCAGCCCCGCCCACCGAGCACCGCAAGGAACCCCGCGCAGCGGGGCGAGCGGCCTGACCCACCCACACCCCCGGGCCCAGCCTCGCCCCCGCCACAGACCCCACCCCACCCAAAAAACCTCACGACCCCAAGCCCTCTCACCAAAAAGCGACTCACAGCAGCCAGAGCGAGAGAAGCCAGACAGCCCCTGAGGAAAACCCACTCCCCCGCTGGCGCCGAGGACGCAGCCCCTGCACTAGACTGGCTGGTCAAGCCTACCCCCGCTGCAACCCATGATGCGTTCCTCTTCGCTGGCGCTGGCCAAAAGCCTGCTGCTGGCCACTGTGTCGGCCCTCACCCTGATGGCGGCGTCGCCCGTGCTGGCGCAGGCTCCCGCTGCCGCCGACAAGGACAAGCGCCCCGTCGACAAGGTCATCCCCGACGGCAAAACCAAGACGCTGCGTTACGCCTTCCGCGTGGCCGAGACCGCCTTCGACCCGCCTCTGGTGACGGATCTGTACTCCCGCACCGTCATCGCCGGCATCCTCGACGCGCCCTTCGAGTGGGCCTACCTGGCGCGCCCCTTCCAGATGCGCCCCAACACCGCGGCCGAGATGCCCGAGATCTCGGCCGACTTCAAGACCTTCACCATCCGGCTGAAGCCCGGCATCTATTTCGCCGACGACCCGACCTTCAAGGGCCAGAAGCGCGAGCTGGTCGCGCAGGATTACGTCTACGCCCTCAAGCGCCACTACGACCCGCAGTGGAAGAGCGGCAACCTCTACATCCTGGAAAGCGCCAAGATCCTGGGCCTGTCGGAGCTGCGCAAGGAACTGATCGCGGCGAAGAAGCCCTTCGACTACGACCGCGAGGTCGAAGGCCTGAAGGCCCTGGACCGCTACACCCTGCAGATCAAGCTCGGCGAACCCGCGCCGCGTTTCATGCAGTACTTTGCCGACGCCTCCTTCACCGGCGCGGTGGCCCGCGAGGTGGTGGAGTTCTACGGCGACAAGATCGGCGCGCACCCGGTGGGCACCGGGCCGTTCCGCCTGGCCAGCTGGACACGCAGTTCACGCATCGTGCTGGAGCGCAACCCGAACTACCGCGAGGTGCTCTACAACGAGACAGCGCCGGCCGACCGGCCTGACCTGCAGAAGGTGGCGGCCCAGCTCAAGGGGCGCCGCCTGCCCATGCTCGACCGCGTGGTCATCAGCATCATCGAGGAAAACCAGCCGCGCTGGCTGTCGTTCCTCAACCAGGAAGCCGACCTGCTCGATGAGCTGCCGGCTGACTTTGCCAACACCGTGATCCCCAACAACCAGCTGGCGCCCAACCTGGCCCGGCAGGGCATCCGGATGAACCGCTTTTCGCGGGCCGACATCGCGCACAGCTACTTTGCGATGGAGCACCCGGTGGTGGGCGGCTACACGCCGGAGAAGGTCGCGCTGCGCCGGGCCATCAGCCTGGCCGTTGACATGGAACGCGAGATCCGCATGGTGCGCCGCAACCAGGCCATCCCGGCGCAGAGCACGGTGGGGCCCAACGTCTGGGGTTATGACCCGACCTTCAAGTCGGAGATGAGCGAATACAACCTGCCGCGCGCCAAGGCCCTGCTGGACATGTATGGCTATGTCGACCGCGATGGCGACGGCTGGCGCGACCTCCCCGATGGCAAGCCGTTGCTCCTGGAATACGCGACGCAGCCTGACCAGCAGAGCCGCCAGCTGATCGAGCAGTGGAAGCGCAACATGGACGCGCTGAAGGTGCGCATCGAGTTCAAGCCTGCCAAGTGGCCAGAGAACCTGAAGTCGTCGCGGGCGGGCAAGCTGATGATGTGGGGCGTGGGCTGGCTGGCCGGCCAACCCGACGCCGACACCTTCATCGCGATGGCCTATGGGCCCAACAAGGGCCAGAGCAACCACGCCCGCTTTGACCACCCGGAGGTCAACCGCCTGTACGAGCAGCAGCGCATGCTGCCCGACGGCCCCGAGCGGCAGGCGCTGATCAACCAGGCGCGCAACCTGATCATTGCCTACATGCCCTACAAGGTGCATGTGCACCGCATCTTCACCGACCTGACCCACCCCTGGGTGACCGGCTACGAGCGCAACATCTTTGTGCGTGAGCAGTGGAAATATGTCGATGTCGACGCCGCTGCGCAGCGCGCGGCGGTGGGGCGTTAGCCACGCGGCCGACGCTGTGCGTCACCTCAGCCCCTTCAACAGGCCGTCCACCGCATGATCCAGCGCAGAGGCATGGTGTCGGGCGCCCTGGCCACCACGGCCCTGGGCTGGGACTGGGCGCTTGCCGCGGACGGGCCGCCGGCGGGTTCGGCGGCCGCCGGCGCCGGTGTCAAGACGCTGCGGGTGTCGTTCCCGACGGCCGAAACCGGCTTTGACCCGGCCCAGACCTCCGACGTCTATTCCCGTGCGGTCATCGCCCACATCCTGGAAGCACCTTACCGCTACGACCACCTGGCCCGGCCGGTCAAGGTCAGGCCCAACACCGCGGCTGCGCTGCCGGAGGTGTCCGCGGATTTCAAGGTCTGGACGATCCGCCTGCGCCCGGGCATCTTCTTCCAGGACGACCCGGCCTTTGGCGGCCGCCCGCGTGAGCTGACGGCGGCCGACTACGTCTACGCCATCAAGCGCTTTGTCGACCCGTCCTACAAGAGCTCCTCGGCCACCGAGGTGCTGGAGCATGGCTTCATCGGCCTGGCCGAGCGCCGGCGCGAGGCGCTGGACGGCAAGAAGCCCTTTGACTACGACGCGCCGGTGGAGGGCCTGCAGGCGCTGGACCGCTACACCCTGCAGCTGCGCCTGCAGGCGCCGCGCCCGCGGCTGCTGGAGGTGATGGCCAACAACGGCCAGATGGGTGCTGTGGCGCGCGAGGTGGTGGAGCGCTACCGCGACGACATCATGGCCCACCCGGTGGGCACCGGGCCGTTCAGGCTGGTGTCCTGGCGCCGCGGCTCCCGCATGGTGCTGGAACGCAACCCTGCCTACCGGGAACGTCTGTACGACGAAGAGCCCGCCGCCGCCGATGCTGGTGGCCAGGCCATCCTCGCCCGGCTCAAGGGCCGCCGTATTCCGATGGTTGACCGTGTCGAGATCTCCGTCATCGAGGAATCGCAGCCCAACTGGCTGGCCTTTCTGAACGGCGAACTCGACCAGATTTCCGTGCCGGGCGAATTTGTCACCCGCGCCGCGCCCGGCGGCAAGCTGGCCCCCAACCTCGCCAAGCGGGGCCTGCAGCTCACCCGCACGCTGAACGCCGACAACGTCTTCTTCTTCCTCAACATGGAGGACCCGCTGGTCGGCGGCATGGAGGCCCCGCAGGTGGCCCTGCGGCGCGCCATCTCGCTGGCCATCAACGTGCCGCGGCTGATCGACAAGCTCTACCGCGGCCAGGGCATTCCCGCGCAATCACCCATACCGCCCAACGTCAGCGGCTACGACCCCGGCTTCAAGAGCGAGATGGGTGACCACGACCCGGCCCGCGCCCGGGCGCTGCTCGAGATCTACGGCTGGCGTGACCAGAACGGCGACGGCTTCCGCGAAACCCGGGACGGCCAGCCGCTGGTGCTGACCATGGCCACGCAGACCGACCAGTTCTCGCGCGGCTTTGACGAGATGATGCAGAAGGACCTGGCCGCCGTGGGCATCCGTGTGCGCCTGGTGGCCAACCAGTGGAGCGAGAACCTCAAGGCCGCGCGGGCGGGGCGCCTGCAGATGTGGATGCTGGGCGGCAACGCCGTGTCGCCCGATGGCCTGGACTTTGTCACCCGCTACTTCAGCCCGCAGGCCGGCATGGCCAACTTTGCGCGCTTCAAGCTGCCCAGCTTCGACCGCGTGTATGAACAACTCCAGCGCCTGCCCGACGGCCCCGAACGCCTGGCGCTGTTCCGCGAGGCCAAACTGATGGCCATCACCTACATGCCCTACAAGAGCCTGCTCCACCGCATCGCCAACGACCTCACCTGGCCCCAGCTGGTGGGCTACCGGCGCCCACTGTTCTGGCGCGACTGGTACCAGTTTGTGGACCTGCAGCCCGTGGAGCGCGCATGATGTGGCGCGTCATGCTCCGTGGAACCGGGCACCGCGTGGCGGCCCTGCTGTGCACCCTGGCCGCGGTGGGCCTCACGGGCGCTGCGTCGGCCCAGGGCAGCGCCGCCTCCGCGGCGACCCCCACCGCCGCTGCGCCCGCAAAACCTGCCGCCGCCAACGCGCCCGCCGCGCCCCGCAAGGTGCTCAACGTCGCCTTCCGCAGTGCTGAGAGCAACTTCGACCCCTCCAACATCAGCGACATCTACTCGCGCACCATCACACCGCACATCTTCGAGGCGCTCTACCAGTACGACCACCTGGCCCGGCCCGTGAAGATCAAGCCCTTGCTGGCCGATGGCATGCCCGAGGTCTCCGCGGATTACAAGGTCTGGACGGTCAAGGTCAAGCCCGGCATCTACTTTGCCGACGACCCGGCCTTCCAGGGCCGCAAGCGCGAGGTCACCGCCCAGGACTTTGTCTTCAGCTTCCAGCGCACGGCCGACCCTGCGCTGAAGAGCCAGCTGTGGAGCTGGATCGAGACCTACCAGCTGGTGGGCCTGGCCGATTACCGACGCGAGGTGGTGCAGGCCAAGAAGCCCTTTGACTACGACCGTGTCATTCCCGGCCTGCGTGCGCTGGACCGCTACACGCTGCGCTTCGAGATGGCCAAGCCGCAGCCGCGTTTCCTGGGGGCGCTCGCCGGCTCAGACCTGCTGGGTGCCCAGGCCCGTGAGGTGGCCACGTTCTACGGCGACAAGATTGCTGCGCACCCGGTGGGCACCGGCCCCTACCGCCTGAAGAGCTGGCGCCGCAGCTCGGAGATCGTGCTGGAGCGCAACCCCGACTACCGGGAGCGCTACTACGACGCCGAGCCCGCCGCCGACGACGCCGAAGGCCAGGCCATCCTGGCCCGCATGCGTGGCAAGCGCATCCCGATGATTGATGAGATCCGGGTGCAGATCATCCCGGAGGACCAGCCGCGCTGGCTGTCGTTCCTCAATGGGCAGCTCGACATGATCGCCGGCCAGTACGGCCCGATGTCCGAGACCTTTGTGCCCCAGGCCATGCCCAACGGGCGGGTGGCGCAGCACCTGCAGCGCCAGGGTGTTGTCGGGCGCCAGCAGCTCAACGCCGACCTCGCCTTCACGTACTTCAACATGGAAGACCCGGTGGTGGGCGGCTACACGCCGGAGAAGGTGGCCCTGCGCCGCGCGATCAGCCTGGGCATGGACCTGGAGCGCGAGATCGAACGTGTCTGGCGCGGCCTGGCCGTGCCGGCGCAATCGAACCTGCTGCCCCACACCACGGGCTACGACGCCGCCTTCAAGAGTGAGGCCGGCGACTACAGCCCGCCCCGTGCCAAGGCCCTGCTGGACCTCTTCGGCTACCGTGACCGCGACGGCGACGGCTGGCGCGAGCAACCCGACGGCCAGCCCCTGGTGCTGGAGATGGCCACGCTGCCCCAGCAGGCCTGGCGCCAGCGCGATGAGCTCTTCCGCAAGGACATGGCGGCCATCGGCATCCGGGTGCAGTTCAAGACGGCTGAGTTTGCCGAGACGCTCAAGCAGGCGCGTTCCGGCAAGCTGCAGATGTGGTCGCTGGCCACCTCGGCCGCGGGCACCGATGGCCAGTCAGCGCTGTACCGGCTGCATGGTCCGCAGTCGGGCAGCCAGAACCTGGCGCGCTTCCGGCTGGCCGCCTTCGACGAGGTCTACGAGCGCATGGCGGTCCTGCCCGACGGCCCTGAACGCGAGGCGCTGTTCCTGCAGGCCAAGAAGATCAGCGTCGCCTATGCGCCGTACAAGCCGCGTGTGCACCGGCTGTCCACCGACATGTGGTACGACTGGGTGATCGGTTTCCGGCGCGCGCTGTTCTGGCAGGAGTGGTGGCACATGGTGGACATCGACACCGAGCGCCAGGCCCGGGCCAACCGGCGCTGAGGGCGGCGGCTGTGACGATGGACCGCCGTCACTGGCTGCAAGGTTTGGGTGCCGGCACGCTGCTGAGCCTGGCCGCCCGCCCTGCGCGCGCCCAGGCGCCCCGCCAGAACGTGCTGCGGCTGCCGATCAACACCGCCGAAGTCGGCTTCGACCCGGTGCAGATCAACAGCGACGGCAACTCCAACGTCATCATGGCGCACATCTTCGAAGCGCCGTTGATGTACGACTACCTGGCGCGGCCGGCGCGCCTGCTGCCGCGCACCGCGGCGGCCTTGCCTGAGATCAGCGCCGACGGCCGCGTCTTCACCGTGCGCCTGAAACCGGGCATCTTCTTTGCCGACGACCCGGCCTTCCGGGGCCGCCCGCGCGAGCTGGTCGCAGCCGACTATGTCTATGCGCTCAAGCGCTTCTACGACCCGCAGTACAACTCCGGCGACCTCTACCTCTACGAAAGCGCCCGCATCCTGGGCCTGAGCGAGCTGCGCCAGCAGGCCATCGAACGCAAGAAACCGTTCGACTACGACACCCCGGTGGCGGGTGCGCGTGTGGTGGACCGGCATACCTTTGTCATCGAGCTCGGCGTGGGTGACCCGCGATTTGTCTACCGCCTGGCCGAAAGCGGCGGCCTTGGCGCCGTGGCGCGCGAGGTGGTGGAGTTCTACGGCCCTTCCGAGGTGCCCGCCCACCCCGTGGGCACCGGGCCCTACCGCCTGAAGAGCTGGCGCCGCGGTTCGCGCACGGTGCTTGAGCGCTCGCCCCAGTTCCGCGGCGAGGTCTATGAGGGCACCCCGGCGGCAGACCCTGAGGCACAGGCCGTGGCCGCTTTCCTGCGGGGCAAGACGTTGCCGCTGGCCGACGAGATCGTCTTTGACGTGGTCGAGGAGGCGCAGCCGCGCTGGCTGTCGTTCCTGGACGGCAGCTACGACATCCTGAACGTACCCGGGCCCTTTGTGCCGCGCGCCGTGCCGGGTGGCCGGCTGGCCCCCTACCTGGAGCGCCGCGGCATCCGCCTGCAGCAGCAGCTGGAGGCCGACATGGTGATGACCTACTTCAACATGGAGCACCCGCTGGTGGGCGGTTATGCCCCGGCGCAGGTGGCCTTGCGTCGGGCCATCGGCCTGGGCTTTGACGGCGAGGCCTTCATCCGCCAGATGTATGGCGGCCTGGCGCTGCGCGCGCAGTCACCCCTGACGCCCCACACCAGCGGCTACAACGGCGCCTACAAGAGCGAGATGGGCGACCATGACCCCGAGCGAGCCACGGCCTTGCTGGATGTCTTTGGCTACCGCGACACCAATGGCGACGGCTACCGTGAGCTGCCCGATGGCCGGCCGCTGGAGCTCAAGCTGGCTGGCATGTCGTCTCAGCAGGACCGAGCACAGCATGAAATCTGGAAGCGTTCGATGGACCGCATCGGCCTGCGCATCGGCTTCGAGATCTCCAACTGGCCCGACCTGCTCAAGCGCACCCGCTCCGGCAGCCTGATGATGTGGGGCTATTCGTGGCTGTCGTCATCGCCCGATGGCGCGCAGATGCTGGGCATCGCCTATGGCCCCCATGCCGCGGAATCCAATGACGCGCGCTTCAACCTGCCCGCCTTCAACGCGCTGTATGAGCGCCAGCGGGCCTTGCCCGACGGCCCGGCGCGTGATGCGGTGATGCAGGAGGCCAAGAACCTGATGGTGGCCTACATGCCCTACAAGACCCATGCCCACCGCATGCGCAACGATTTGCTGCATCCTTCCGTCCAAGGTTACTGGCGCCACCCCTTCATGCGCGACATCTACCGCTTTGTCGCGCCGCAGGGGGTCTTCACAGGAGGATGATGATGGGCATGGGCAAGGCGGATGACTTTCGGGTGCTCGACGAGGCGCAGGCGCCGGCCTGGCGGCCGTGGGTGTGTGCCTGCGGTCAACCGGCTGCAGAGGGTCAGCCTGACATGGCCCGACGCCGCATGGGGGCCGCGCTGGCCTTCAGTGCGCTGCTGGGTGGCGCAGGCGCTGCGCGTGACGCGCAGGCGGCGTCCATTCCGGAATGCCGCACCTCGCGGGCGACCAAGCTGGTGCCAGCGGCCGACGTGGAGACCATGGCCCAGCAGCAGTACGCGCAGATGCTGCAGCAGGCCAACAGCCAGCGCGCCCTGGCGCCGTCCAACCACCCGCAGCTCCAGCGGCTGCGTTTTGTCGCCGACCGCATCACTCCGCACACGCCGGCGTGCAACGCGCGCGCCCGCAACTGGCGCTGGGAAGTCAACCTGATCGGCAGCAACGACATCAACGCTTTCTGCATGCCAGGGGGCAAGATCGGCTTCTACCTGGGCATCCTGTCGCGCCTGCAGCTGGACGATGACGAGGTGGCGATGATCATGGGGCATGAGGTGGCCCACGCCCTGCTGGAACACGCGCGTGAGCAGATGGCCAAGAGCGCGGGCGCCGAAACGCTGCTGCGCGGCGGGGCGGCGCTGCTGGGCCTTGGCCAGCTGGGTGACCTGGCCGCCCGCGGCGGTGCGGCCATCTGGAGCCTGAAGTTCAGCCGCACCGACGAATCCGAAGCCGACGCCCTCGGCCTGATCATGGCGGCGCAGGCGGGCTACGACCCGCGCGCGGGTGTCAGCCTGTGGCGCAAGATGATGAAGGCCGCGGGGGGCTCGCCCCCCAAGTTCCTGTCGACCCACCCGCCCAGCGAGGAACGCATCCAGTCCATCGAGGCGCGTCTGCCCCAGGTGCTGCCCACCTTTAGCGCTGCACCCAAGCCAGCGCGGCGTTTTGCACCGCCGCCGGTGCCGGCCAACAGCCCGACCCAGAAGCCCTGACCAGCTGCCGCCACCCAGTGTGGCGCAGCGGCGTTGCCCGGCCTCAGCCCACCACGTGATCGGCGACAAACGGGTTGTTCGCCCGCTCCCGGCCGAAGCTGCCTTCTGGCCCATGGCCGGGGATGAAGACCGTGAGGTCGCCCATCGGCCACAGGCGCTGGGTGATGCTCTGGATCAGCGTGCCGTGGTGGCCACCGGGGAAATCGGTACGGCCGATGCTGCCGACAAACAGCACGTCGCCCACGAAGGCGCGTTGGGTGACCGGGTCGTGAAACACCACGTGGCCGGGCGTGTGGCCGGGGCAGTGGCGCACATCCAGGCGCACCTGGCCCACCATCACGGTGTCACCATCGTGCAGCCAGCGGGTCGGCGTGAACGGCTCGGCCGGCGGGAAGCCGAACATGCGGCTTTGCTCGGGCAGGCCGTCGATCCAGAACTGGTCGCCCGGGTGCGGGCCGACGATGGGCAAGCCGTCCTCGCGGGCCAGCGTGCCGGTGGCGCCGGCGTGGTCGATGTGGGCGTGGGTCAGCAGGATCTGCCGCAGCGTCACACCCTGGGCCTTCACCGCCGCGCGCAGTCGCGGCAGCTCGCCGCCCGGGTCCACCAGTGCGGCCTCCCGGGTCTCGGTGCACCACAGCAAGGAGCAGTTCTGGGCAAACGGGGTGACTGGGAGGGTCTGGTAGCGCAGCATGGGCGTGACGGGTGTTTTGCAACTCGGTGTCGATTTTCGCTGCGCTGTGTCGGCTCGGCTGCGCAGAGGCCACGGAGATGGAACCGACAGGGCTTGGCAGCGAGCGCGGGGCGAAACCTGCAGAGTGAGGCTGCTGCCGTGGCAGCTGCGCAGCAGCAGCGGTCTGTCGGTGCGGGGCCGTGGAAGGGCGGCTCATGGCCAGTACTTGTCGTTGTCGAAGGGCAGCTTCCCGGCGCCTCGTTGTTCGCCCGGGCTTCTGACGGTGGTCGGGTCGGGCTGCCGCACGGCGTCAGACAGTGTGACGACCTGCCCCGACAACCCCTGGTGAGATTTGGACCGAAATCACCGCGCTTTTGGGTCCATCGCTACCGCAGCATCCTGCGTACAGTGATCGCACGGCTTCTCGGGCCGCAGGGAGAGTCCCAAAGAGTGGACTCAAGCTCTACCGCCAAGAGCCGATTTACCTGCTTGTGGAATCACCGCCCAACAGCAACCCCACGGCTTCAAAGTCTCGTTACCTAGCCGCCTAAAGAAAGGAAAACAGAAGTGTCCATCCTGAGCAACCTGCGCATAGGCGCCAAACTCGGCGCCGGTTTCAGCGCCGTCGTCCTGATCTTCGTCGCCGTCGTCGTGACGGCAGGCGTCGTCACCAACCGCCTTGCGGAAGCTGATCGCTGGAACACCCACACCTACAAGGTGATGTCCACCGGCGACGAAATGCTGAAGTCGATGATCAACATGGAGACCGGCACACGCGGCTTCCTCATTGCCGGCGACGACAAGTTCCTCGAGCCTTTCGTGGCTGGTAGGAAGGCATTTGGCACCTCTTGGGATACCGCAAAGAAGTTGACCTCGGACAACAGCGAGCAACAGGCCCGGCTGGATAACATGAAAAAGCGCAGCGATGAGTTCATCGCTGTGTCCGATAGCATGATCTTGATGCGCAGGGACGTCACGTCCGGCACGGTGAAGATGGACGCCTTCGTGGCCGAGTTCGGCAAGGGCCGCGACAAGGCGGCGATGGACGGCTTTCGCGAACTGGCGGCCGCCTTCGACGGCGCCGAGCGCTCGCTGCTGACCACGCGCGCGGCGGCGGCCGAGAGCCTGCGCAGCATGAGCGCTGCCGTGCTGCTGTTCGGCAGCCTGCTGGCCGTCGGCCTGGCCGGGCTGTTTGGCTACCTGGTGACAGTGTCGATCACGCGGCCGCTGAACCGGGCCGTTGAGGTGGCCGACAACATCGCCGGTGGCGACCTGACGAACCACATCGACGTCACCACCAAGGACGAAACCGGCCAGATGCTGCAGGCCCTGGATGAGATGCAAAGCAGCCTGAGCCGTACCGTCGGCCAGGTGCGCGGCTCCGCCGACAGCGTGGCCACGGCCAGCGCGCAGATTGCCCAGGGTAACCAGGACCTGTCCGGCCGCACCGAAGAGCAGGCCAGCGCGTTGCAGCAAACCGCTGCCACGATGGAAGAGCTGGGCACCACGGTACGCAACAACGCCGACAGCGCCAAGCAGGCCAATCAGCTGGCCCAGAGCGCAACGGCCGTGGCCACCCAGGGCGGCGCGCTGGTCAGCAAGGTGGTCACCACCATGCAAGGCATCAACGACAGCAGCCGCAAGATCGGCGACATCATCGGCGTGATCGACAGCATCGCCTTCCAGACCAACATCCTGGCGCTGAATGCCGCGGTGGAAGCCGCCCGGGCGGGCGAGCAGGGCCGCGGGTTTGCCGTGGTGGCCTCGGAAGTGCGCAGCCTGGCGCAGCGCAGCGCTGACGCCGCCAAGGAAATCAAGAACCTCATCAGCCGCAGCGTCGAGCAGGTCGAACAAGGCACGGTGCTGGTCGACCAGGCCGGCAAGACCATGGGCGAGATCGTCGGCTCGAGCCAGCGTGTGAGCGACATCGTCGCCGAGATCACCTCGGCCAGCGTCGAGCAGAGTTCGGGCGTTCAGCAGGTTGGCGAGGCCGTTACCCAGATGGACCAGGCCACGCAACAAAACGCGGCGCTGGTGGAGGAGTCTGCCGCTGCGGCCGAAAGCCTGAAGGGGCAGGCGCAAGGAATGGTGAAGGCGATGGCGGTGTTCAAGCTGTCTACTGAAGGCCATCCCGGCGCATCGTTTGCGGCACACGACGCCGCTAACGCGCCCAGCGGAGAGCGCCGCGGCCCAGACCGCGCCAGGAACGTCACGCGCCCGGCCTTCAAGGCCAAGCCGGCAGCCGCCCTTTCGAAGCCGAGCGCGCCAGCCACGGCCACGGCCACGGCCAGGACGGGCACCGATGACTGGAACTCGTTCTGATTGCGGCCAGCCGCGCCGGAAGCGTCCCACCACCCGATAGGAGTCCGAAATGAGCCTGGCTACCCAAGAGCGACCGGTGGAGGCAAAGGCTGCCGCCGTCGGCAACCCCGCAGCATATGAACCTGAGGCCCGTGCACACGCGGTCATGCCCAAAGAGTTCCTCAGCTTTCGCCTGGGCGACGAAGAGTACGGAATCGATATCCTTCGTGTGCAGGAGATTCGCAGCTACGAGGCCCCTAGCCGCATCGCGAACGCGCCGCACTTCATCAAGGGCGTGGTCAACCTGCGCGGCGTGATCGTGCCCATCGTTGACCTGCGCCTGAAACTCGCCTGCGAAACCGCCGAGTACACCGACTTCACGGTGGTGATCGTGCTCACGGTTCAGGGGCGGGTGATCGGTGTCGTAGTCGATTCGGTGTCAGACGTTCTGGCCCTGGGTGCCGACAGCATCAAGCCCGCACCCCAAATGAGCGCCGCAGTGGATACGGGATACATCATGGGCATGGGCTGCGTCAAGAACGGCGATGTTGAGCGCATGCTCATACTTACCGACATCGAGGCGATGATGAGTGGCACTGACATGGGCTTGATGGACGCTGGGTTGCATTGAGTCGCCCGACACAGGCGTCACCCCATCGAATCCGATGCCAGCCTGGAACCTGCATCGCCCTTCTGTGCCATCGAGCTCGAAGCGCTCATGGTCCCCATCGGAAGTCGTAGCGAACTGGGGATGATCCCGCTGAAAGTCATGCAGCGGCGGCAGCACTCGCGCAGAAATCCCCACTGCTTCCGCCGGTGACTGCTTCGCGGCTGCCAGTTTCGACAGTCGGATGCCCGCAATGGGTCGG
>JAJTDE010000031.1 GCA_021298085.1 Rubrivivax sp.
ACGGGCGCACTGGCCGCCCCAGCACCCTGCGCGCCAGCCTGCAGCATCTGCAGTTGCTGCTGCATCACGGCCAGTTGCTGGGCAAAGAGGGTCGCATACGGTGATGCATCGAGCACCGCTGCGGCTGGCATCGACGCGGCCACGGCACTGAAGGTGGCAAGGGGAACCGGCGACGCAACGACCGCTGCTGGTGCCGGCATCGGTGCCACGACCGCAGACGGCTGGGACAACACCGGCGTCGGGACCTGTGGCGCCAGCTCCGTGGCCAAGGCCTGCACCGTCGAGACGTCTTCCAGCAGGCGGCGCAAGGGTACCCGAACCCCCCACTCACGGTGCAGCGACTGCGACAGCTGGGTCAGCGCCAGCGAGTCAAGACCCAGCTCGAGGAATGATGACTGAGGATCCAGGCCGGCGGCATCCACGCCGCTGAGCTCGGCCACCAGTTCACGCAAGCGGGGAAGAAAGTGCACAGCGACGTCCATGTTGTTCGAATCCAGACTAGGTACGGGAACGAGGGGCGCTGTGACCGAGATCCGCTTGTCACGGGAAGTCCCGCCATCTGATCGGTGCACAGACTGCGCATCCACAGCCGTCGGCGGCGGCACGGGCAGCGCGGGTTCCACCCAATGGGTGTTGCGGGCGAATGGGTAGGTGGGAAGGTCGACACGCCGCCAGGGTGGCGGGCTGAGTGCGTCGACGTTCAGCCCGGCGCCCACCTGCCAGAGTTCACCCGCCGCAGCGATGACGGCACGATGCTGCGCAGCGGCGTCCAATGCAGCATCCTGCGCTGCGACTTCAGCGTCAGCGGTCAGCGGCGCAGAACCCGCCGCCACAATCACCGGGCTTCGTCCGGCATCCGGCTGCTGCCGGGCCAGGCGCGACATGCCGTCACCCGGCCCGATGTCCAGCAAGGCATGGTCAGCCGCCAGGAGCGTGGCCAGGCCCTGGGAAAACTGGACAGGCTCACGCAGCTGCCGCGCCCAGTAGGCCGGCGACTGCGCTTCCTGCGCGGTGACAAACTGGCCGGTGAGCCCGCTGACCCAAGGGATGCGCGGCGCACTGCGACGGAACTCGGCCACCTTGGCCTCAAATGCCGGCAGCAGGCTGTCCATCATCGGCGAGTGGAAGGCATGCGAGGTGGCCAGCGCCTTGAACACCAGCCCCTGTGCCCGCAGTGCGTCTGCCACGGCCTTCATGGCGGGTGGTGGCCCTGCCAGGACATTCAAGCGCGGGCCATTGCAGGCCGCCAGCACCACCTGCTGACTCAGATACGGCTGCAGCTCGGCCACCGTGCCGCGGACTGCGAGCATCACCCCCGGCGGCTGCTGCTGCATCAGGCGGCCACGCTCGGCCACCACGGCCAAGGTGTCATCACGGCTGAAACTGCCGGCCAGGCACGCGGCCGTCCATTCGCCCACGCTGTGACCCAGCAGCGCTGCTGGTTCAACGCCCCAGTGGGCATACAGCCGCGCCAGCGACAACTGCAGACTGACGATCGCGGGCTGCGCCCATTGCGTCTGGTCCAGCAACTGCTGCGCCCCTTGCAGGGCCTCCGCGTGACGGTGCTGAGGAAACAGCAGCTCCGTCAGGTCTCGACCCAGCAGGGGTTTCAGGGTGCGCAGGCAGCTGTCCAGCTCGTTCCTGAAGACCGGCTCCCGTTCATAGAGGCCGTGCCAGGCGAGCACACGCTGGGCGCCCTGGCCCGCCATCAGGAAGGCCACCTTCAGACCCGACCGAGTGCCAGCGGCGCGCTGCAGGCGTGGGGATGCTGGCGCCGCCACCGCGGCGAGTTGCCGTGCCGCGTCCGCCGCAGAGCTTGCCACTACGCTCACGCGATGGGCAAACGCCTGACGACCACGCTGCAGGGTCTGTACTGCACCCTGGAACTGCGCATCAGGCAGGTGTGCAAAGGCCTCAGACAGCCGCTCACAAGCCCTGCGCAGCGCGTCGGGGTCACGTGCCGACACCACCACCAGTCCGGGTTGCTCTTCGGGTTGTTCACCCTGGGCGATCGCGACCACCGGTGGCTCTTCCAGCACCAGGTGCGCGTTGGTTCCACCCACGCCCAATGAGCTGACCGCTGCGCGGCGCGGATGCTGCCCTCGGGGCCAGGGCCGCGCGGTGCTGTGGACCACAAAGGGCGATGAATCCAGCTCCAGCTCAGGATGCGCCTGCCGGAAATTCGGCTGGCCGGGCAGTTCGCGGTGGTGCAGTGCCAAGGCCGCGCGGATCAAGCCCGCCACACCTGCGGCGGCGTCCAGGTGGCCCAGCGATGCCTTCAACGAACCCAGCGCGCAGAAGCCCTGCCCCTTCGCCCCGCCGGCCCGGAAGGCCTGCGTCAGCGCACGCACCTCGATGGGGTCCCCCAGCGCGGTCCCGGTGCCGTGCGCCTCGACATACTGGATCGTCTGCGGATCGATCCCCGCCATGGCCTGGGCCATGGCCACGCACTCGGCCTGCCCCGTCACACTGGGCGCGGTGAAGCTGAGCTTGCCACGACCGTCGTTGTTGAGGGCAGCGCCCTTGATCACCGCATAGATGCGGTCACCCGCGGCCAAGGCGTCGTCCAGACGCCTCAACACCACCACGCCAAGGCCGTTGCTGAAGACCGTTCCGCAGGCCTGCGCATCGAAGGGTCGACATTGGCCATCGGGTGACAGGATCGAGCCTTCCTGGTAGCGGTAACCACGCCGCTGCGGCAGCGTCACCGACACGCCCCCCGCCAGCGCCATGTCGCACTGGAATGCCTGCAGGCTCTGAACCGCCGTGGCCACGGCCACCAGTGAGGTCGAGCAGGCAGTGTGGATGCTGAGCGCCGGGCCACGCAAATCCAGCTTGTAGGCCACCCGAGTCGCCAGGTAGTGCTCCTGGTTGGCCATCTGGGTGGTCAAGAGGCCCAGCCTGTCGGTGACGTCGCGCCGCGACATCAGGTTGTTCAGGTAATAGCTGTTGGCGGTGGCGCCAGCAAACACACCCATGAGACCGTCAAAACGGGCTGGGTCGCAGGCGGCGTCCTCCAGGGCTTCCCAGCAAGCCTGCAGGAACAGGCGCTGCTGAGGGTCCAGCAAGGCCGCCTCCGCCGGGCTGAAGCCGAAGAAGCCTTCGTCAAAACAGGCCACGTCGTCGAGCACCCCACGCGCGGCCACGTAGCCCGGCTGGGCGCGTGCCTGCATGTCTTCCGCGAAGGAAGATTCCAGCTCGGCAGCCTCAAAGTGGCGTATGCCGCTGCGCCCGGCCTGGAGCATGCGCCAGAGGCTGCGAATGTCATTGGCGCCCGGGAAGCGGCCGGCCATGCCGACGATGGCCACCCCTGCGTCGGGGTCGTACTGGTCTGCATAACTCATGCGCGTGGACCCGCCTTGTGCGCGTGACGCGAGCGCCTGGCACGTGCCATGGCGGCTGCGGCCAAGGGGTTTTCCGCCTCATCGACCGGGGCAGACCAGGCCCTGGCCAAGGCATTCACCGTGGGGTGCTCGACCATGTCCAGCAAGCGCAAGGGGCGCCCGATGCGCTCCTGCAGCAAGCGGTGTGCCCTGACCAGCTGCAAGGACTGCACGCCCATCTCGAAGAAGTTGGTGTCGAGTGGCACCGCCTGCTGGCCCAGCAGCTCCTGCCAGACGCCGACGATCAGGGTGTGGATATCGGCAGCCTCCGCTGGCACGGCAGGCGCGGGCTCAGCCGGCGCCACCTTGGCCACGGCAGGCGCCGGGGCCGGTCGACGCGCCAGCCCCCGGGTACCCGTTGGCAACTGCTGCATCCAGTCGCCCACCGTCTCATGTCCGGCAGCATCGGCCAGCCGGGACAGCATCAGGCGAACTTCACCCAGCAGCGCTGACAGGAACTCTGCGTCCAGGCCTGCGCCACGGCCCATGGCATGGAAGCGCCAGCCTCCAGCGTCGACCTGCACCGCCAAGGTCAGGGGGAAGGCTGTGGACTGGGGAACCTCCAGCGCGCGGCAGGCAACGTCGTCGCCCATGCGCTGCGCATCTGCGTCCTGCGGGTAGTTCTGGAACACCAGCAGGCTGTCGAACAGGCGATGTCGCCAGGGCACGTCCGAGAGCTGCTGAATGGCCTCCAGCCCCAGATACTGGTACTGCTGGGCCTCTTGCTGCTGCAGCTGCAGCTGCCCCAACCACTGCAGCAGCGTCTGCGCGGGTTGCAAGGTCACCAGAAGTGGAACGTTGTTCACGCAAGGGCCAATCAGGCTTTCGACACCAGGCAGCTCGGCAGGCCGCCCCGACAGCGTGCAGCCCAGCGACACCTCGATCGCGTCGGCACGGTGAGCCAGCACCGCTGTCCAGGCGGCCAGCATCAGGGTGCCGGGTGTCAAGCGCCACTGCCGTGCGCGCAGAACCAGCGCCTGCGCCGTCTCCGCGCCGAGCACGCGGACACACTCGTCGGCGCACACGGGCGCGTTGCCGTTGGCAGGGGAGACCGGCGTGGGTTCGCTCAGGCCCTGGAGCGTCCGCGCCCAATAGCTCCGGGCATCTGCCGCGTGGCTGCGCGGCCAATCCTGGGTCAACCAGCCAACATAGTCCTGAAACTGCAAGGCCTCGGGTTCGTCGGGCGGGTTACCGCGCGCCACGGCCGTACACGCACGAGACCACTCGGCCATCAGCAGCGGCCACGACCAGCCATCAAGGATGAGATGGTGGGTGGTCCACACGAGGTGCCAGTGCGTGGGTGACAGGCGAATCAGCCATACCCGCATCAGGGGCGGCTGGTCGAGCCGGAAGGGCTCGCTACGGTCAGCCGCCAGGCCCCGCGCCAGCCGCGCCTGCTGCTCGGCGGAGGGTACGTCGGACCAGTCGTCATCACGCCAGCTCAGCGCCACAGCGGCGCTGTCGAGCACGCGCTGCTCAGGCTCGCCCTCGGCAGACTGCCCGAAGGCGGTGCGCAGAATGCCGTGTCGGGCCACCACCTGCTCCAAGGCGAGCCGCAGGGTGGCCGGTACGAGCGGGCCCTGCAGCGAGAACTGCCACTGCTGCAGCCCGGGGTCGGGCACCGCACCACTCACGGCCATGAACAGGTGCTGAAGCGGCGTGAGGGGAAAGCTCGGGACCGCGGCCGGAGTCACCGCACGAGCCAGATGCTCGAGCGATTGCATCCAGGCATCGACCAAGGCTGCCACCCACGTCGGTTCAACCCGCTGGCCATCGCTCGTGGCTTGCACCTCCAGGCATCCGTCGCGGATCTGGCACACCAGTTCCAGTGGGTGACTGCAGTGTGCACGAGGACTCCGCCAGGGCCCTGTGGATTCACGCGCCGGGCGCATCAGCTGCGACCCTGCCAGCACGGCGTCCCATTGCCCCAGGTAGTTGAACAAGAGCGGCGACGGCACAGCCCGAGCCAGCGATGCACGCACGGCTCCATCAGCGTGCAACCAGCGCAGCAAGCCATGACCGAGACCCTTGCCTGGAAGGGCGTGCAAGGCTGCCTGCGTCTGTCCCACTCGGGCCGGCTCTGACCTTTCGGTGCCATGACGCAGGATGTGCGGAAACAGGCTGGTGAACCAGCCAACCGTGCGAGACACATCCAGCGACGCACCGGGTGACGCCTCCAGCGGTTCACGCCCGTGGCCTTCCATGTCGATGCGCCAGGCATCGGCGCCAGTGAGGCGATGCAAGGCATCGGCCAGGGTGGAGAGCAAGGCGGCCTGCATCGATGCACCGCACACGCTCGGAAGCGTCTTCAACAGGGTGTCGGTCTGCGGCATGGACAGCTGTCGACGCTGGACATCGGGTGCCCGCGGCGGCTGACGCATCGCGCCAGCGCCTCGTGGCGGAGGGAGCGTCCACGCCGCCTGCGTGCCCAGCTCCCGCCAGTAGGGCCATTGCGCCAGGATGTGCGGCTGCTGCGCTTCGATCACCAGCGCATGAGCCCACTGCGCCATCGACGGCGCGGGCGGCAACGGCTGCAGCACGTCACCGCGGCGCAGGGTCTGCAGCGCGGCCTCGAGGTCTTCGCGCATCACCCGCCAGGACACACCATCCACCACCAGGTGGTGGACCACGAGAACCAGCCGTGCGGCGCGCTGCGCACCGTTGTCCACAAAGAGCAGCCTCGCCACGGGCCCGCGCTCGAACGAAAGGCCGGCCTGCGCTTCGGAAGCCCGCTCCTCGATCAACTGCATGGCGGTCATGTCGTTCAGGTGCCCCGCCTGCACCACCACGGCCGGGGCGGCCTGCGTGTCCGGCATTGGCAGCGGGGCAAAGCCCTGCTCAGTCCGGTGGAAGCGCTGTCGCAGCTCAGGGTGCTGCTGGGCCAGCCATGCCCAGGCGCGCTGCACCTGCTGACCGCTCACCGGGAGGGTCAACTCAAAGGCAAAGGCCTGGTTCCAATGGTCAGCGTCGGCAAAGGCCTGGTCGAAGAACCAGTGCTGGATGGGCGTCAGGGGCAAGGTCACGGCCTGCTGCACGGGTTCGGGCAGCCGCATGGTGGCAGGCGTGGCAGGCGTGGCTGGCGCGGCTGGCGGCGCCAGCACCACTTCGCGCAGTTCGGTGGGCGCAGCGATGGGTGCGGTTGCGGCGGTCTTCGAAGCGGTCGACAGCGCCATCTGCGGGGCGGTCGGCAACCCGGACGCTGCTCCGCCGTGCGACAGTCGAACCCGCAGGCACTGGGCCAGCGCCACGACGGTGGGGTGATCAAACAGGTCCTTCAGCGTGAGTGGCCAACCGGCCTTGCGGCAGCGGGCCACCACCTGAATGCTGAGGATCGAATCCCCGCCAAGCTCCATGAAGTGCTGGCGTTCACCCACCTGGGTCACCGGCACACGCAGCACGTCCGCCCAAATGGCGGCAATGCGTGCCTCGAGCACGGGCTCTTCCAGCGGATCCGCCGGTACAGGCCCAACGCGCGGCGCAGTCGCTGCGTGGCCGCGTGAGTCAGGCACATCGTCCGTCGTGTACTCGGGTAGTCCAGCCCTCTCGCTGGGCGACGGCAGTGCCGCTCGGTCCAGCTTGCCATTGCCGGTCATGGGCAGTTCGTCGAGACACACAAAATGCGCTGGCACCATGTAGTCGGGCAGGCGGGACCGCAAGTGCAGCCGCAGCTCGCTGGCCAACTCGGGCTCAGGCGCACCTTCGGCCACGCCGCGCCCCAGCAGCGCGGGAACGACATAGGCCACCAGGCGCCGGTCGCCCGGGACGTCCTCGCGCGCCACCACGACCGCCTGCCGCACATGGGGGTGCCTGGCCAACTGCGACTCGATCTCACCCAACTCGATGCGAAAGCCCCGGATCTTGACCTGATGATCCCGACGCCCCAGGTATTCCAAGTCACCGTTGTCCAACCAGCGCGCCATGTCACCACTGAGGTAGAGCCGCGCGTCCGGGTCCTTGCTGAACGGATCTGGCACAAACCGCTGTTCAGTGAGGTCGGGGCGATTCAGGTAACCCGGGCTCAGACCCCCACCTGCCACCGCCATTTCGCCCGGCACACCGCGCGGGACCAGTTCACCTTGCTGGTTGATGAGGTAGAGGCGTAGGTCCGACAAGGGCTCGCCGATCACTGAACCGATGGACTCGTCGAGATCGGTCAGTTGCAGCGGCCGCCATGTGACGTGCACGGTGGTCTCGGTGATGCCGTACATATTCACCAGCTGTGGTCGCGTGTCGCCATAACGCTCGAACCACGGCCTCAACATCTGCAGATCGAGTGCTTCGCCGCCGAAGACCACGTAGCGCAGCGACAGGGAGCGGGCTTGGCCGCTGCACGCTTCATCGATGAGCCTTCGGAAGGCCGTGGGGGTCTGGTTGAGCACCGTGACATGCTCGTTGGCGAGCATCTCGACCCACTGCGCCGGGTCCCGGCTCTGCGCCTGCGACACACAGAGCAGACGCCCGCCAAAGGTCCAGGCACCCCAGATCTCCCAGACCGAAAAGTCAAACGAGTAGGAGTGGAACAGGGTCCAGACGTCTCGATCGTCAAAGCCGAACAAGGGCTGTGTGCTGTCGAACAACCGGCACACGTTGTAGTGCGTGATCGGAACACCCTTGGGCTGCCCCGTGGAGCCGGAGGTGTAGATCACATAGGCCATGTCGCCCGGCTCACCCAGGGCCGGAGGTTGCAGGGGCTCGCAGGCTTGCGAGTCATCGGCCTGATCCGCCAGCGAGGCCAGGTCGACCTGCACCACCACCAGGTCGGCGCTGGCCCACTCCTGCGCAAAACGGGGCGAACACACGACGATCCTGGCCTGCGCGTCCTCGATCATGTAGGCGGCACGTTCCCGCGGGTACATCGGGTCCAGTGGCAGATAGGCCGCGCCTGCCTTGAGGATGGCCAGCATGCCCAGCGCCATGTCCGCATTCCGTTCACAGCGCAGCCCAATGCACCGGCCGGGCTGCGCGCCCAGAGAACGCAGGTGTTGCGCCAGCACCGTGGCCTGGCGATCCAGCTGGCGGTAGGACCACTCCCTTCGTTGCCCATCATCACCAATGAAGGTCAAGGCAGGCGCATGGGGTGTGCGCCGCGCATGGGCTTCGAAACCTTGGTGCAGCAAGCCCTGTGCTGGAAATGGCTCGATCGGCTCGCCGATCAGCTCGCAAATCTCGGCTGGGGTCACCCAGGGAAGCTGCCCCACCCGTTCATAGCCGTCACTGGCCAGGCCAGCCAGCACACAGCCCAGGTGGCCCAGCATGCGTTCGATGGTTCCGTCGCTGAAGCGTCGCCGGTCGTACTCGATGCGCAGGAGCAACTGCGGGTCACCGTAGGCGACCAAGGTCAGCGCAAAGCCGGTCTGTCCGACGTGTTCCACATGACGCGACTCCCAGGCACCACCCAGCATGCTCATGCGACGGTTCAGTGACTGGTGGTCATAGACCAGCAGGGTGTCGAACAGGTGTTCGCCGGGCGCCAGGGATGCCGCCTGGTGGATCTGCGCCAAGGGGACATGCGCATGCGGTCTGGCGTTAAGCTGGAGCTGTCTGAGCTGCGGCAGCCACTCGTCGATCGGCTGCTCCCGGTCAATGCGCAGACGCACGGGCACCGTATTGATCAGCATGCCGCTGGCCCGCCGGAGTGGCTCCGGCAGGCGGTATCGCAGCGAATGGGTGGAACCGAAGAGCACATCGTCACTGCCGCCATACCGGCTGAGCAACAGGCCCCAGGCCGCCATCAGCAAGGTATGGAGGCTCACGCCGGCGGCCTCGGCCCGTTGGCGCAATGCAGCCGTCTCCTCCAGGCTCAGGCTGTGTTGGCGCGCACCAAACCGAACCTCGGGTGCAAGGCGCTGCGCTGCATTGGACGGGAGATCAATGCCCAGCGGGGTTGGACCATGAGCGCCCTTGAGCAACGTGGCCCAGTAACGCAGCGACGCGGGGTTGTCGTCATCCAGGTCAACGTCGTTGCGGTAGGCGAGTGCCGGGGGCAAGACCACTTCGCGTCGCTGACGCAGGCAGTCGTGAACCTCGAATGTCTCTGCCAGGATGGTGTCGAAGGCGCGGCCGTCCAACAGCACATGGTGGAAAGTCCACAGGATGTTCCAGCTCAGGTCGCCGATGCGGGCCAGATGCAGTCGCATCAACGGTGCTTGCGTGAGATCAAAACCCTGAATCCGCTCCTGGTGCGCCACACCCTGCAGGTGCCGTCGCAGCTCAGAGGGCTCAAGTCCACGCCAATCCGCTCGTGTGACAGGAATTTCGACGGCGTCCAGCACTTCCTGAACAGGCGCATCCACGCCTGCCCAGCGCAAGCGCGAGCGCAGCACGGCATGCCGCTCCATGACCGTGTACCAGGCATAGACATACAACGCCGGATCGAGGGCGTGCTGAACGGTGATGCTGATCTGTTGGACGTCCAGACCCGGCTCGTCGGAGCGGTTCAGCGCATGCACCAGCATCCCGGCCTGCACCGCGGAGAGTGCAAAGCGGTCGACGACACGCGCCTGAAGCACGCGCAACTCACTGAGTGGCGACATGGGTGCTCCGCTGGCTGGAATTCACACTGAGCAACCGAACCCGGGACGACATTGGCAATGCAAGGAAAGGTGGGCCGTAAGCCCGATGCCCGGCAGCCTAGCGGCAATTGCGTCCTGAAGCGCCCGGTTCACCACCGAAAGACCGCGTTCGCGGGAGTCCATAATGCGCGATTGTCAATCCAAGATCGCCCGCAGCGGCACCGATTGACGGGTCATTGGCATACGCTGGCGGCCTTCCCGTTCATTCATATTTATTCCCACCATGCTGACCGTTGCTGTTGTAGGCCTTGGCTATGTCGGTTTGCCGCTGGCCGTTGAGTTTGGGCGCCACCACCCCACCGTCGGGCTGGATCTCTCCGCCGAGAAGATCGAAGCCTACCGGGCGTATGTCGATCCCACGGGCGAGGTCAGTACCGAGGCGCTCAGGGCGGCAACGCTGCTGAAGCCCACCACTGACGCCAGCGCGCTGCGCGACGCCGATTTTGTGGTGGTGGCGGTGCCCACGCCCGTGGACGACGGCCACTCGCCTGACTTCGGCCCCCTGGTCGGCGCCAGTACCGCCGTGGGCAAGAACCTGAAACGCGGTGCCACCGTGGTGTTTGAAAGCACCGTTTATCCTGGTGCGACAGAAGAGGTGTGCATTCCGCTGATCGAGCAGCACTCAGGGCTGAAGTGGAAGGAAGACTTCTTTGTGGGTTATTCGCCCGAGCGCATCAACCCGGGGGACAAGGAGCACACGCTCACCAAGATCCGCAAGGTGGTGTCCGGCGACACGCCGGCGACGCTGAAACACGTGGCAGAGGTTTACGGCAGCATCATCACCGCCGGTGTCTATCCGGCCTCCAGCATCAAGGTGGCTGAAGCCGCCAAGGTGATCGAAAACACCCAGCGTGACCTGAACATCGCTCTCGTCAACGAGCTCTCGCTGATCTTCCACCGCATCGGTATCGATACGCTGGAGGTTCTCGAGGCCGCGGGCACCAAGTGGAATTTCCTGCCCTTCAGGCCTGGCTTGGTGGGGGGCCACTGCATCGGCGTCGACCCGTACTACCTGACGTACAAGGCCGAGACACTGGGATATCACCCGCAGGTGATCCTGGCCGGGCGCCGCATCAACGACGGCATGGGCCGGTACATCGCCGAACAGACCGTCAAGCAGATGATCCAGGCAGGGCATGCGGTCAAAGGTGCCAACGTGCTGGTGCTGGGCCTGACGTTCAAGGAAAACTGCCCTGACCTGCGCAACAGCAAGGTCATCGACGTGATCCAGGAACTGAAGAGCTACGGGTGCCATGTCATCGTTCATGACCCCATCGCTTCTCACCTCGAGGCGCAGCATGAGTACGGTGTGTCGCTGACTGCGTGGGAAGACCTTCCCGCCGCCACCGCGATGGTATTGGCAGTGGCGCACGATAGCCTGGTGCAACGCAGTGTGGATGAACTGAGCGCAAAGCTGTTGCCCGGGGGTGTCGTCGCAGACGTCAAGTGCCGCACGCCGGCCGCTGCCCTTCGCGAACGGGGTCACCCCGTCTGGCGGCTGTGAGCACGGCTCCGGCCGAACGACAGAGGATCTGCGATGAGTGAACGCTCCGCACAGGGATGGAGCTTGATCGAGCAGCAGTTGGCCGCCAGCGGTCGCAGCCGCTGGTTGGTGACAGGCTGCGCAGGATTCATTGGTTCCCACCTGATCGAAGCGTTGCTGAGCGCCGGCCAAGAGGTCTGCGGTCTGGACAACTTTTCGACCGGCCACCGGCATAACCTGGACGATGTACGTTCGCGGGTCGGCGAGGCGGCCTGGTCGGCCTTTACCCTCGTCGAGGGTGACATTGCAGACCCTGCGGTGTGTGAGCAGGTCTGCCAGGGTGGGCCAATCGTGCTGCACCAGGCTGCGCTGGGCTCGGTCCCCCGTTCGCTGGCGGATCCGATCACCACGCATCGCGCGAACGCCACGGGTTTCCTGAACCTGCTGTGGGCCGCGCAACGCCATGGCGTGCCTCGGTTTGTCTACGCTGCCTCCAGCTCGACGTATGGAGACTCCCCCAGCCTGCCCAAGGTGGAGGACATCATTGGTAGACCCTTGTCGCCGTATGCCGTCACCAAGTACCTGAACGAGCTTTATGCGGACGTCTTTGGCCGTTGTTACGGTCTACAGACCGTCGGCCTGCGGTACTTCAATGTCTTCGGGCCCCGACAAGACCCAAACGGTGCGTACGCGGCAGTGATCCCGCGCTGGGTGGCCACCATGTTGCGTCATGAGGTTTGCACCATCAACGGCGATGGCGAGACCTCACGCGATTTTTGCTATGTGCGCAACGCGGTGCAGGCCAACCTGCTGGCCGCCCTGAGCCAAGACCCGCAGGCCGTCAACCAGGTCTACAACGTCGCCTATGGGCAGCGCACCACCTTGAAGGCCTTGCACGCCGCGCTGGCGTCTCAGGTGTCGGCGCATTGCTCACCGATGGTGGTGGCCGAGCCACGGTTCGCGGACTTCAGGGCGGGGGATGTCAGGCATTCGCTTGCCGACATCAGCAAGGCAGTGGAGCGTCTGGGCTATCTACCCACGCACTCTGCAGCGCAAGGCATCGCTGAGGCCGTGCCCTGGTACGTGCAGCGTGCTCGACAAGCCTCTTGATCCTGCCCCACGAGGCGCCTGATGGCGCCTCGCGTCAGGCCGGCGGCCTGACGCCGCCGACACAGAGACTCAGACCGAGAACGACGACCCGCAGCCGCAGGTCGTGGTGGCGTTCGGGTTTTTGATCACAAACTGGGCACCCTGCAAATCGTCCTTGTAGTCGATCTCAGCGCCCATCAGATACTGCAGGCTCATCGCGTCGATCAGCAGCGTCACGCCATTCTTCGTCATCTGCGTGTCGTCTTCGTTGACCACTTCGTCGAAGGTAAAACCATACTGGAAACCTGAGCAGCCACCGCCCTGCACAAACACGCGGAGCTTCAACTCAGGGTTACCTTCCTCGTCAACCAGCTCCTTGACCTTGTGCGAGGCGCTGTCAGTAAACACCAGCGGGGCCGGCATTTCTTCGATCATGGCGGGCAATGCTTCTGCAACGGCGTTCATGTCTCTTCCTACAGCTCGTCAAAGTGGAGTATCAATTCGCCGTGAACCACGGCTCCAGGGTGCATCTCCAGCAGTTCATAGGCGATGTCACCCTGGATGCGGGCGGTCGGCTGCAATTCCAGCAGACCGGTACACATCACCGGGCCCACGACCTCGCCGACCACGATGACATGCTCCGCGTGGATGCGGCCTGACACCCGCCCCTTGGCACCGACCACCAACAAGCTGGGCGCGTCCTTGACAGACATCAGGTCACCGATCACCTCACCATCGACACGCATGCCGTCGGTGAAATCGACCGAACCTTTCAGGAGAACGCCTTCGCCAATCAAGCTGCGGATGGGCGGCTGTTTCTTGCGGTTCCAGGGCATCAAGGGCATTCCTTTGCTCGCCGCTGCGCATGTACTCGCGGCCGCATGTGTCAGTAGATTCGGTTCAGACGGAACCGGCAACTGGTTGACGACGGCGAGCCCCACGGCATGACGCAGACGCCAGGCGCATCAAAGGCGGTGCGTGTACGTGGCACGAACCGTCGAACGGCTATCCAGCAGACGGATGGTGACGGATCGTACCGTGACTTCTGCCGGGTAGCTCAGGTTACCGTCCACCCGAGCGTACTGGCGCAGCCTCACGTCGCCCTTGCCACCTTCCTGGGGCGCCCCTGTCCAGGGACGGTTGCCGGCCACCACTCCGACGAGGGTGATGTCATAACGGCCCACAAATTCGGTCGCGTCGCGACCGCTTTGCATGAGGAGCATCTGCAACCGCATGCGCCCTGGCACTTTGATGTCAGCCCGCACCCCTCGCACCGAGAGCCCCTCGGCGCCCGCAGGCATGAGCCGCTCAAAAAAGGCCAGATTGGTCTTCAGCTCTTGCGCTTCAGCCTCGAGCTGGCGAACCGTCTGGGCCAACTTTTCCTGGGCAGCACGTTCTGCCTTGAGCAGGCTTTCCGACGTGTTGGCCACCGACGCAGCACGCTCGTTGTCCGAGCGCAGCCGCTGAACTTCGACCCGCAGTTGTGCAAGCTCCTGTTTGTCGCTTCGGTCGAGGCCCGCAATGCCCTTGCCGGTTTCGAACGCCCACAGGGCCAGGGCGGCGGAAAAACCCAGTACCAGCGCAGCCGCCACCCACCGCAAGGGCCAGGGCAGATGGCTGCGCACGGTCATGCGCGGTGCACTGACCGACAGCCGGCGACGCAAGAGTTTCCAACGCATGATGCATGGAGGCAGATGCACTGGCCACGCTGGAGGCGGTGGCCGATGCATCAGCACCGGAAGCGGCAGCCGCGAAGGCGCCGCCTCGAAAGCTTCCGGTGCGCGCCGATCAGCGCTTGCTGAACTGCTTCCGACGACGAGCGCCGTGCAGACCGACCTTCTTGCGTTCAACTTCGCGAGCGTCACGCGTCACGAAGCCCGCATGGCTGAGTTCAGGCTTGAGCGCTGCGTCGTAGTCGATCAGAGCCCGCGTGATGCCGTGGCGCACCGCGCCAGCCTGGCCAGACTCGCCGCCACCATGCACATTGACCTTGATGTCAAAGCTCTGTGCGTTGTTCGTCAGCAGCAAGGGCTGCTGGACGATCATGATGGAGGTCTGGCGCCCGAAATACTGATCGAGGGGTTTGCCATTGACCGTGATGACGCCACTGCCCTTCTTGATGAAGACGCGTGCGACGGACGACTTGCGGCGGCCTGTGCCGTTGTTCCATTGACCGATCATCAGCGTTCCTTCAGATCTCGAGCGTCTTCGGCTGCTGAGCGGTGTGCGGGTGCGTGGCACCGGCATAGACCTTCAGCTTCTTGATCATCGCGTAGCCCAGGGGGCCCTTGGGCAGCATGCCCTTGACCGCCTTTTCAATGGCGCGGCCAGGGTGGCGGGCTTGCATGTCCTTGAAGGCCGTGGCACGGATGCCGCCCGGATAACCCGTGTGGCGGTAGTAGATCTTGTCCGTGGCCTTAGCCCCGGTGACACGGATCTTGTCGGCGTTGACGATGACGATGAAATCGCCGGTATCGACGTGAGGCGTGTAAGTGGCCTTGTGCTTGCCGCGCAAACGGAGTGCCACTTCGCTGGCAACACGTCCGAGCACCTTGTCGGTGGCGTCAATCACAAACCACTCGTGCGTCACTTCGGCCGGCTTGGCGCTGAAGGTCTTCATGAGGAGGTTCCTGAGGTGGCACGGAAACCCGTGCCGACTTGGCTTGCTGGCCCGCCAGGCCGTGGCCAGGTGCCGCCTTGTTACCGACGGCCTCTGGAACCTGCGCTCCTGGGCTGGCCCGGATTCATTCACACCAACCCACGAGGCTTGGCGTGTTGTTGACACCCGTTCTTCTTCCTGCCAATTCCGGAAAAAGCCTGCCAGTATAGCTTAGGGAGCATCCCGTGGGTTCACTTCAACTCGCCCGTTGGCGATGTCCAACGCTCACAGCGGGCTATGTGGGCGAAGACACCGTCAAGAATCAGTGTTTACCCTATATTGCCTCTCCATGAACACCCCATCTGCACCCGCGTCACCCCTGCAGACTACGGCAAAGCCACTGCCAGACGCACCGGAGGCACCTCCTCAGTGGGTGCCCGTCAAGAGGCTGTCTGAACGCTGGCGGCCCCAGATTGAAGATCACTTGCTCAGCCTGCGAAACGAGGACCGATACCTGCGCTTCGGTGCAGTGGCCTCTGACGCGATGATCCAGGCTTATGTGAATGGCTTGCGCTTTGAGCATGACGACGTGGTGGGTGTGTTCAATCGACGGCTGCAGCTGGTGGCCGTAGCCCATCTGGCCTTTGACGGCGGGCCTCGTCCGTCCACGGCCGAATACGGAATCTCAGTGAGTGAGCACTTGCGTGGCATGGGCTATGGCAAACGCCTGTTCGCTCACGCAGTGCTGATGGCTCGCCATCGGGGCGTCCAGTGCCTGAAGATCCATGCACTGGCGGAAAACACGGCGATGCTGCAGATTGCACGCGATGCTGGCGGCACCGTCAGCCGCGAAGGAAGCGACGCCGAGGCAACCCTGTGGCTGCCGGCACCGGACAACGGTTCACGCTGGGAACTGTGGCTTGAACACTGGGCAGGCGATCTGGACTTCCACTTCAAGCGGCGTACCAATCAGCCTGACCGACCGACCTCCGGGGTGTCTGGGCCTGTCTGAGCGGCAGTAATGCCCGATGGCATCCGGGCTATTGCACGTTCCTCCGCAGGGTTTTCGAGCCATCTCAACGCGATGAGGTGAGGCCCAATGGCGCCATTCACCCCGCGTATGCCGTGACGGCAAGCACGCGGCGCCCCGCTAACATCGACCGCAGCGCCAACCATGCTGCACGGATTCGGCCACGTATTTCCGCCCATGCAACAAGCTTTGCCCTGGATCATTGCCCTGGCCGTGCTGGTGGTCATCGTCGCCGCCATGGCCTTTTGGGTCACCCGTCCGCGCCAATCCGCGGCGGTACCACTGCCTTCGGACTGGACCATCAGTCCACGGGCCGTGTTCAGCGTCGATGAACGGCGCGCCTATCGGCAGCTTAGAGACGCCTTTCCGCAGTACATCGTGCTGGCAAAGCTGCCGTTGATACGCTTCTGTCAGCCAGCCGACCCCAAGGAAATCCACTACTGGTTTGAGTTGCTGGGCGCCATCCATGTGAGTTTTGCCGTGTGCAGTGCGCACGGTCGAGTACTGGCCACGATCGACCTCGACGGCGAGCGACCGCCGGCGCGACGCACCCAGCAGATCAAGCAAAGCGCCTTGGCCGCATGCCGGATCCGCTACCTGCGATGCGCGGTGGAACACCTTCCCAGCCTGTCAGAGCTGCAGATGCTGCTGCCGCCGGGTGGCGCTGCGGGCGGGTTCGGACAAGCAGCACAGCCCTCCGTTGCGGCCGGCCTCGGCGGCGAGTCCCTGAGCCCCGCGGGCGAACAGGCCGGCCGCCGCGCAACGGATGCCGCTGCGCGAGACACCGTGCCAGCTAACCTCGTGGCCGAACGCTCAGTGCACACCGAGCCTGCCGCTCCGGTTGTCAGGCGAGCGAGTCCAGCCATGGTCAGCCCACGCCCGGACGCATCGGCACCACCCACGCCCGCCCACGTTGCGCGCCAGGCTGACTCTCGGCTTCGCAAGGAACGCAAGGCACTCTGGCAGGACTCGGGGCTGTTCCAGGACTCGTTCTTCGGCATCGACAACCTGCGTGACGCCGGCCCGCAGAGCACCTTGGGAGGCCTGCTTCGGGAGGGGCGTGGCGCACCATCTGGTCAACCCGAGCAAGGCATGTTGGAATCCGAGCGTCTGAGAAACCCGCAGAAGCCCAGTTGACGTCCACCCAGCCCACTGAACACACACACAGTCTGCACACGCCCTACTCCCGACTCACACCCGATGTCGTTCTGGATGCGCTGGCCGCCGTCGGCTTCGACGGCGACGGGCGCCTGATGCAGCTCAACTCATTTGAGAACCGTGTCTTCCAGGTGATGATGGAAGACGGTAGCGCGGTCGTGACCAAGTTCTACCGCCCTGACCGCTGGTCTGACGAGCAGATCCTGGAAGAGCATGCGTTCACGCTGGAAGCCGCGGCCTGCGACGTACCGGTCGTGGCGCCGATGGCCTTGCGCGACGCGGGCCGCGGGCGGTTGGCGGCCTTGTTGAGCGCACCGTCTGCCGACCTCCCCACCCTGGCCAGGGTTGCTGTGGGTGACCTGACCTGGCGTCTGGCCGTCTGGCCGCGCCGGGCCGGCCGTTCACCTGAATTGGAAGACGCGGCAGTCATGCACCGCCTGGGCCAGGCACTGGCTCGCCTGCACGGTTGCGGCAGCGCCGGCAGCTTTCAGCGGCGCGAGCGCCGTGCGCCGCTGCAGGACGCGCGCGATGCGCTGAGCGTCATCGAACGCAGCAGCCACCTGCCGCCCGATCAAATCCATGGATGGCAACGGGTCAGCGAGCAGGTTCTGCAGGCCATCTCCTTGCGCTGCAACACCCATACCCCGGCACAACTGCGCATCCACGGCGATTGCCACCCCGGCAACCTGCTGTGGCGTGATGATCGCCCCAACCTCGTGGATTTCGACGACTGCGCCACGGGCGCGGCTGTCCAGGACCTGTGGATGCTGCTGTCAGGCGAACCCGAGGCTGCCCGACAGCAACTGGGCTGGCTGCTGGACGGCTACACGGAGTTCCGGGCCTTTGACGAGCGGGAGATAGGCCTGATACCTGCCATGCGCCTCAGCCGCATGCTGCGCCACAACGCCTGGGTGGCGTCGCGCTGGAGCGACCCAGCCTTCCCCGCTGCATGGCCCGACTTCGGCCGTTCAGGCTACTGGGCGCAACAGGCACTTCAGCTGCAGGAACTCGCCGCTGAAGCGCTGTCTTGAGCCGTCTTCAGGCCAGCAGCATGCGGTTGACCCGCTGGACATAGGCGGCCGGGTCTTCCAGCTGACCCCCCTCGGCCAGCAGTGCCTGGTCAAAGAGGATGTGGGCAAGGTCGTCAAACTGCGCTGAAGCCTCCAGCTTCTTAAACAGGGCGTGCTGCGGGTTCACCTCCAGGATCGGCTTGGACGCCGGTGCCGCTTGGCCAGCCTGCTTGAGCAGGCGGCTCAGGTGGGCCGACATCTCCTGGTCTTCCACCACGATGCAGGCCGGTGAGTCGACCAGGCGAGAAGTGGCACGCACATCCTTGGCGCGCTCCACCAGGGCCGACTTCAGCCGCTCGAGCACCGGCTTGAAGGCCTCGGCCGCCTCTTCAGCCTGCTTCTTTTCGCCTTCGTCCTGCAACTTGCCAAGGTCAATCGCCCCCTTGGCCACGCTCTGCAGCGGCTTACCCTCGACTTCGTAGAGGTGCGACAGCATCCACTCGTCGACACGGTCAGTCAGCAGCAGTACCTCGATCCCCTTCTTTCGGAAGATCTCGAGCTGAGGGCTGTTCTTGGCGGCGCCCAAGCTGTCGGCCGTGACGTAGTAGATCGCCTCCTGGCCTTCCTTCATGCGGCTGATGTAGTCAGCAAAACCAACCCCGTCATCGGCATGGGTGGATGCAAAGCGCAGCAACTTGCTCAGGCGTTCCTGGTTGCCGTGGTCTTCGCCAATGCCTTCCTTCAGGACCGCACCGAACTCCTTCCAGAAGCTGGCGTACTGGTCCTGGCGGTTTTCGGCCAGATCTTCCAGGAGGCTCAGTACGCGCTTGGTCGAGCCCTCGCGAATGGCCTTCACGTCGCGGCTTTCCTGCAGCAGCTCACGGCTGACGTTGAGCGGCAGGTCGGCGGAGTCGATCACACCCCGTACGAAGCGCAGGTAGACCGGCATCAGCGCTTCAGCGTCGTCCATGATGAAGACACGCTTGACGTACAGCTTGACGCCGCCGCGCTTGTCACGGTTCCACAGGTCAAACGGCGCCTTGGCCGGCACATACAGCAGCTGCGTGTACTCGGTGCGTCCCTCGACACGGTTGTGCGTGTAGGCCAGTGCATCGGCCGTGTCGTAGCTGATCTGCCTGTAGAAAGCCTGGTACTCGGCATCGGTGATGTCCGACTTGGCCCTGGCCCACAGCGCTGCCGCCTTGTTGACCGTCTGCCATTCGTCGGTCAGGACGTTTTCCTGCTTCTCGGCATTCCATTCCTCCTTGCGCATCAGGATGGGCAAGGAGATGTGGTCGGAGTACTTGTTGATGATCGAACGCAGCTTCCAGGCTTTCAGAAACTCCTCTTCGCCTTCACGGAGGTGGAGGGTGACGTCGGTGCCGCGGCCTTCCTTGGTGATGGCCTCGGTCTCGAAGGCGCCGGAGCCGTCGCTGACCCAGCGAACGCCCTGGTCGGCCGCAAGGCCGGCGCGTCGCGACTCGACGGTGATGCGGTCAGCGACGATGAAGCCTGAATAGAAGCCAACGCCAAACTGGCCGATCAGGCTGGCATCCTTCTTCTGGTCGGCACCCAGCTTGGCCATGAATTCCCGGGTGCCACTCTTGGCGATGGTGCCCAGGTGCGCGATTGCTTCCTCGACGCTCATGCCGATGCCGTTGTCGCGGATGGTCAGTGTCCTGGCGGCCTCGTCGGCCACCAGGCGAACCTCCAGCGAAGCCTGGTCTTCCAGGAGTTCCGGCTTGTCCAGCGCTTCAAAGCGCAGCTTGTCGCAGGCATCGGACGCGTTGGACACCAATTCGCGCAGAAAGATTTCCTTGTTGGAATACAGCGAATGCGTGACGAGATGGAGGATCTGCTGAACTTCGGCCTGAAAGGCGTGGGTGGTCTTGTTCATGGGTGACTCTTCAAGGAATGCGGGACGTTGCAATGAATAAGCGCGGAACAGCACCAGCCGGCTGCCTCATCTTCAGCCAGCCCGGCCCCGTGCGGTCGAGAGATGGGGGCATGGGCCACCGATTCAATGGTCCGTCGACTTCAGGAGCCACTGGCACAAGCGTCCGTGATGGGTGTACCCGAAGGACGGGTCAGTTCGCGGCGCAAACTGCCGAGAAACCATTCAGCAGAAACAAAGTTGAGCCCACTCGCCGCCTGCGTGCGCGCCTTGAACAGAAGACGACCACGAGCGAGACTCCCCTGCACCGCTACACAGAAGACGCACAACGGTGCACTGAAATCCTGCGCACTGCGCAGCCTCAGATGACGCGGCAGACGGCAGGGCCCCACCCCATCTCCTACGCCATCTGGTTGGAGCATGTGTCGGGGCACAACCCGGGGCTGAGTGAAGCCTTGCTGGAACGCACACGTGGCGGCCGCCTGCTCGACAAGACAGCCACGAATCAACTCTACCGGGAACACATTGCTGACGCGGGCGAACTGCGCAGCGACACGGCCGCCGAGGCCATCCGTCGCGTCATGAACGCCATCGCCGAGAGCGCCCGCGAAGCAGGAGCAAAAACCAGCCGCCATGGCGCCTGGCTGGGGCGCCTGCGCGAGCAGACCAACGACGACACGATCGAAGGCAGAGTACTGCGTGAACTCCTTGAACAGACGGCAGACATGCAGCAGGCTGTCAGCGGCCTGAACCAACGCCTGGCATCCAGCCAGCAGGAATTCGACATTCTGTGAGAAGAGGTAACCCGTGCGCGAGTTGAGGCGCTGGTGGACTCGCTCACCGGCTCAGCCAACCGCCGTTCCTTCGACCGTGCCTTGGTCAAGGCCATGCACGATCGAATGCCCACGATGGCGCTGTTGGTGGCCGACATCGACGGGTTCAAGCGCATCAACGATACCTGTGGCCACCCGTCAGGCGGCGCGGTACTGCGCTGAGTGGCCCAGGCCATCCAGGCCCGCGTGAGAGGCGACTCGATGGAAGCCCGTGTGGGCGGTCACGAGTTTGCCGTGCTGGCACCCGGATTTGGCCGCAACGAAGCCCCGCGATTGGCCAGCTTGGCGTGGCCCTGTGGAACCCGGCCGACACCGCCGAGGGCTGGTTCGAGCGGGCCGATCGGGCCCTCGACATCAGCAAGGCCAACGAGCGCAACCGTGTCACACTCGCGGCCGACGAACCCGTCAAGGCTGTGACAGACCCATGATCCTTGAAATTGCAGACATCCGCATCAGCCCAGGCCAGCAAGCCGCGTTCGAGCAAGCCATCCAGCATGGCCTGCGCAGCGTCATCAGCCAGGCCCGTGGTTTTCGCAGCTGGAAGGTCCACCATGGGGTCGAAAGCCCTGAACGCTATGTGCTGATGATCGTCTGGGACACCCTGGAAGACCACACCGTGCACTTCCGTGGAGGCCCTTTGTTTGCGCAGTGGCGCGCCATCGTCGGCCCGTTCTTCGCCGGGCCGCCGTCGGTGGAGCACTTCGAACTCGTGGGTCAGTCAGACACCTGATCGGCCTTCTTGAGTCGGGGCCGGGGTCTGATGCACTGCGCGACCACCCTGCCGCAATCCCCACTGGTCCTGTTGGCGACAACGCGCTACAAGGCCAGCATGAATGCTGCCCAGCCAGAGCACAGCGTCGACGCCGCCAGCACGGTTGCGGCGGCCACCACGACGCTCGCAGAAGAGCCCGCCAGTGACGACGTTGCGACGCGCCAATCGGGCTTCGACATCCAGTTGCGAACCTTGACATGGTCCGATCCGTTCCGTTGGTTGGCCATGGGGTGGACGGATCTGCGGCGCGCCCCGGTCATCAGCCTGTTTTACGGCGCGGTGTTTGTGGTGATGGGTTGGGCCATCGCCAAGGTCTTCGAGCACGCGCCCCCCTACACGCTGGCGCTCAGCGGTGGCTTCCTGCTGGTGGGGCCGTTTCTGTGCCTGGGCATCTACCGCATCAGCCAACGGCTGGGCTGGGGTGAGACGCCCGGGTTTGCCGATTCCATCTTTGCCTGGGAGGCCAAGATCGGGCAGCTGGGCATCTTCGGCTTTGTGCTGCTGGTGCTGGAGATGCTGTGGGCCCGTTCGACACTGGTGGTGTTTGCGGTCACCTTCGATGGCATGCCCGACTTCAAAGGTTCTCTCCTGGCGCTGCTTGACCCGGAAAACCTGGCTTTCATCATCTCCTGGGCTGCCCTTGGTGCCCTCTTTGCCGGCCTGATCTTTGCGTTCACCGTGGTCAGCATGCCCATGATCCTGGACCGCAAGACCGACGCCATCACCGCCGCCCTGACCAGCTTTCGCCTGGTTCTCACGCAGCCCGGCGTGATGCTCCTGTGGGGTTTGATCATCGCGGCCAGTACCTTCCTGGCGATGCTGCCAGGCTTCCTGGGGCTGCTCATCGTGGGCCCGGTCATCGGACACGCCAGCTGGCACGCCTACCGCAGCGCCGTGGTGGAGGAATCGATTCCACTGGGCCGCTGACATGACCGGCACGACATCTCCCGAGGACCTGCCCTACCCCCACCTGCTGGCCCCGCTGGACCTGGGTTTCACCACCCTGGCCAACCGCGTGCTGATGGGCAGCATGCACACTGGCCTGGAGGACAGCCGCCGCAACCTCCCGGCATTGGCAGCCTTCTTCGCCGAACGCGCCCGTGGCGGTGTTGGGCTGATCGTCACCGGCGGCTTTGCGCCCAACATCGAAGGCTGGGCCAAACCCTTTGCCGGCACCTTGTCCACCTCGGGCGCGGCAACGCGCCACCAGGAGGTCACCCGCGCGGTGCACGCCGAGGGCGGGAAGATTGCGCTGCAGATCCTGCACACCGGCCGCTATGGATACTCGCCACTGTGTGTGGCGCCATCACGCCTGCAGAGCCCGATTTCCCCGTTCACGCCGCGCGAGCTGTCGGCCCGCGGCGTCGAGCGACAGATCCGTGCATTCGTGCGCTGCGCCCGCCTGGCCCGTGACGCCGGCTACGACGGCGTGGAGGTCATGGGCAGCGAGGGTTATTTCATCAACCAGTTCCTGGTGACCCACACCAACCAGCGCACCGACGAGTGGGGCGGCAGCTACGCCAACCGCATGCGCTTGCCGGTGGAGATCGTCAGCCGCATCCGGGAGGCCGTCGGGCCGGACTTCATCGTCATCTACCGGCTGTCCATGCTGGACCTGATCCCGAACGGCAGCAGCTGGGACGAATCCGTGATGCTGGGCAAGGCCGTGGCCCAGGCCGGCGCCACGATCATCAACACCGGCATCGGCTGGCACGAAGCGCGCATCCCCACCATCGCCACCAGCGTCCCGCGCGGCGCCTTTGCCTGGGTCACGCAGAAGATGCGGGCCGAGCTGCGAAAGGCCGGCCTGAAAACCCCGCTGGTGACGAGCAACCGCATCAACACGCCCGAGGTGGCTGAGCAGCTGCTCAGCCAGGGGTGTGCCGACATGGTCAGCCTGGCGCGCCCGTTGCTGGCCGATGCCAGCTTTGTGCAGAAGGCGCGCGAAGGGCGTGCTGCCGACATCAACACCTGCATCGCCTGCAACCAAGCCTGCCTGGACCACACCTTCTCGAATCGGCTGTCCAGCTGCCTCGTCAACCCGCGCGCCTGCCACGAGACCAGCCTGGTGATCAGCCCGAGCACCGAGCAGCGCCGCTATGCGGTGGTGGGCGCCGGGCCGGCCGGTCTGGCGGCAGCCACCACGCTGGCCGAGCGCGGCCACGCCGTCGACCTGTTCGAGGCCAGCCACGAGATCGGCGGCCAGTTCAACATGGCCAAGCGCATACCGGGCAAGGAGGAGTTCAGCGAGACGCTGCGCTACTTCGGCCGCCTGCTGCAGCGCACTGGCGTGCGCCTGCACCTGAACACGCGGGCCACCGCCGAACAGCTGCTGGCGGGCTCGTTTGACGCGGTACTGCTGGCCACGGGTGTCAGCCCGCGGCTGCCGGGCATCGTGGGCCAGGACGGCCCGAACGTGCTCAGCTACGTCGACGTGCTGCTGCACCAGAAACCCGTCGGGCAGCGCGTGGCCATCATCGGCGCCGGGGGCATCGGCTTCGACGTCGCGGAATACCTGGTGACACCGCCGGGCCACTCCACCACGATCGATCTCCCCGCCTGGCTGGCCGAATGGGGGGTGGCTGACCCGGGTGCCGTGCGTGGCGGTGTGGTCCGGGCCGCACCTTCGCCGCCGGCGCGCCAGGTGACCCTGCTGCAGCGCAAGGCCGGCAAGCTGGGCAAGGGCCTGGGCAAGACCACCGGCTGGATCCACCGCGCGGCTCTGCAGATGAAGCAGGTGGAGATGATCGGCGGGGTCAACTACGAACGCATCACCCCAGAAGGCCTGTTTGTCACCTACGGCGAGCACCGCAGCGATGGGCAGGTCATCGCCTGTGACACGGTGGTGCTGTGCACGGGGCAGGAGCCTCTGCGCGAGCTGCAGGCCCCGCTGCACGCCGCCGGCATGGCCGTGCACCTGATCGGTGGTGCTGACGAGGCCTCCGAACTGGACGCCAAGCGGGCGATTGATCAGGCCACGCGGCTGGCGGCACGCGTGTGAGGCCCGCCCAGGCACGGTACACCGATTAGGCGCAGCACTCCACACAGCGCCCGTGGGCTCGTTCACACTCGCGCCTCCATGACTTCAGGCCGCCCACCGATGGCCAACGGGAAGCCCATGCTCACCGAAACCCGTGACCGACGCGAACAGCGGGCGCAACGACTGCAACGGCAGCTTCGTGCGGCGCTTGAGCGCCAGCAGCAGGCCCACCGTGCCCACCCGATGCCCAGCCTGGCCGAGCGGCGCGCCGACCTGCTTCAGCTGAAGGCCTTCCTGCTGGACCACCAGCAGGCCATCTGCGAGGCCATCAGCGCCGACTACGGCCACCGCTCGGCCCACGAGACCTTGCTGATGGAGCTGCTGCCGGCCGTCAACGACATCAAGGCCACGATCAAGGCGCTGCCCACCTGGATGAAGCCCCAGAAGCGCGCCATTGACCGCACCATCTTCGGCCTGGCCGACAACCGCGTGATCCCGCAGCCGCTCGGCGTCGTGGGTGTCATCGTGCCCTGGAACTTTCCCATCAACCTGAGCTTCGTCCCGCTGTCGGCCATCCTGGCTGCCGGCAACCGGGCGTGTGTCAAGTTCAGCGAGCACTCCCGCCACCTTGCCAAGCTGCTGATCGAGACGCTGCCAGCCTACTTTCCGGCGGACAAGCTGCAGTTCTTTGACGAGACCGGCGGCGTGGGCGAAGCCTTCTCGCAACTGCCATTCGACCACCTGCTGTTCACCGGTTCCAGCCGCACCGGCCGGGCAGTGATGGCCTCGGCGGCAGCTAACCTGACACCCGTGACCCTGGAACTCGGCGGGAAGTCGCCCGCCGTGGTGTGTGACGGCTTCCCGCTGAAGACTGCGGTCGAGCGCATCCTCTACGTGAAGTGCCTGAACGCCGGCCAGGTGTGCACCACCGTCGACCATGTCTTTGTGCCGCAGCGGCAGATTCCCGAGTTCGTGGCACTGGCGCAAGCCGTCGTGCCGCAGCGTTATCCCTCGCTGGCGTCGCCTGACTACACCTCGATCGTTACGCGCGCCGCGTTTGACCGCCTGGAAGCCGCCATGGCCGAGGCCCGGGACGCCGGGGCCCAGTTGATTCCGCTGATCACGCAAGGGCCGGCGCTGGACCGCAAGACCCGCAAGATCGCGCCGCACCTGCTGCTGGACGCGCCAGCCGACTGCGCGCTGATGCGCTCGGAGATCTTCGGGCCCATCCTGCCCGTCATCGGCTACGACGCACTGAGCGAGGTGATCGACCGCATCAACGCGGGGCCGCGCCCCTTGGCGCTGTACCCATTCAGCCTGGATGTGAAGGTGCAGGAGCGTCTGGTCACGCAGGTGATGTCGGGCGGCGTCAGCATCAACGACGCGCTGCTGCATGTGGGCCAGCATGACCTACCCTTTGGTGGTGTGGGTGAGTCGGGCATGGGCCACTACCACGGACGCGAAGGCTTCGAGAACTTCTCCAAGCTGCGCCCGGTGTTCCGGCAAGCACGCCTGTCCAGTGTCAGCCTGCTGACGCCGCCCTATGGCACCCTGGTTGATCAGGCACTGAAAGTGCTTCTGCGCTGACGTACGTCGTGCGACGCGCGTAGCATGTGGCGATCGCCCTGCCATTTTGCGGCGCCATCCGATTGGATTGAAGGCCCGCTGGAGACCTGCATGTACTCCCTGCAACTGCTCATCGGTAACAAGAACTACTCATCCTGGTCCATGCGGCCCTGGGTGCTGATGCGCCACTTCGACATCCGCTTCGAAGAGGTGATGCTGCGCTTCGATGGTTTTGACGAACATTCGATGTTCAAGCAACGCCTCAAGGGCGTCACGCCCGTGGGCAAGGTGCCGGTGTTGCTGGACAAGGGCTTTGCCATCTGGGACACCCTGGCCATCGCCGAATACCTGGCTGAACGCTTCCCCTCGCTCAGCCTGTGGCCGCAGGATGTCCAGGAGCGGGCCCGCGCACGCAGCCTATGCGCCGAGATGCACAGCGGCTTCGGTGCGCTGCGCAACCACTGCCCGATGAACATCGAGGCCTCGCTGCCGCACATCGGGCAGAAGGTGTTGGCCGAGCAGCCCGCGGTCCACACCGACCTGGCTCGCATCACCACCATGTGGAGCGAGGCGCTGAACGCCAGTGGCGGACCGTTCCTGTTCGGCAGCTTCAGCATTGCTGACGCATACTTCTCGCCGGTGACTTTCCGCATCACCACCTACGGTCTGCCCGTACCACCACTCGTGCAGGCCTACATCGAACGGGTGCACGCCAGCAAAGGCGTCAAGGACTGGGTAGCCGGAGCCATGGCAGAACACGACTTTGTCGCGGTTGATGAACCTTACCGAAGCCAACGCGAATGAACCCGCCACGACCGTCCAACGCGGCGTTGGCCATCTCTGGGGTCGTCCAGCCGCCACGCTGACAATCGCGGTGGCATCGCTGGTTGTCCTGGTGGTGTCTGCGTTGGGCATTGGGGCCGCCCATGCCCAGCCCGCTGCGGCCACGGGCACAGACGCGTCAGGCCCCGCACCTCTTCGCGCCGAGCGGCGGCTGCCCGGTGAGCGGCTCATGCTTGATGGCAGCCTGAGCCACCCTGCCTGGCAGCGCGCCGCGGCCCATACCCGGTTTGTGAAACAGCAGCCTCATCAGGGTGCACCTGTGCCGCAGCAAACGTCGGTGCGTGTGCTGTTCGACGACAAGGCGCTGTACATCGGCGTCATGGCCTACGACACCCAGCCCGTGCGCATCCGGGACGTGCCAGTGCGCTACGACGGCGTCAACCGCACCCAGGACTTTGTCGTCGCCTACATCGATGCCATCGGCCTGAAGACATCGGCCCAGTTCTTCCGCGTCAATGCCGCAGGCAGCTTGGCCGATGGCATCCACACCGCCGCCGACGACAGCGAAGACTTCTCACCCGACTTCGACTGGGACGCGCGCGTTCTGCGGCACGCCGATGGCTGGAGCACGGTGATGCGCATCCCCTTGGCGTCGCTCCGGTATGCCAATGCCAACGCCACCGCGAACAGACCCTGGCGCTTCATGCTGGGCCGTCGGCTGCCCCGCGAGCAGTTTCACCTGATGCTCAGCGTCGACCTGCCGAGGGGTTCGCCCAGCTTCATCGACAGGCTGCAGGCACTGGATGGCGTGACGCTGCCACCACACGCCCAGTTCCTCACCATACGGCCGAGCCTGACCCTGCGACACAGCCGCGAACGTGCGGGCGCCGCGTCCCCGAACCAGCGCCAAAGTGCACTGGACAGCAGCCTGGACATCAAGTGGCGGCCCAGCGCGGAATGGGTGATCGACGCGACTGTCAAGCCCGACTTCAGCCAGGTGGCGCTCGACGTGCCGCAGTTGACGGGCAATTCCCGGTTTGCGCTCTTCCTGCCGGAAAAGCGGCCCTTCTTCTTCGAGTCGGCCGACCTCCTGCGCAGCCCGACCGACGCGCTCTACACCCGCAGCATCACCCAGCCGAGCGCGGGCGCGCGGGCCACCTGGCGCTCCAGCAGCTGGCAGGGCACGGCGCTGGCCACCAGCGACAAGGGCGGCGGGACGGTGCTGCTGCCAGGCCCCTACGGCACCGATGGCGTGCTGCAGCCCGCGTCCAGCGTGCTGGTGGCGCGGCTGCGCCACCCCAGCGCAGCCGCCGACGGTGTGTCCTGGGGTGGTCTGGTCGCGTCGCGCCGCTACGAACAGGGGCGCGGTGACAACCTGGTGCTGGGGGCCGACACCGAGGCCCGGCTCGGCAACGGCTGGCGACTGCGTGGCCAGGCCTTGCTGTCACACACCACCGCGCTGGCCACGGACGGCGAACTGAGGCTGGGCGAGGCCCAGCAGGGCCACCGCGCCTACCTGTACCTTCAGCACCTGGATGGCGCCTCAGAAACGTCGGTGACCCTGGACAGCATCAGCCCGCGCTTCCGGCACGACACCGGCTTTGTCAACCAGGCCGGCCTGCACTCCCTGGGCGCCCATCGCACCTGGAAGTGGGAACGTGTCGGGCCCTTCAACCAGTTCGAGCTGTATGCCGACGTGCGCCACACACAAGCCGCCGACAGCGGCGAGGCGCTGGACCGCTGGGCCCACCTGGGCCTGTGGACCAGCGGCGCCCACAACCTTGAGTGGTGGCTGGAGTGGCACCCCTGGTCACTGGCCCGCACCGGGCCGGGGCGCGCCGCACTTCGCACGCCTCAGCTCGCCAGCGGCCTGGTCTACACACCGGCGCCCTGGTTTCCGCTGCTGGACACCCAACTCACCATCGGCCAACTTCCCGACACCGCGGCCCACCAGGCACGCGATGGTGGGCGCTGGAGCCTGACAGCCAAGCTGCGGCCCCACACGCGCCTGGAACTCGAACCCAGCCTGTCCAGCCTCTGGTTGGTGGACACGCCCATGGGCGCATCGGCAGTGGGAGGGCGCCAGACGCTGTACCGTGAGTCGGCACTCCAGATCCTGGCGGTGTGGCACCTGCGGGCCGATCAGAACCTGCGGTTGATCACCCAGCGCCAGCAGCTGATGCGCCGACCGGAGACGGGCATTGCCGAGCAGCGCTTCAGCACCCACGCTGCCTCGTTGACCTGGCAGTGGCGGCGCAGCGCCGGCACGCAGCTGTTTGTCGGCATCAGCCGTTCGGCCGAGTCGGCCGGCGGGCCACGCAGCACCGAAGCCTTTGTCAAGCTGCAGCTGGACGCCGACGACGCGCTGAGCGCCTGGCGCAGGCCGTGAGGCCGAGCCCCTGTCGAAGGGGCTATCCTGCCGACACCCGTGAACCGCTGAACCCTGCCATGCCCCTTTCCGCACGTGCCCCACGCCCTCTTGCCCTGGCTGCCGCCCTGGGCGCTGGCCTGTTACTGGCCTTCAGCCTGGCCGGCTGCGGCAAGGCACCACCGGCCTCAGGCGCAGCGCCTGACGGCGCCAAGTCGGCGGCGGAATCACCCAGCCTGTTCATCGCGCCCGAAGACCTTTTGCTGGTGCAGCCCGCGCAGCGCGCACAAGGGCCTGTGGTCAGCGGCTCGGTGCAACCCGCCCGGCGCGCAGACCTCCGGGCTGAACTGGGTGCGGTGGTGGTGCAGGTGCTCAAGGACAACGGCGAGACCGTGCGGGCGGGCGAACTGCTGATGCGCCTGGACGACACGTCCATCCGGGACGCGCTGACATCCGCACAGGAGTCCTTGCGCGTGGCCACCCAAGGGCTGGAGCAGGCCGAACGCAACCTGCAGCGCCTGAACGCTTTGCGCGAGCAGGGCATGGTGTCGGCGCAGGCGCTCGAAGACGCGCAGCTGCGTCGCCAGCAGGCATTGGGTGACCAGGTCGCCGCCAAGTCGCGCGTGGTCAGCGCCCAGCAGCAACAGTCGCGCACCGCCGTGCGTGCGCCGTTTGACGGCGTGGTCGGCGAACGGCGGGCATCGGTGGGTGATACGGTTCAGGTGGGTCGCGAGCTGGTCAAGGTGATGGACCCGCGCACCATGCGCTTCGAGGGCCTGGTCTCGGCTGACCGCCTTCAGGAACTCAAGCTCGGCCAGCCAGTGGCCTTCCGCATCAACGGGTTCTCTGACCGGCGCTTCGCTGGCACGCTTCAGCGCATCGATTCCAGCGTCAACGCCACGACGCGCCAGGTGGCCGTGTGGGTCAGCTTCAACGACCCCCGCGGCGCACCTGCGGTGGCCGGGCTGTTTGCCGAAGGCCGCATCGAGACCGGGACGGCGCAGGTATTGAGCGTGCCGGAATCGGCCCTGCACCGCCAGGGTGACAGCGGGCACGCCTGGCGCCTGGACGCGTCGCGGCTGCAGAAGGTGGCCGTCAAGCTGGGCGAGCGGGACCCCCGCAGCGGCGAGTGGCCGGTGCTCAGCGGCCTGAAGGCCGGCGACCGCATCCTGCGCAACCCTGGCAGCAACCTCACCGATGGCCAGCCTTTCCGCCTGACAGCGCCAGCAGCGGCGGACCTGGCTGCGTCGGCCGCGTCAGCAGCCACGGTGACGCGGCCCGCCGCGGCGGCGTCGCGCTGAACGGCCGGGGAACGCGTCCATGGTCCTCTCGGAATTCAGCATCAAGCGCCCGGTGGCGATGGTGGTCATCATCCTGGGCCTGATGGCCCTGGGTCTGCTGGCCCTGTCCAAGCTGCGGGTCAACCAGTTTCCCGACATCGACCAGCCGTTGCTGGTGGTCAGCATTCCTTACCCAGGCGCCAGCCCGGAAACGGTCGAGCGGGAGGTGGTCAACCGCATCGAAAAGTCGCTGCAGGGCATTCCTGGCGTCTACCAGGTGCGTGCCACCGCCAGCGAAGGCAATGCCCAGCTGGTGATCCTCTTCAACTTCGGCAAGGACATGGTGGTCGCCTCTGACGAGGTGCGCAACGCCATCGCGTCGGTGCGCTTCAAGCTGCCGCTGGAGATGCGGGAACCCGTGCTGCAGCGGCTCGACCCGAGCGCGCAGCCCATCATGCAGATGGCGCTGTCATCGGCCACGCTCAGCCATGCGGAGATCTCGCGACTGGCTGAAGACCAGCTCGCCGAACGTTTCAGGGCCCTGCCGGGTGTGGCCGCCGTCACGGTCAACGGCGCGCTCAAGCGAGAGCTGTCGGTGTTGCTGCGCTCGGAGAAGCTGCGCGAGAACGAGGTGTCGGTCACCGAGGTGGTGGCAGCCCTGCGGGCCCAGAACACCACCGCGCCGGTCGGGAAGGTGCGCGGCACCCTGCAGGACCAGAGCATCCGCCTGGTCGGCCGCATCGAGAGCGTGCAGGAGTTTGGCCAGATCGTCGTCAAGCGCCGGGGCGACCAGCTCGTGCGCCTGGCCCAGGTGGCCGAGGTGCGCGACGGCTTTGCCGAGATGGGCAGTGTCTCGTTGCGCAATGGCAACCCCAACGTGGGCATCTTCGTGACCCGCAGCACCGACGCCAGCACCGTGACCGTGGCCGACGAGGTGCGGCAGCTTGTCCAGAACGTTCACCAGGAGCTTCAGGCGCAGCACGGGCCGGGCACCGACTTTCTCGTGACACGGGATGGCGGGCAGGACGCCGAGAACAGCCTCGACAACGTCACCCACGCACTGGTGTTCGGCGCCGGCCTGACCATCTTTGTGGTCTATGTCTTCCTGAATTCATGGCGATCCACGCTGATCACCGCGCTGTCGCTGCCCACCTCGGTGGTGGCCTCTTTCATCGCTGTCTGGCTGTGCGGATTCACGCTCAACTTCATGAGCCTTCTGGGCCTGGCGCTGGCCATCGGGGTGCTCATCGACGACGCCATCGTGGTGCGCGAGAACATCGTGCGGCACATGGAGATGGGCGCTGACCGCATGACCGCAGCCCGTGTGGGCACCGCCGAGATCGGCCTTGCCGTGGCCGCCACCACCTTCTCCATCGTGGCTGTGTTTGTGCCGGTGGCCTTCATGCCGGGTGTTGCGGGCGAGTGGTTCAGGCCCTTCGGCCTGACCGTGGTGGCCAGCGTCATTGTCAGCCTGTTCATCAGCTTCACGCTGGACCCGATGCTCAGCGCCTACTGGGGAGACCCCGTCGGCCACCACCATGCCCCCAAGCGCGGCATCAGCCTGTGGCTGCAGCGCTTCAACCATTGGTTTGACCATCAGGCGGACCGTTATGGCCGCATCATCAACTGGGCGCTGCACCACCGCAAGTGGATGGCCCTGTTTGCCGTGCTGAGCCTGGTGGGGGCGATCGCGATCCACCTGAAGTTTGGCGGCTCGAGCTTCCTGCCGGCCACCGATGGCAATACGCTGCTGGTGGAGGTGCGTACGCCGGCCAGCGCCAGCCTGGAAGGTGCGCGGCTGAAGGTGGAAGCCGCCGCTGCGCTGGCGAGAACCCTGCCCGAGACCCGCGCCACCAACAGTTCGGTCAATGTGTCTGGCGGGCGTGTGTTCATCGACATCGGACGGAGCACCGAACGCCGCCGCACCGCCGCACAGATCGCGGCCGATCTGCGCAAGCTCACCAACCGTCTGGTCGGCGCCGAGTATGTGGTGCTGGACGACCTCAACGGCGGGGCGCAGAAGCCGGTGCAGATCCGCTTCAGCGGGCCTGACTCGCGCCAGCTTCTCGAGATCACGCAAGCCTTTATGGTCAAGCTGCGCGAGGTACCCGGTGCCGTGGACGTGGGCCTGTCGGAACAGGACCCACAGGACGAACTGCGCATCGAACTCGACCGCAGCCTGGCCAATGCGCTGGGCATCTCGGTGGGCGATGCCGCCCAGGCGCTGCGCGTGGCCTTTGCCGGCGTGGAAGCTGGCGATTGGGTGGACCCGGGCGGCGAGACGCGTGATGTCGCGGTGCGACTGCACCCTGAAGACCGCATCTCGGCGTCCAACATCGAACAACTGCCCATCACGGTGGCCGGCAGCAACCGACTGGTGCCGCTGGACCAGATCGCCAGCATCAGCATGGGCAAGGGGCCTTCGCGCATCCAGCACGTTGACGGCAAACGCACCATCTCGGTAGCGGCGAACGCCCAGGGCCGCGCGCCAGGGGAAGTCACGGCCGATGCGCTGAAGATTGCGCGGGCGATGAGCTTCCCGCCGGGTTATGGCCTGGAGCTGGCCGGCGCGTCCCGAGACCAGCAGGAAGTCTTCCGCGAGATGAGCATCGCGCTGGTCAGCGGCATCGCGCTGATGTACCTGATCCTGGTGATGCAGTTTGGCAGCTTCAGCGCGCCCATCGGCGTGATGCTCAGCCTGCCCCTGAGCCTGATTGGTGTGGTGCTGGCGCTGGTGCTGACACGCAGTACGCTCAACCTGATGAGCTTCATCGGGGTGATCATGCTGATGGGCCTGGTGGCCAAGAATGCCATCCTGCTGCTGGACGCGGCCCGCAGCCAGGAGGCGGCCGGCATGAACCGCGAGGAGGCCCTGGTGATGGCCGGCAAGAAGCGCCTGCGGCCCATCATGATGACCACCTTTGCGCTGATCGCCGGGATGATCCCAATGGCCATTGGTGTCGGCGAAGGTGGGGAGTTCTACCGGCCCATGGCGGTGGCCATCATCGGCGGCACCATCACCGGGACGCTGCTGACGCTGCTCGTCATCCCCAGCTTCTACGACAGCATCGAGACCACACGCGACAAGCTGGCTGGGTGGCTCTCGCGATGGCGTGGCCCGTCGAAGCGGCCATGAAGGCTCAGGAGCCGCGGTAGGTGGCGTGGCTCCAGGGACTGCACAGCAGCGGCACGTGGTAGTTCCCCTGGACGTCGGCGATGCCGAAGTCGATGGTCACCACGTCCAGGAAGGGCGGTTCGGGCAACGTCACGCCGCGGCCACGGAAGTAGTCGGCCACCCCGAAAGTCAGGCGCCAGCGGCCGACGGCCATCGCGTGGCTGTCCAGCAGCGGACCGTCACTGCGGCCATCGGCGTTCAGCCTGAGTTCGCGCACCAGCGCGGTGGCGTCGCCATCGACCCGGTAGAGGCTGACCGCCATGCCAGCGGCCGGGCAGCCGTGAACGGTGTCAAGGACGTGTGTGCTGAGCTTTCCCATGGCAAGTTCCGGTCAAGGGCCTGTGGTCGGGCCCGAAAATGGTTGATCGGCGGTGACGATACGGTGTCTCACGGTCAACGGGCTGCGGGGCATCAGCCAGCCAACCGTGACCTCACGTGCAACGCCAAGGCCTGCAGCATCTCGTCCAGCGCACGCTGAAGGCGGTCGAAGCCGGCATGCTTCTGGAGCTGCTCATCCATGTACAGCGGTCGCCGGACCTCGATCTGCAGCGCGTGCCAGCCGCGCGCGGGCTGGCCTGAGGCGCGGATGATCTCCACGCCCTTGAACGGGTCGTTGCGGGCGACGCTGTAGCCGCTGTGGCGCAGGCTGTCTTCGATAAGTGCCACGGTGGTCTCATCGGCTGTCGTGCCGTCCAGGTCGCCCAGCACCACATCAGCCAACGGCGCGTCGGGCAGCCCCAGGCGGCTGCGGCTGTTGTCGGGCATCGAGTGCACGTTCAGGTGCCAGCGCTGCGGCCACTGCGCGGCGGCGTCCAGCGCGTCCTGCAAGGCGGCGTGGTACGGGCGCCAGCAGGTGTCAATGCGCCGCTGCACTTCCTCAACCGACAGGCTGCGCCGGTACAGGGGCTGGCCAGCCATCAGTCGCCAGACCAGCCCGGCACCCAACTCGGTCTTGCGGCTGGGCGAGACCACCCCTGGCCAGGGCTGCGACAGCAGTTCCTCGTCGATGTCGTGCAGGCTGCGGTTGGGGTCGATGTAGGCCCGAGGAAATTCCGCCGCGATGAGGGTGGCGCCGTGCTCGGGAGCGCTGGCGTAGAGCTCGTGCACCCAGGTGTCTTCAGCTTGCCGCAGCGCCAGCCCCTGCAAGGCCGCGTCGAAGTCAGCGGGGTAGCGCGTGCCGCTGTGAGGGGAGTCGACGACGATGGGCAGCGCGGCACGTCGGGGCGGGGTTACGCTGACAATGGTGGGCTCAGGGGCAGGTTCGGGGGCAATCACGGCTCGTCTCTCCTGGTGCTGATGCAGTGTAATCAGCCCCATGCCGCGTCTCGGGACGACTGCCGCCCCTCTGAAGATCACCCCGCACCAACCCGGTCCACCTCGCACCATCTGAAGCCCGATGACCGCAGCACACTCTCCGCAGCCAACCTACCCGCGTGACCTGGCCGGATACGGCCGCCAGCCGCCGCATGCCCAGTGGCCCGGCCAGGCCCGTGTGGCGGTGCAGTTTGTGCTGAACTTCGAGGAGGGTGGCGAAAACTCGGTGCTGCACGGCGACGCCGGCAGCGAGCAGTTCCTGTCCGAGATGTTCAACCCGGCCTCCTACCCGGCGCGCCACCTGAGCATGGAGAGCGTCTACGAATACGGATCCCGGGTGGGCGTGTGGCGCATCCTGCGGGAGTTTGAACGCCGCCAGCTGCCCTTGACCGTCTTTGGCGTGGGCATGGCGCTCGAACGCTGCCCGGAGGTCAGCGCCGCCTTCATGGAACTGGGGCACGAGATTGCCAGCCACGGCTGGCGCTGGATCCACTACCAGAACCTGGACGAAGCCACGGAGCGCGAGCACCTGGAGCGCGCCATGGAAAGCCTGGAGAAGCTGGCCGGCCCACGTTCCAGCACCTGGGACAGCCAGGGTGGCAGCATCCACGGCCTGGGCTGGTACACCGGGCGCGACAGCCCCAATACCCGCCGGCTGGTCGCGGAACACGGTGGCTTTGCCTACGACAGCGACTACTACGGCGACGACCTGCCCTTCTGGCTGAACGTCAGGAAGAGCGACGGCCTGTCAGCGCCGCATCTGGTGGTGCCCTACACGCTGGACTGCAACGACATGCGCTTTGCACTTCCGCAGGGCTACAGCCATGGCGACCCGTTCTTCCAGTACCTGCGCGATGCCTTCGACGTGCACTATGCCGAAGGCGAGACCCAGCCCTCGATGATGAGCATCGGCATCCACTGCCGGCTGCTCGGGCGTCCCGGCCGGATGCGCGCGCTGCAGCACTTCCTCGACCACGTCCAGCGCCACGACCGCGTCTGGATCACCCGTCGCATCGACATCGCGCGCCATTGGCGCGAGGTCCACCCCTACCAGGCTGACCAGGCCTTTGACTGGGTCTGAACCCGCGCGGCCAGGCCACCGTTGCGGATGCCTGTGCTGTCCCTTGAGCCACCACCCCTTGTTGTCGCATGGCACTCGCCGCTGAAATTGTCATCCTGCTGTCGGTCGGAAGCTTCCAGGCCTTGCTGCCCCAGGCGCCCAAGGCCACCGGCACCTCACCCAGCTTCCCGGACACCGCGGCCGGCGTGACACAGTTCGTTCAGTGGGTCAGGCCCATCCTGGGTGAACCCAAGTTCAACCAGCCGCCCACACGGGTCTGCGTCGTCGGTGCCGTGCCATTCAGCGAAGGCACGGTGCTGTACCTGCCAGAACCGCTGTGGCTATCGCGCCAACCACTGCGCCAGCTGGAACCTTACTCGGCCAGCTTTCACTACGTCGAACTGCCCGCCCCGGGCGCCAAGGCACCCGCGCCGAGAACCCTGCGCGACGCTGGCCACCTCTGCGCCCAAGAATGGAAGAAAAAGCCATGAGCACCCTCACCCTCGAGGCCCTGAACGCCGCCGACAGCGCCGCCTTTGTCGCGCTGCTGCAGGGCATCTACGAACACTCGCCCTGGGTGGCCTCGGAAGCCTTCTCCCGGCGGCCCGCAGCTGGCTTTGCCAGCATCGCGGGCCTGAAACATGCGCTGGCACTGGCCGTCGCCAACGCCCCGCAGGTTCAACAGCTCGCGCTGATCCGCGCGCACCCGGAACTGGCCGGCAAGGCCATGGTGGCCCGCTCATTGACGACGGAGTCCACCACCGAGCAGACCTTGTCAGGGCTGACGCACTGCTCGCCGGCCGAATTTGAGAGGCTGCAGTCCCTGAACACCCACTACAACCAGCGCTTCGGATGGCCCTTCATCCTGGCTGTCAGGGGCCCACGTGGCACCGGCCTGACCCGCACGCAGATCATCAGCGCCTTTGAACGCCGGCTCGCCAACCCACCCGATGTCGAATTGGGCGAGTGCCTGCGCAACATCCACCGCATCGCGGAGATCCGCCTGAATGACCGCTTTGGCGCCACGCCGCTGCAGGGCAACCAGGTCTGGGACTGCGCCGAGATCCTTGCCCGCCACAGCGACCCTGGCTATGCCGAGCGCGGCGAACTCACTGTCACCTACCTCACCCAGGCGCATATGAACTGCAGCCACCAGCTGCAGCACTGGATGCGCGAATGCGGGTTTGACGAGGTCTCGGTCGACGCGGTGGGCAACGTGGTGGGGGTCTACCATGGCACCCCACCCAACGGCCGTCGCCTGCTGACGGGCAGCCACTTCGACACCGTCCGCAATGGCGGCAAGTACGACGGCCGACTGGGCATCCTGGTGCCCCTGGTGTGTGTGCGTGAGCTGCACCGCCAGAAGCGCCGCTTGCCCTTTGGCCTGGAGCTCGTGGCCTTTGCCGAAGAGGAAGGCCAACGGTACAAGGCCACCTTCCTGGGCAGCGGGGCCTTGACGGGTGACTTCAACCCGCAGTGGCTGAACCAGACGGACGCCGACGGCGTGGCCATGCGCGACGCCATGCAACAGGCCGGGCTGCCCGGCACGCTGGAGGCCATCGAGGCGCTCCAGCGTACGCCTGGTGGCTACCTCGGCTTTGTCGAGGTGCACATCGAGCAGGGCCCGGTGTTGAATGCCATGGACCTGCCTCTGGGCGTGGTCACCTCGATCAACGGCAGCGTGCGCCACCTCTGCAGCTTCACCGGCATGGCCGCCCATGCCGGCACCACGCCCATGGGCCAGCGTCGCGACGCCGCCAGCGGCGCCGCCGAGTTGCTGCTGTTTGTGGAGCAACGTGCCAGCAGCACGCCGGAAACCGTCGGCACCGTCGGACTGCTGGAGGTGCCGGGCGGCTCGATCAACGTCATCCCTGGGCGCGTGCACTTCAGCCTGGACCTGCGCGCCACCACCAACGCGGCACGTGATGCGCTGGAAGCCGATGTGCTGCGCAAGGCGCACGAGATCGCCGAACGCCGTGGCCTGCAGTTCAGCCACGAACGCACGCTGAGCGCCAGCGCCGCCCCCAGCGACGCGGCCTGGCAGCAGCGCTGGGAACACGCCGTCACCGCGCTGGGACTGCCCGTCCACCGCATGCCCAGCGGCGCGGGCCACGATGCGATGAAGCTGCACGAAATCATGCCCCAGGCCATGCTGTTCCTGCGCGGCGGTCACTTCGGCATCAGCCACAACCCGCTGGAAACCATCACCAACGACGACGCCCAGCTGTGCGTCGACGCCTTTGCCCACCTGCTGGAACACCTTGCCCATGACCACGCCTGAGCACACCTCGGACAACGGCACCCTGCCCGCTGACAGCCACCCCCCTTCGGCCAGGCCACTGGACACCGCGCTGGCGGCTGCGCTGGACCATTGGGTGGACGCCCATTTCGACGACGAGCTGCGATTCCTGCAGACCTTGATCCAGGTGCCCACCGACACCCCGCCTGGCAACAACCGCCCCCACGCCCTGCGCACCGCCGAGCTGTTGCAGGCGATGGGCTACAACGCCGAACAGCATTCGCCCAGCGATGACGAGGTTCGCGCCCAAGGCATGCAGTCCATCACCAACCTGATCGTTCGCCGGCCCATGGGCAGCGGCCAGGGCCTTACCCTGGCACTGAATGCCCACGGTGACGTGGTTCCCCCCGGCGAGGGCTGGACGTACGGCCCCTACAGCGGTCACGTGGTCGATGGCAAGGTCTATGGCCGCGCATCCGCCGTCAGCAAGAGCGACTTTGCCAGCTACACCTTTGCCCTGCGGGCGGTGGAAGCCGTGGCCGCCGCCGCAGTGGCTTCGGGCCAGCGCACGCCGCAGGGCAGCGTCGAGCTGCACTTCACCTACGATGAGGAGTTTGGCGGCGAACTGGGCCCCGGCTGGCTGCTGCGCGAGGGCCTGACACGGCCTGACCTGCTGATGGCTGCCGGCTTCAGCTACCAGGTGGTGACGGCCCACAACGGCTGCCTGCAGCTGGAGGTCACGCTGCACGGCCTGGCGTCACACGCGGCCTACCCCCACACCGGGGTCGATGCGCTGCAGGCCGCCACCCGGCTGCTGAATGCGCTGTACGCCTACAACGACGTGCTGCGCACACGGCGCTCAGAGGTGGCCGGCATCACCCACCCGTACCTCAACGTCGGGCGCATCGAAGGCGGCAGCAACACCAATGTCGTGCCCGGCAAGGTGGTGCTCAAGCTCGACCGCCGGATGATCCCCGAAGAGGACGCCACGGCCGTCGAAGCCGAGGTGCGGGCCTTGATCGAGCAGACGGTACAGGCCAGCCCAGGCATCCGCCTGGAGATCCGCCGGCTGCTGCTGGCGCAGGCGCTCAAGCCGCTGCCGGGCAACCGAGCCTTGGTCAGCAGCCTGCAACGCCATGCACAGGCCGTGCTGGGCGAGGCCATTCCCGAGAGCGGAACCCCGCTCTACACCGATGTGCGCCTATACGGCGCCTACGGTATTCCGGCGGTCATCTACGGCGCCGGACCCCGCACGGTGCTTGAATCCAACGCCAAGCGGGCCGACGAACACCTCGTGCTGGACGACCTGCGACGCGCCACGAAGGTGATTGCACGCACCATCTTCGAGCTTCTGAGCTGACGTTTCGCCCAAAATCCGCGTTGCATCTGCGCCGCTTTGGTGCAAGCACGCGGTTCGGCCGCGCACGGGCCTTGCAACAATGCTGTCCTGACACACACAACTGCCAGGAGCCTTCGCATGCGCGCCAAAGACCCAACCCCTTCCAAGAACATTCCCCTTTTCAGCCGTCGCACCGGTCTTGTCCTGGGCGCAGCACTGGCCCTAGGCGCCGCGATGCCAGCCGCCGCCCAGACGGCCCTGAAGTTCCAGCTCGACTGGCGCTTCGAAGGCCCCGCCGCCCTCTTCCTGGCCTCAACTGCCAAGGGCTACTACAAGGCCGCCGGCCTGGATGTCACCATCGACGCCGGCAACGGCTCGGGTGGCACTGTCACGCGGGTGGCCAGCGGCACCTACGACATGGGCTTTGCCGACATGGCCGCGCTGATGGAGTTCCACGCCAACAACCCTGACGCGCCCAACAAGCCCGTCGCGGTGATGATGGTCTACAACAACACGCCGGCCGCGGTGATTGCGCTGAAGAAGAGCGGCATCACCAAGCCGGCTGACCTCACGGGCAAGAAGCTGGGCGCGCCCGGCTTTGACGCTGGCCGCCGCGCCTTTCCCATCTTTTCCAAGGCCAACGGGGTGGGGGCAGTCAACTGGACCAGCATGGACCCGCCGCTGCGCGAGACGATGCTGGTGCGCGGTGACGTCGACGCCATCACCGGGTTCTCGTTCACCTCGATGCTCAACGTGGAAGCCCGCGGCGTGAACCTGAACGATGTGGTCGTGCTGCCCTACGCAGAGCATGGCGTGAAGCTGTATGGCAACGCCATCATCGTGTCGCCTAAGCTCATCAAGGACAACCCGGCCGCCATCAAGGCCTTCCTCAGCGCCTTTGCCAAGGGCGCCAAGGAAGTCATGGCCAGCCCTGATGCCTCGATCGACTATGTCAAGGCCCGTGACGGCATCATCAATGTCGACCTGGAAAAGCGCCGCCTGCGCATGGCCATCGACGCCGTGGTGGCCAGCCCTGACGCGCGCCGCGAAGGTTTTGGTCAGGCCGTACCCGGCCGCCTGGCACTGATGGCCTCGCAGGTGTCTGACGCCTTCAATACCAAGACCCGCGTCGACCCGGCCGCCGTCTGGAATGACAGCTTCCTGCCTGCCAAGGCCGAGCTGAACATCCTGCCGCCGGCCAAGAAGTGATCTGAGCATGAGCGCACCCTTTGTTGACTTCCAAAACGTCTGGCTGGCCTACAACGACGAGCTGCTGAAGGCCGGTCAGTTTGCGGTTGAGGACATCTCGCTCAAGGTCAACGAGGGTGAGTTCATCGCCATCGTGGGTCCATCGGGCTGCGGCAAGAGCACCTTCATGAAGCTGGCCACCGGCCTGAAGATGCCCAGCCAAGGAAGCATCCGCATTGGCGGCGAGCCCGTGACAGGCCCGCTGAAGATCAGCGGCATGGCCTTCCAGGCGCCCAGCCTGCTCCCCTGGCGCACGACGGTGGACAACGTGCTGCTGCCGCTGGAGATCGTCGAGCCCTACCGACGCCAGTTCAAGTCCAAGCGCGCGGAGTTTGAAGCCCGCGCGCGCGACTTGCTCAAGAGCGTGGGCCTCGGCGGCTACGAAGACAAGTTCCCCTGGCAGCTGTCGGGGGGCATGCAGCAGCGCGCCAGCATCTGCCGCGCGCTGGTGCACGAGCCCAAGCTGCTCCTGCTGGACGAGCCCTTTGGTGCGCTCGACGCGTTCACGCGCGAAGAGCTGTGGTGCGCGCTTCGCGACCTGCACGCCGCGAAGAAGTTCAACGTCATCCTGGTCACGCACGACCTGCGCGAGAGTGTCTTCCTGGCCGACACGGTCTACTGCATGAGCCGCAGCCCTGGCCGCTTTGTCGTCCGGCGTGAGATCGAGCTCCCACGTCCACGCGACCTGGAAGTCACCTACACCCCGCAGTTCACCGACATCGTGCATGAACTGCGTGGGCACATCGGCGCGATGCGCAAACCCGTGGGCCAGAGCGTGGCCGTCCCGCAATGAGCCCCCGCGCAAAGGCCTGGTGCACACCATGAAGATCACACCCTCCGTCGAACGCTGGGCACCGCTGGTGGTGCTGGCCGCCGTGCTGCTGTTGTGGCAGCTGGTGGTGACGCTGTTCAGCGTTCCAGAATTCATCTTCCCCAGCCCCTGGCAGATCACCCAGCAATTCGTCGAGTTCAAGGAGCCTCTGCTGGAGGCCGCCTGGAAAACGTTCTGGGTCACGATGCTGGGCTTTGCCCTGTCCATCGTCGTGGGCGTGCTGCTGGGCTTCCTGATCGGCAGCTCGCGCCTGGCCTACACCGCGCTGTACCCGCTGATGGTGGCCTTCAACGCCGTGCCCAAGGCGGCGGTGGTGCCCATCCTGGTGGTGTGGTTCGGCATCGGCCTGGGGCCGGGCGTGCTCACGGCCTTCCTGATCAGCTTCTTCCCCATCACCGTCAACATCGCCACCGGGCTGGCCACGCTGGAGCCCGAGCTGGAAGACGTGCTTCGGGTGCTGGGTGCACGTCGCTGGGACGTGCTCATCAAGGTGGGGCTGCCGCGCTCCATGCCGTACTTCTACGGTTCGCTGAAGATCGCCATCACGCTGGCCTTTGTCGGCACCGTGCTGGCCGAGATGACGGCAGGTGACTCCGGCATCGGCTACCTGATGCAGAGCGCCGGCTCACAGCAGCGGATGTCGCTCGCCTTTGCAGGCCTGGTCACCATCGGCGCGATGGCGATGTTGATGTACGAGCTGTTTTCGTGGGTCGAGAAGCGCACCACGGCGTGGGCACACCGCGGGACCAACGCCTCGTGAAACGGCGGGCAGGGCTGACCGTTCAGTTGTTGATGAACCGTAGCAGACCCACCCTGCCCGGTAACGCACGTAAGTGCTTGGTAAACAGTCGGTAATTTCCGGCCAGTTCTGGCGTTTGGCCTGCTCCGGCAGGCCTAACGTCGGCGTTCCTCATGAAAACGTGAAGAACTGCCGTGAAAACCTTCCTGACTGCGCTCATCGCTGCCCTCGCCATGGTGGTTTCGGTCGGATCGGCGCGTGCGCAGACCACCCTCGGCTTTGACGACCTCCCGACTTTGCCCGGCGGCGGGATCCTCGGCCTGGACGCACCGGCGCTCTACCAGGGCCTGGACTTCAGCAACGCCGCCTTCAACAGCCGCTGGTACTGGGACACCGACACGGGCCCCTGGGTGGCCGCCTCAGGCCCGCATAGCCTGAGCACCCGCGATGGCCTGGGGCTGGGCCTGATCGAAGGCGCCACCATCACCAGCAGCACGCCGTTCACCTTTGGCGGCGCGTTCTTCAGCGGTTTGGCAGTCAATGTGTTCATTGAACTGACCGCCGTGGACGGCACGCGCGAACGACTGGGCGGCTTCGACTACTCCTTTGCCAGCGGCGCCACCTTCAGCCTGGCCTCGGGCCCGCTGAGCTTTGTCAACCCGCTGAGCGGCCTGAGCCTGAGCGCCATCACCGTCTGGGCCGAAACCGGCAGCTTTGCGATGGACGACCTGCTGATCAACGGCATCGCTGGCGACGGCCCGCCCGTAGCCCCCATTCCCGAACCCAGTACCTATGCGCTGATGGCCCTGGGCCTGGCGGCGGTGGCTTGGCAGTCCAAGCGCCGCCGGCCGGCGGCCACCGTCCCTGCCTAACGCAGAAGCCTTCCGTGTGGCCTACCATCGGCGCACCTGGGCATGTGCAGGGGGCACGGTGTGGCTTGGCATGGACAACTGGAACTGAACTACCGGCACGACGCGGGCCGCACCGTCTGCCACAGCCGCCATCAGGGTCCGCTGCGGGTTCTCAAGAGCCTCTACCCGGAGGGCCCTGGCATCTGCCATCAGGTGGTGCTCCACCCGCCGGCCGGGCTGGTGGGTGGCGATGAGCTGGACATCCAGCTGACGCTGGGCGCGAGGTCTCACGCGGTCTTGACCACGCCAGGTGCCACGCGGTTCTACCGCAGCGAGGGCGCCACCGCGGTGCAACGGGTGCACATCGCACTGGACGACGGGGCGCGCTGCGAGTGGCTGCCCCTGGAAAACATCGCCTACAGCGGCTGCCTGGCACGCAATGAACTCCATCTGGCACTGAATGGCAATGCCCAGGCCATGGGTTGGGACGTTGTCGCCCTGGGCCTGCCTGCCGCGCAAGCGCCCTTTGTGGGTGGCGCGTTTGAACAGTGCCTGCACGCCCAAGGGATCTGGCTGGAACGGGGCCGACTCTCGGCCGACGACCGAGCCCTTCTCGATTCACCGCTGGGGCTCAACGGCCATCGCGTGATGGGCACGGCCTGGCTGCTGGGTGGTCAATCCTGGTCCGAGGCGGACATCGCGAATGGCCTGGAGCTGGCCCGGGCGGCGCTGGAGCCGTTTCGCGTAAGTGGCCTGCCCTGCGGGGCCACCTCGCCCGACGCACGCTGCCTCGTCGTGCGCGGCCTGGCTGACCAGGTCGAGCCCTTGATCACGGCGCTTCAAGCCGTCCGCAGCGCCTGGCGCCAGGCATTCTGGGCATTACCCGGGCACGGCCTTAGGATCTGGGCCACCTGAGGCACCGGCTGGGACACGCCTGCTGAGCGGGCTCCAGCCACAGCCCGGCGCCTGCCCGAGGCAGGGCTTGGCATCTCAGGCCTCGGCAAAGCTGTAAGGGCCACCTCGTTCCAGCGCGCGGCGGTAGGCCGGACGCGCGTGCATCGCCTTCAACAAGGCCCAGGTACGGGGGCGTGCGGCGTCCAGGCCAGCCCGCTGGGCGGCGGCCTCCAGCGGGAAGCTCATCATCACGTCGGCGGCGGTGAACTCGTCACCGCACAGCCAAGGCCGTCCGTCCAGTTCGGCTTCGATGAAATCCAGCTGCCGCTCGATGTTGGGCAGGACAAAGCTGCTCAGCACCTTGCCGCTGATGCCCTTGACCACCGGCTTGATGAAAAACGGCACGGGCGCCTTGGCGACCGTGTCAAACACCAGCTTCATCAAGAGCGGCGGCATCGCGGACCCTTCCGCAAAGTGCAGCCAGTAGCGCCAGCGCATGAACTCCGCGCTGCCCGCTGCAGGCCGCAAGCGTCCGGACGCGACGTCTACCAGGTACTCGACGATGGCGCCTGTTTCAGCCACCGTCAGGCCGCTGCCGCCATCGGTGATGACAGGCGATTTGCCCAGCGGGTGGACCTGCCGCAACGCCTCAGGCGCCAACATCGTCTTGCGGTCACGCTCGTATCGCTTGACCCCATACGGCAGGCCCAGCTCTTCCAACAGCCACAGAACCCGCTGCGAACGGGAGTTTTCAAGATGGTGCACGGTGATCATCAAGGCATCGTAGCCTGTGCCGTGCAGACAACGCAGCGCGGGGAAAACCGGCGTCGGCTCCGGCTTCGGGCGTAGCATCATGAGTGTGCTGGCATCCGGCTTGCTTTAGGTTGTTATGGACCTCACCCCTCGAGAAAAAGACAAGCTCCTGCTGTTCACCGCGGCACTGCTCGCCGAGCGGCGCAAAGCGCGCGGACTCAAGCTGAACCACCCGGAAGCGGTGGCATTGATCAGCGCAGCCATCCTCGAGGGCGCCCGCGACGGCAGGACGGTGGCGGAATTGATGAGCGAGGGCACCCGCGTGCTCACCCGCGCCGATGTGATGGAAGGTGTCCCAGAGATGCTTCCCGATGTACAGATCGAAGCCACCTTCCCCGATGGCACCAAGCTGGTCACCGTGCACCAGCCCATCCGTTGACAGACCCACGCCCGCGCAGCGAAGTTGGACGCCGCAGGGAATGCCACCCACCCGCCGAGCCAGCACACCCCGCTCAGCGTCAGATTCAAAGAGAAACCAGGAGGAATTGCATGAACCACGCCTCAACCCCATCCCCCCGATCCCACGGGCTCGGTCGTCTGGCCGGCGTGCTGGCCATGGTTGGCACCTGGCCAGCCATGGCCCACGACGGTCACGGCGCCGATGCCGTGCACTGGCACGCGACCGACGCCCTGGGCTTCATCCTGGCCACTGCCGTGGGGCTGGGCTTGCTGGCCTGGTGGCGCAGCCGCCGCTGAACCTCCTGAAACCCGACACAAGGGCACCGCATGATCCCCGGCGAAATCTTCACCGACGGCCCTGAGCTGGTGCTCAACGTTGGCAGGCGGACCGTTCAGCTGACGGTTGAAAACAGCGGCGACCGTCCGATCCAGGTCGGTTCGCACTACCACTTCGCTGAAACCAACGAAGCCCTGCGCTTCGACCGTGCAGCGGCCCGCGGGATGCGCCTGAACATTGCCTCCGGTACGGCTGTTCGCTTTGAGCCGGGCCAGCAGCGCACGGTTGAACTGGTTGATTACGCCGGCGCCCGAGAAGTCTGGGGCTTCCGGGGCCTTGTGCAAGGAGCACTCTGAGCATGCCCAGCATCGGTCGGCGCCTGTACGCCGAACACTACGGCCCCACCGTGGGCGACCGCATCCGCCTGGCCGACACCGACCTGCTGGCCGAAGTGGAGCGTGACTTCACCCTGGCCGCCGGCAGCTACGGCGAGGAGGTGAAGTTCGGCGGCGGCAAGACCATCCGTGACGGCATGGGGCAAAGCCAGCGCATCAACGGCCCTGGCGTCCACGACGCCGTGGACTGCGTCATCACCAACGCGCTGATCATCGACCACTGGGGCATCGTCAAGGCCGACATTGGCATCCGCGGCAGTCGCATCGCCGCAATTGGCAAGGCCGGCAATCCCGACGTGCAGCCAGGGGTGGACATCGTGATCGGCCCCGGCACCGAGGTCATCGCCGGCGAAGGCATGATTGTCACGGCGGGCGGTGTCGACAGCCACATCCACTTCATCTGCCCGCAACAGATCGACGAAGCCCTGGCCAGCGGTGTCACCACCATGCTGGGCGGCGGCACCGGGCCAGCCACCGGCACCTTTGCCACCACCTGCACCCCCGGCCCCGGGAACATCCGCCGCATGCTGCAGGCCGCCGATGCTTTCCCGATGAACCTCGGCTTCCTGGGCAAGGGCAATGCGGCCCGGCCTGAAGCCGTGCGTCAGCAGGTCGATGCCGGCGTCATCGGCCTGAAACTGCACGAAGACTGGGGCACCACGCCGGCGGCCATCAGCAACTGTCTGGACGTCGCCGAGGCCACCGACACGCAGGTCTCCATCCACTCCGACACGCTCAACGAGAGCGGCTTCGTGGAAGACACCATCGCCGCCACAAAAGGTCGCACGCTGTGTGCCTTCCACACCGAAGGTGCGGGCGGCGGCCACGCGCCAGACATCCTGCGGGTGGTGGGTGAGCCCAACTTCCTGCCGTCCAGCACCAACCCGACCATGCCCTACACCGTCAATACCGTTGACGAGCACCTGGACATGCTGATGGTGTGTCACCACCTGGACTCCAGCATCGCCGAAGACCTGGCCTTCGCTGAAAGCCGCATCCGGCGCGAAACCATTGCGGCCGAGGACGTGCTGCACGACCTGGGCGCCATCAGCATGATGAGCAGCGACAGCCAGGCCATGGGGCGCGTGGGCGAGGTCATCATCCGCACCTGGCAGACGGCCCACAAGATGAAGGTGCAGCGCGGCTGGATGGGCCCCGCGGTGTCCGATGGCTCCGCCGCCTCGGCCCCCGACACCCAAGCCCGCAACGACAACTTCCGCATCAAGCGTTATGTGGCCAAGTACACGCTGAACCCGGCGATTGCCAATGGCATGAGCCACGAGATCGGCAGTGTCGAACCGGGCAAGTGGGCGGATCTGGTGGTGTGGAAACCCGCCTTTTTCGGCGTCAAGCCCAGCCTGGTCATCAAGGGCGGCTTCATCGCCCTGGCCGCCATGGGCGACCCGAACGCGAGCATCCCCACGCCACAACCGGTTCACTTCCGGCCGATGTTCGGCAGCTTCGGTGGCGCGTTGGCCAGTGGTTCACTGACCTTCGTCAGCCAGGCAGCGCTGGCCAATGGCGCGGCCGAGTCCTATGGGCTGCACAAGCGGCTGTCGGCCGTGCGCCACTGCCGCAGCGTGACCAAGCGGGACATGGTGCACAACCATTGGCTGCCCAGCATGGAGATCGACCCCCAGACCTACGCGGTTCGCGCCGATGGCCAGCTGCTGGGGTGCGAGCCAGCCAAGGTATTGCCGATGGCGCAGCGGTACTTCCTGTTCTAGGCTTCAAGCTTGCGCAAGACGCTGGCCGTCTGGCCAGACCTTGACCCATCACCGAATCGTTGAATCACACCATGTTGACCGTCTCCAAAGTCATTCCAGGCGGAAAGGGCCTGGCCGCCGTGCTGCTCAAGCGGGCTGCCCAGGTTGAATTGAGCTGGGATGTCCGCCAGAAGAGCCGCTTCGAAGCCACCGACAGCCATGGCAGAACCTTGGGCGTGTTCCTCCAGCGGGGCGCCGTGGTCCGCGGCGGTGATGTGCTGGTGGCTGACGACGGCAGCCTGGTTCGCGTGCTTGCGGCACCCCAGCCGGTGATGCTGATTCATGCCTGTGCCGAACATGGCAGCCCGTTCGACCTGACGCGTGCCGCCTACCACCTGGGCAACCGTCACGTCACCATCGAGCTGCAGCCCGATCACCTCAAGATCGAGCCCGACACCGTGCTGGCCGACATGCTGCGCCGCATGCATTTGACGGTGGTGGACGCTCACGACGCGTTTGAGCCGGAAGGCGGCGCCTACCAGTCAGGCCACGCGGGGCATGCCCATGAGGAAGGCCATGGACACGCCCATGGCCATGGCCATGGCAACGACCACCACCGGCACGATCACGGCCATGATCACCACCACGATCACGGTCATGCCCATGGGAAGGCTGAGGGCCATGGACATGTCCATGGCCCGGGTTGCCAACACGACCACTGACGCCACTGCCCATGGTCACCTCAGCGGGCGCCTCGCCCCAGCCCGCGACCCTGCTGCGCCTGATGTGGATGGCCTCGCCCGCATTGCCCGTGGGTGGCTTCAGCTATTCCGAGGGACTGGAGTCCGCGGTGGATGCGGGCTTGGTCCGTGATGAAGCCAGCGCCGGCGATTGGCTGCTGGCCCAGATGGACCTGAGCCAGACACGCTCCGATTGGCCGGTGTGTGCCGAGGCGCACCGCGCATGGCAGGCGCATGACATGGCGCAGGTGCAGGCGCTCAACGAGTGGGTGCTGCACACCCGCGAGAGTGCCGAGCTGCGGCTGCAGACAGAACAGATGGGCCGCTCGCTGACAGAGTGGCTGCGACGAAGCGCATGGCCTCAGCCCGACAGGCTCGACCCCTCCCGCGCATCGGCTGATGCGACGGCCGACGAGCCGGGCGCCGCCCTCGTTGACACGCTGGCCGCACTTCGCCCAGCGCCCACCTGGCCAGTGGCCTTTGCACTGGCGGGTCTGCTCAGCGGGGCCAGCACGGAAGACACCCTCCTGGCCTGCGCATTCAGCTGGGCCGAAAACATGGCCCAGGCGGCCATCAAGGCCGTTCCGCTGGGCCAGAGCGGTGCTCAGCGTGTCTTGCAGCGGCTGGTGGACGTCATCCCCGCCCGGGTGAACAAGGCCTTGGCGCAGGCGCCCGCTGAACGCCAGAGCTTTGCCCCCATGCTGGCCATCCTCTCATCGCACCATGAGGTGCAGTACAGCCGCCTCTTCAGATCATGAGCGGCTGCGGCTGCTAACACCGCACAACCCGAGCTCCAGACACCACCTCCACCTGACCATGGCCACCCCCGCCCTTCACCACATACCCCACCGCAGCAAGCGCCTTCCTCCCTTGAGGGTCGGCGTGGGCGGGCCTGTCGGCTCCGGCAAGACCACACTGGTGGAAATGCTCTGCAAGGCCATGCGTGACCGCTGGGACCTGGTGGTGGTCACCAACGACATCTACACCAAGGAAGACCAACGGCTGTTGACGGTGGCCGGCGCGTTGGCCCCTGAGCGCATCATGGGTGTGGAGACCGGCGGCTGCCCGCACACCGCGATCCGCGAGGACGCGAGCATCAACCTCGAGGCCGTTGACAGGATGCTGGCCAAGTTCCCTGACGCCGACATCGTGTTCATCGAGAGCGGCGGTGACAACCTCGCAGCAACCTTCAGCCCAGAACTGAGCGACCTGACCATCTACGTGATCGACGTGGCCGCGGGCGAGAAGATTCCGCGCAAGGGCGGGCCGGGCATCACCAAGAGCGACCTCTTCGTGATCAACAAGGTGGATCTTGCACCTTACGTCGGCGCCAACCTCGACGTGATGGAGGCCGATACGCAGCGCATGCGCCAGGGCAAGCCCTATGTCATGAGCAACCTGCGCACTCAACAAGGCCT